>JAYTRM010000201.1:0-16261 GCA_043746165.1 Bdellovibrionales bacterium | reverse complement strand
AGATAGCGTATATCACATTTGGCTGACTGGGTACGCTTTTCCGATAAGCATGAATACATAGCAAATAGCGCGGCGCGCGCAAGCGTGGGATTTGCTTCGCCACGTGCAAAACACTATGTTTGTCGGGCTTTGCCTCAAAAAGAGTGTTCTGCCGGAAAAGGACGCAAGTGGAAATTAAGGACCCCATACACGGATCTATCGAGGTCAGTAACTCCGAAGTGGCCGTGATCGATAGCCAAGAATTTCAGCGCCTGCGCGCGATCAAGCAGCTGGGTTTTGCCGAGTTTAGTTTTCCGGGCGCAACGCACAACCGCTTTCTTCACTCGGTCGGGGTCATGCACCTCTCGAGCATCGCCTTTGACCAAATCTTTAAGTCTTATAAATTTTCGAGTGAGGCCAACCGCCTGCGGTTGCGGCAGACCGTTCGACTTAGTGCGCTTCTCCACGACATTGGCCACGGACCACTTAGCCATACGACCGAAGAAGTGATGCCGAAGCTTGGTCAGTTAAAAATCTCGGCCTATCAACACCGCGACCAAAAATTGCGTCCGCTCGATCTTAACCGCCGCGCCACACACGAAGATTACACGGTTTTGTTTCTGACCGATTCAAACTTGACGACGCTGTTGAGAGAAAACTTTAGTGACATCGATCCCCTGGCGATTGCTTCGTTGATTGATCTTACATTGAAAGTTAAGGATGATTTTTTCGTCGATCACGGCCTCAATTTGCGGCCCGTCTTAAGTCAGATTGTCAGTTCGGAAATGGACGTCGACCGCATGGACTACCTCGAACGCGACGCTTATTTCTGTGGCACCAATTACGGACGGGTCGAACTCGAGTGGCTACTCAACAACCTGACCTCGCACGAAGTTGGCGGCAATGTCTATATGGCGCTCAATCGTCGAGCAATTTACACGTTTGATGACTTTTTAATTTCACGTCATCACATGTACCTCATGATTTACTTTCATCACAAGAGCATCGTCTACGAAGAGATGCTTCACCGCTACTTGGTTTCGCCGGACTGTCGCTACCATTTACCTGCAGAAATCGATGAGTACATTGGCTGCAACGACGCCTCTCTCTACGTGCATCTGAAGGGTGTCGAAAATCGTTGGGCGCAGCGAATCGCCCTGCAGAGACCGTTTCGAATGCTGATCGAACTGCACGCGACGGAGCCGACACGGAGACCAGAGCTCATGCGTGAAATGCTTGAAGCGGAGGGGATCGAAGTCATCCACGCAAGCTCGCACGCTCGTCTTTCGAAGTACCACGCGACCCAGGCGCAAAGTAGCCACTCACTTTTTGTCGTCGACCAATACGATCCGATGGAGAAGCCGGTGCCGATCGAGCAGTGCACTGAAATTTTTCAAAAATACGAAGGCACTCGAATGATCGAGCGTCTTTACGTTGCGAGCGAGAATTTTCAATTGGCGCGAAAGCTCATTATCGATCGCAAGCTTTGATGCCAGGACCCGAGGCCAGGACCCGAGGCCAGGAATTGAGGCCCAAAATCGGGCCGGAAATCGGACCCAAAATCGGGACTGATGCCTCGATTTGAGTCGGTGAGTATCGGGCCTCAACATTTTCGCCCAACCCGTCGATAAGTCTTAGGTCGGGGGTAAATCATGCGCTATCAACATATCTTATTTGCGATCGCGGCACTGGCCTCAGCCGGTTGCGGAAAAGTCAATCTCAGTGTGGGTGGACTGACACCGACTGGAATGGTCCTTCCGCTTTCGACTTCGGCTGAATTTGTCGCGACTTCCAAGCAGGGTGTGCCGACCATTAATAAGTACACGGTGAACGGTTCTTCGGGCGAATCCCTATCGCAACTCGCGCAAGTTACGCAAAATGGTTACACTGTCTACACTTCGGTTCAGGGAGAATTCGCGTCGGATCAAATTCCCGCCACAGTTGCGGCTTCAGCTGCAGCTGCCGCAATGGCAGCCGCCGCGGCTTCTGCACAATCAGCTACTCGGTAACGCTTCGCTGTGAGCGGTCATCCACGAT
The DNA here is from genome assembly GCA_043746165.1 of Bdellovibrionales bacterium. GTDB lineage: Bacteria > Bdellovibrionota > Bdellovibrionia > Bdellovibrionales > JAMPXM01 > JAYTRM01. Next base: position 14,245 of record JAYTRM010000201.1, on the reverse strand, counting down.
GTTGTCACTTGGCATCGTGCATCATTCTGCCCAGATCAAATTTATCCACATTAGAGCTATACTGCGCGTTGTGCCGACGGCCAACTTCGTGGCTCGATGGACTTCATAGGCTTCGCGAATTTCTGCAAATTCGCGAACGTTACATCAAGACAGAAAGCTAAGTCCCTGACTTACTGCAATCGTTTGTCCCGTAATGGCCACGCTGAGAGGGCTGGCGAGAAAAGCGACAAGGTTTGCGGTTTTGTCAGGATCGGTCATCGACGCGTGCGGGTAGAGTTTAGTCATGCGGCCTTGAAGTTCCTGAATGCTTAGTTGTTCGGGTCCTGCTTGGCTCAAGAGAAATTCTTCGGTGAGTCCCAGCGCCACACAATTGACCGTGATATTGAGATCGTGAACTTCACGCGATAAGGTGCGTGCCAGAGCTGAAAGGCCAGAGCGCGTAGCGGCCATCAGTGTGTTGTACGGAAGACCAATCCGGCCGACATCGTTCATGAGATAAATGATTCGGCCGCGTTTGCGGCCTTCGAGAAAGCGTAAAACAGCGTGGGTCATCATGAGTGGCGAGCGAAGATTGACGTCCACCATGCGATCGAGTTCGTCGAGAGCGTTGCCTTCTCTGAACGAACGCACCTCGGTCGACATGAGGCCGTCGATGAAAATATCGATTCCACCAAACGACTCGGCGGCCCGGCTGACCGCATCTTGAATGTGATGAGACTTGCTGAGGTCAGCTTGTATCGCGACAGCTCGGCCATAGCGATCCTGCACTTCGCGGGCATCCATCAACTGATCCGCGAAGCGCTGCAGCTTTTCGATGTTGCGATCTACCAAGGCGAGGTTGACCCCGAGTTGGGTGAGCTTCATGGCGATTGCTTGGTTGGTCGAATTGCAAGGGCCTGTCAGGACGGCCGTTCGATCCTGCAGCTTAAATCCATTTTCGCTACTTTCCGCCATTAGAATCTTCCTTTGATAAACTGTGACGTAACGTTAAATTTTTTCAATGATGATCGCGATGCCTTGGCCGCCGCCGATGCAAGCACTACCGACGGCATAGCGAGCCGTTGCTCGCCGGCCGAGTTCGTAGACGAGGTGGTTCATAATTCTTGTTCCTGAAGCCGCAAGCGGGTGACCAAGGGCAATGGCGCCGCCATTGATATTGGTTTTTTCAAGATTAAGCCCGAGTTCGTTGCGCACCGCTAAAAATTGCGCCGCGAAGGCCTCGTTGACTTCGATGAGATCCATTTGCTCAAGCTTTAAACCGGATTTGTTGAGCGCAAGGCGAATTGCACCAGCAGGGCCAATGCCCATGATTTTTGGGTCGCATCCGACTGACGCCCAAGACACTAAGCGCGCTAAAGGTTTTAGGCCGCGCTTTTGCGCTTCGGCTTCAGTCATCAACACTGACATAGCCGCACCGTCGACGATCCCTGAGGAGGTCGCTGCCGTGACGGTGCCGTTTTCTTTAAACAGTGCTTTCATCGCGTGAATTTTCTCTGCTGCAATGCCCGGCTTCGGATGCTCATCGCGACTGATGACGACATCACCTTTCTTGCTCGTGACGGTGACCGGAGTCATTTCAATTTCGAATAGATTTTTAGCGAGTGCGTCGGCGCAGCGCTTTTGGCTGAGCATCGAGAACTCATCGCACTCGCGCCGAGAAATCGAGTACTTCTCGGCAAGATTTTCAGCGGTGATTGCCATCGGCGTTCCGGTGTAGGTGTCGCTCAGAGCGCTGGTCATCGCGTCTTCGATCGGCGCATTGCCCATACGAAAACCCTCAAAGCGCATTCCTCGGAGGACGTGGGGAATCTGCGACATTTGTTCGACGCCGCCCGCGAGCACGATACTCGACTCACCGGTGAGGATCATTTGTGCAGCTGAGACCCAAGCTTGAAATCCGCTTCCACAGAGCCGATTGAGCCCTAGAGCTCCGACCGAAACTGGAACTCCCAGATGTAGGCCCACGTGGCGCGGAACGTAAGCCGCATCCGCACCGCTCTGCACGACATTGCCCACCACAACGTGATCGATATCTGCGGCCGGCACTCCACTCTGTGCGAGTGCCGCCCGCCCTGCGGTGACCGCAAGACTGGTCGCGCCGACGTCTTTGAGACCTCCGCCGAAGGAGCCAAAGGGAGTTCGTTTTCCGGCGACGACGACGATCGTCTGACCGACGCTTTGATTGGTGGCTTGGCTCATGATAACTCCAAATTGTAATGTTCTTTATGCCTGCGACACAGGATCTCGTTGAGAAACCTCATCTTAATTTCAGCAGCGGGGCTGGGTCAATTGACAGCTCGTAACGGAGACGCTAATCCCTCTTACGCACCCAGCTGTTGCAAGCCACTTATGGAAAGGCGAAACCATGAAGGTCCTGGTCGTAGGTCAAGGTGGTCGCGAACATGCTCTCGTCCGAGCTCTCAAGCTGTCACCGTCTGTTGACCAAGTGCATGCTTTTCCCGGAAGCGCAGGCATGGGTGAGGAGGCGAAGTGCCACGCGGGGAGCGTCACGGATGCGACATTGATGATCGCGATTGTCGAAAGAGAAAAAATTGATCTCGTCGTCGTCGGTCCTGAAATCCCGTTGATCGCCGGCGTCACAGATCGTCTTCGCGAGCGTGGAATCGCGGTGGTAGGGCCGAGTCAGAAGGCAGCACAGCTCGAGGGCAGCAAGATTTTCTGCAAAGATTTTCTGGGTGAGGCCGGCGTGAAAACCGCTCGCTCGTTTGTGGTTTCAACTGTCGAGCAAACTCGCGACGCGACAAAAAACTTTCAACCCCCATACGTTCTCAAAGCCGATGGCTTGGCGGCCGGAAAAGGAGTCTTCATTTGCCATACCTTGGAAGAGCTCCTTGAGGAGGCAAAATCAATATTTGTCGACCGAACTCTCGGTGAGGCGGGAACGCGTGCGCTTCTGGAGGAGTTTCAGCCGGGCTACGAAATCAGTTATCTTATTTTGACCAACGGAAAAGATTTCGAGCCCTTGCCGCTTGCACAGGATCACAAGCGTCTGTTGGATGGCGACCTCGGCCCCAACACCGGAGGAATGGGAGCGATCGCACCGCTCAAAATTTCACCTGAGCTTCGACGCACCATCGATGAGCAGATTGTGCGGCCAACATTAGCCGGTTTTCAAAAAAGAGATTTCTATTATCGCGGTGTACTCTTTATCGGTCTGATGATAACCGCCGAAGGCCCCAGCGTTCTGGAATTCAACACGCGCTTTGGTGATCCGGAGACTCAGGCTATTTTGCCCTTATTGCAAGGCGACTGGGGCCGTACTTTTTCCGAACTCTCTGCGGGCCGACTCGAGCGTCTCAGTTGGAAAAATCAGGCCAGTTGCTGTGTCGTCTTAGCAGCTGAAGGTTACCCGGATGCACCTATCAAAGGGGCAGAAATCGACGGTCTTGGTGCTGATAAAAATGCTTCAAGTTACGTTTTGCACGCCGGAGTGGAACTAAAAAACAATCGGTGGCTCGTCTCAGGAGGTCGCGTGGTCAATGCTGTCGGCGTTTCTGAAAGTTTACCTCAAGCCATTACCGAAGCCTACGCCGCCGCCCAAAAGATCTCATTTAAAGGGCAGCAGCTTCGGCGCGACATCGGCGCGAAGGTGTAATGGTATAGTGGTCAGAAGCCCCAGCGCATGCTGAGTGTATTGCGAGTTTCGCCGGGCGTGATGATGTTGTTGTAAACCAAATTGGTTCCAAATGCCTTGACGGGCTCGCGCACTTCAAAGTTCGTTTTTGACTGCGCCACGTAGTACGTCACCTGCGCGTTAGTGATGCCCGAATACTCGAGGTCGGCGCGGCTTTCTGTCGCTTTCATCGTGAATTTTACTGAGTGCTTGATCGAATCGGGCTGTGATCCGCCAAACGACTGCTCGGTTTGAAGTTTTTGTTCAACCTCTTTTGCCGTGCGGCCGACTTGGCTCTTTTTGATCGCATCAGAATCAAAAAAAGTGCTGACTGAGCGATCGAGAATTTGCGACGCGATTTTGCCGCCGTCAGTTGTAGTCGTCATATTTTGAGGAATGACTTTGGCGACATCGTCAGACTTAAGTCCACGTGCCGACTCGATAGGCTGAATTGCGGTGGCATCAAATCCTTGCGAGAAATCAAAGTTTGAAGGGGAGAAGTCATACTTGTGAACGAGCGTTGAACGAAGAGCGCAGGGAATCGCGCACAATCCCAAGGATCCAAACAGCGATCCAAACAGCACCAGTGCCATCTGAAAGCTGAGGACCATTGTGATTCGGGGACTCGACGCGGTTCTCATGAACGACCTCACTTTAGGCATTCCGCATCAAGCGGGTGCCTGCAGCCCTAGTGTAGCAATCGCCAGGCCAGGCGCATCGAGTCATAAAATAAGTAATTTCAATAGCTTACGTAGTGGCAAATTTTCTGAAAACTGTTGAATGGTTAATTTTTTTACGGTGAGGGCAAAATTTGCCCGGTCGCCGCAACTCGATACACCTAGCCCTAATCTAGGCCGAAGCCTCGGGAGGCGGGCGCAGCCCTTTTTTCTTAATCTTCTCGACGAGAGTCGTGCGATTCAGTTTCAAAAGTGTCGCTGCCTGGTTGCGATTCCAGCCAGTTTTCTCAAGAGCTTGCAGAATCAGCAAATTTTCGTAAGCGTCGACCGCAGAATTGAAATCCATTCCGCAATCGGGAATTTCGAGATGATCGCCCTGGGCCGACAGCTGGGCTACCGGAGTTTGGTGCAGGCGGTACTGCTCAGGAAGGTCCGCTGCTTCAATCAGGCCCGTGCCTTTAAGGATCGCGAGGCGCTCAACTAGGTTCTCGAGCTCACGAATATTTCCTGGCCAGCCATAGTGATAAAGCATTTCTAGTGCGTCGGGCGAAAATCCGAGGAGGCTTCGATTCTTGCTCTGGTTAAAGTGCTGAACAAAATGGTGGAGCAAGAGCGGAATATCGCCGCGTCGATTGCGGAGCGAGGGGATACCAATGGGAATAACGTTGAGGCGGTAGAAAAGATCTTCTCGAAATTGACCACGTGCAACCGCCTTGGCGAGATCGATGTTGGTCGCGGCGATCACTCGCACGTTGGCTTCCAGAGTTTTGGCGCTGCCGACGGGTTCAAATCTTCGCTCTTGCAAGACACGCAGGAGTTTAACTTGCAAGTTCAGGCTCAGCTCACCGATCTCGTCGAGAAACAGCGTTCCACCATTGGCCAGTTCGAAACGGCCTGAACGATTGGCGATCGCACCGGTAAAGGCACCTTTGACGTGGCCAAAGAGTTCGCTTTCAAGCAATTCGCCCGGTATTGCGCCGCAGTTGATGGGAATAAACGGCTTGTTTGAGCGCGGCGAATTGTAGTGCAAAGCCTTGGCGACAAGCTCTTTGCCAGTGCCGCTATCGCCCGTCACCAGGATGGTCGAGTCCGAGTCTGATACTCGCTCGATCATCGACAGAACAGAGCGAATTTCTTCACTTTGACCGATAATATTGTCAAACCGATATTTGCGGTGCAGAGCTGTACGCAGCTGATGATTCTCTTGTTGTAGAGTTTTCTGCGACAAAGCACGACTCACTACGCTCGTCAGCTCTTCCATATTAAATGGTTTCGTGACGAAGTGAAAGGCACCGTTTTGAATCGCACGCACTCCCAGTTCAATCGAACCGTGGCCCGTTAAGATAATAACCTGGATCGACGGATGAGTGGCGCGCAATTTTTGCATCAGTTCAATGCCATCGCCGTCAGGCAGCCTGAGATCGACGAGCGCAAGATCGAGCGCTTGATCCGTATCAGCCAATGCCTCGGCCTCGCGTTTGCAGTTGGCAGTGATGACTTGAAAGCCCTGGCGGTCGAGGATGCGAAACAGTGCGGTCCTCAAACTTGATTCATCGTCGACCACGAGCACTCGAATCGGGTTGCGGGATGAACTGTTTGTGGTCGACTGATTGTTTGCTGGCTTGTCTGTTTGCGAATTCGAAAAGCTCGAATTACGACCCGAGGGTTGGTGCATCAACATTCCCTTCCTGAGAAAGTTGCGTCCATCATGGACTTGTTGGCTCTTCCTTCATGCTAGGGAATTGGCTGCGCGACTGTCAAATTTCAGTGTCAAGAAACCGTCCCGCCAATCAAAAACTGGACGAAACTCCCTCAGAATGGAGTCGTGGTAAGGAAATTTTTGCCCTGGTCCCTGAACCTTTGGTAGAGGTAATCTCGAGTTTTCCGCCATGGTCGCGGATGATCTGCTGTGCGACCGTGAGACCAAGTCCGGGGTTGATTTCGGTGTTTTTGGTGGTGTACATCGGATCAAAAATTTGCTCGGCGAGCGCTGGGTCGAAACCTGTACCATTATCGTTGATGATGACAATTGCCCAGGAATCGTTGATCTCCACTTCAATCTTAATCTCTCCTGAATATTTAGAACTATTCTCTAATCGAGTGACATCGCGCAGGCGCAGAGCAATCTCTTCGGCGATTGCTTCCTGCGCGTTTTGCAAGAAATTTCGCAGCGCTTGCGCCAACTGATTGAACTGGCCTCTCGCCTCGATTGGGTAGGGCGGAAGTATCAGGGTCATTGAAATCCCCATCGAACGTGTTTGTAACTCCGTGATTTTCAAGGCTTGTTCGATGACTTCGCGCAAATCGATATCTTCGTCGATATCAACGGTGCCCTTGCGGGTAAAGCCGAGAAGAGATTCGACAATATCGCGACATCTCCGTGCACCTTTTTCCATCTCATCGATGTCTTGATACCAGGGCTCGTGTCCTTTGAGATCCATTTTGATCAACTGTAAGAAACTGAGCATGCCGCCGAGTGGATTATTGAGCTCGTGGGCGATGGAACTTCCAATTGTGCCGAGCTCCGCCATCTTTGCCGATTCAAGAATTTGCCGCTCGAGGCGAAGCTGTGCCGAAATATCGTGGTACATATTCACAAATAACGCGCGTCCATCTGGTTTAAACTGGATTTCTTGGCTGAACACGTCGTAGATCGTGTTGTGCTCTCGCCCGATTCCGCCCGTCGTCTTGGCGGGCTTAAGGCGAAAGTTGCTGCCGCGGGCTTCGAGTTCGCAACCCTCACATGGCGAAGTTCTCGAAAAGAGTGCCTCGTAACACTTTCGGCCGATAACTTTTTCGGGCTCGCCGCCCGAGCGTTGCGCGAAGCTGCGATTGATACGGGCTAGGGTGTAATCGTGAGTGATGATTGAAACGGGATCAAGAATAGCGTCGAAAGTCGCCTCCCACTGATGCTTCAAAGTTTCGCTTTGCTCGAGTTTAGTGAGTCGATCAATCGCGAGGGCTACGGCATCCGCGATTTGTCCCAAGAAGCTATTTTCGTCCCGAGAAAACGGCAGCTGTGGCCCGCGCGCGAAATAAATTACGCCAAGAGTTTCTTTGCCTCTCATGAGTGGTGCCGAATGGACTGCGGCTACCTCCTGGCCCAGCACACCGGCCGACGAATGCCCGTCCTCGCCTGAAGTGACGTTAAGACGGGCTTGCGAGTTAAATAGAATTCGCGTCCACGTCAGACCCAGAACATTTTTGAGTGAGTCGTTGGTGAGATTTTCCATCTCGCCAATCGAACCGGCGCGGTGGATGGCGACCAGCGCGCGATGCAGAGCTTCGGCTCGGTGATTGGTCATGAGCAGACGTTTACGGCTCTCTTCCAAAGCGCGGCGTCGGGCATCGACCCGCTCCTCGAGCTCGGTCGAAAGCTTTTTGAGGCGTTCGTTTTGCTCGTTGATCAGTTGCAGGAGCTTGCCGTTTTGTTGCAGCAGGCGGTATTCCTCGAGAGCCTCTTGAATTGTGAGTTCGAATCGCTCGTCATTCCACGATGAAAGAATGCGAAAAACTGAGCCCATGTTGATGATTTCGCGCAGCTCCTCAGCCGGAGTGTCGTTTTGGATGACGACCCTCTGAGAAAGTGGCGAGACAGAGTTGGCAAAATCGAGAAGCGCGATCACATCGGCATGGCGAACGTTCTGGTCTAAAGAGACTGGCGCATGAGGCGTTTTCGATGATGGCAAGCTTGGAAAAGCGATCACCGGGTAGCGAAATTCACGAATTTGTTTGCGCGCATCTTCGATCGATTCGGCAAAATCGGCGCCGAAGGCGATTTTTGCCGGCTCGGGATGAGCAATGACGAGAACGCTTGCCCTTAAAGTTGGCATTTGTCCACGATCTCCACAACATTGTCCACGGTGTAATCGGGTTGCTCGCTTGCTTGTAGGGGAAGAAGTGAGGCGTGCTCGCCGTATTTTACCCAACAGGTATCCCAGCCAATTTGTTTGGCTTCTAGAATGTCGATGTCGATTCTGTTTCCGACACTGAGATATTGGTTCGCGCGGCCGCCACCGTTTTTGGCGATTTGCATAAATGCCAGCCCTTTGGTTTGACCTCGAGCTGAATCTACCGTGCTGAGCGACTCAAAAAGTGGCCCGAGATTGAGAATCTCTATCTTGTCTTTTTGAGTAGTCGAATTTCCCGCCGTGACCAAATGCAAAGAGTATTTTTTTCTTAAGCTGTCAATCATCTCGCGCGCGCCGGGGAAAAGCGTGATGTGTGATTCAACTTTGCGATTGTAGAATGCCTCGGATCCGAGGCGGGCCACCCGGGCTGCGTCGGAAGCACCAAATCTATCGGCGAGTTGAGTAAAGATGTCCTGGCGGCGGCGGTTGTGATCTGGCCTGCGATCTGGACTGCGCGTGAGCTCTGACCAGGCATTAAGGGCCTGCGGGAGGTCAGCACCGAGACCCTCCGAGATCATTTTTTCGAGCGCCTCCCGTGAAGCCACAGGAATCAAAAGTCGAGACGTATCGAGAAGAGTGTCGTCGAGATCAAAGACAATGTGCCGGTAGCGCGTGGGACGTTCGCTTGAGGTCATTTCGACTTCGCCCTCGCTCCGCGCAAAGAAAGATCGGTAAACACCGCCCTCATGCCCGATGCAAAATGCGGCCAAATTAAATCGGAATCCTTCAGGCCATCTACTTCCTCGATACAGATCACGGGAATGCCGAGGTCGTGCCAGCCGTATGAGCTTAAACTGCCTGGCGTTGGGTAACCAATTTCTGGCACAACTTGGTAGCCTGAACTCTGGCCCAATCTGGCGGCGTCTTCGACCGCTTTCTCGCCGGCCGCGACGATACAAGGCTTCCAGGAGTGACAATGAATGATGAGCCGCGGTTGCAATTGCTCGAGCAGTTTTACGACCGCTCTGATTTCGGGTTCGCTCGCGCTTTTTCTGCCTGGAAAATATCGATCTTTTTCAAAGACTGGAGACCAGTCTTTCGAAGGATAATTACGATTGAGATCGACGCCGTGACCGTTGACGCGCGTATTTGTCGCAGCCCCGTCGACGTTTAAGCAGCGAATGAGGGCCCACGGTGCGACCGTATCGCCCGTGCTCAAGAGCCAGCGGAGGGTATCGCCTGCGAGGCGAATTCCTTCAGGCTCGTCTCCGTGAATCCCGCCCATGAGCAATATCGGCTGTAAACTGGAGAGCGCAGCCAAGGTCTGGCTGGCGTAAAGTTCAATGGGAATTCCCATGGCAGAAAACGCCCACTTCGGATCGCGGTAAATCGAGGCCTGAGCTGTTGCGAAAAAGTCAGACGACATGGATCAACTTTACGGGAGCCTTGACCATGTTGTCGAGTCGCAGGTAGTTTGTGGGCATGAAAAATAAAGACTTTTCGGTCATTGTGCTCGCCGCCGGAAAAGGGACGCGGATGAAATCCCCCTTGCCGAAAGTCCTGCATCCCGTGGCGGGAGTGCCTATTATCAAGAAGGTGATCGACGCCGTCAAAGGTGCGGGCGCGACCGAGGTTCGAGTCGTGGTCGGATACGGCGAGCAGCTGGTCCGCAAAGTGGTCGAGCCGCTTGGCGTAACATGTTATCCCCAACAAAATCAGTGGGGCACGGCAGATGCTGTCAAAGCCGCAGATCCTGCGACGCTTAAGGGCGACGTTTTAATTCTCAATGGTGATCATCCCCTTGTCGAAGTGTCAGATATTACGAAATTGGTTCGCGACTATGCCGATTCGCGCTGCGATCTCGTCGTGGCTTCTGCTGTTTTGAAAAATCCCGGGAGTTACGGACGGATCATTCGTCACATGGGGCAACTTCGCGCGATTGTCGAAGCCGCCGACGCTTCGGCCGAGACTCTGAAAATCTGCGAAGTGAACACGGGTATTTATCTTTGTAGCGCTGAGACGCTCAACGACTACCTGCCGCGAATTAAAAACGAAAATTCGAAGCGCGAATATTACCTTACCGATATTCTGTCGATCTGTATGGAGGCTGGCGACAAGGTTACCGCGCTGCCCATTCGGGCCGCCGTCAACTTGGGAGTGAATGACCAAGCCGAACTGGCACGAGCAACGCGGCTTTTATTTTCTCGTAAACGAAAAGAGTTGATGGATGATGGCGTGCTGATGATCGACCCCCGTACGACCTACATCGAAGATGAGGTCGAAGTCGGCCCCGGAACGGTTCTTTATCCGGGTGTTTACCTGCGCGGCCGAACCAAGATCGGCGCCTACTGCGTCGTCGAGCCTGGCTGTTACCTGGCGCACGCGCGTATCGCCGACAGCGTTCACATCAAAGCATATTCGTATTTCGAAAATGTCGTCGTCGGAAATAAAGCGTCGATCGGTCCGTTTGCGCGGTTGAGACCCGAGACCGAAATCGGTGCTGAGGCCCACGTCGGCAATTTCGTCGAGATGAAAAAAACCAAGTTCGGCGCTCGTTCCAAAGCGGGTCACCTGACTTATCTTGGCGACGCGACGGTCGGCGAAGACGTCAACATTGGCTGCGGCACGATCACCTGCAACTACGCCACCGATCGGCAGAAGTACCGCACTGTGATTGGCGACCGCGCTTTTGTCGGTAGTGACACGCAATTTGTTGCGCCAGTCGAAATCGGTGCGGACAGCGTGATTGCCTCGGGATCGACGATCGTGGAAGACGTTCCTGCAAAAGCTCTCGCGGTCGCCCGCGGTCGCCAAGTCAATAAGCTCAATTGGTCTCCCAAAAGCAAAGCAAAGGAAAAAGACGTCGAAACTTAAACCTCACGTCTTAAGCAGCCATGTGCGGAATAGTCGGCTATCTCGGACCTCTCAATCCTAAAGACGTTATCATCGATGGACTCAAGCGCCTTGAGTACCGAGGTTATGACAGCGCTGGTGTGGCGATCTTTGATCACGGCGTTTTTAAATTGGTCCGCGCCTCTGGGAAACTTTCAGAACTGCAAAGGAAGCTTGATCACGAAAAATTCTCGGGCCACATCGGTATCGGTCACACCCGTTGGGCAACCCATGGCGTGCCGAGCGAACGCAACGCGCACCCGCATACGGTCGATGGCGTAAGCCTTGTTCACAACGGCATTATTGAAAACTATCAAGATATCAAAGCCTCACTCGGCCGCGAGGGAGTGAAATTTTCGTCCGACACCGATTCAGAGCTGGTCGCGCACCTGATTTCACGCCGTGTGAAACAGTGTGGAAATTTACTTGAGGCCGTGCAAAAAGTTTTACCAGAATTGCGAGGCGCTTACTCGATCTTGGTGGTTTGGGAAAAAGAACCTGACATCATGGTCGCGTTCAAAAACGGCCCGCCTTTAGTGATCGGTGTTGGCAAAGGCCAGACGATCGTGGCCAGTGACGTCCAAGCTATCGTGGCCTACACGCAAGAGGTGGTCTATCTCGAAGATCAGGAAGTCGTTCGCATCGGTCAAGATCATCTCGAGTTTTTTTCAATCGACGGTAAAGCTATTCGCAAAGAGCGCCATCACATCACATGGAGCGCGAGCGAAGCCGAAAAATCTGGCTTTAAGCATTACATGCTCAAAGAAATCCATGAGCAGCCACGGGCGGTGGCGAGCGCCCTAGCTCCGCATCTCGATCTCAAGGACAAGAGCTGCAAACTTTCACGCGTGGGCTTTGGCCAAAGTTCGGTTGATGCTCTGGCTAAGCTTGACCCGTCACTCGACGCAGCTGAGACCGCCCGTCGGCTCAAACAGATCGAGCGGGTTTTCCTCGTCGCCTGCGGAACTTCCAATTACGCCGGTCTCGCCGGAAAATATCTCATCGAGAAAATTGCGAAACTTCCGGTCGAATGCGACTTGGCGTCAGAATTTCGTTACCGCGAACCAGTGGTGCCACCAAACTCTCTCGTGATTGTCATTTCGCAAAGTGGTGAGACAGCCGACACCCTCGCCGCCTTGAGGCTTGCTAAATCTCTCGGCGCTTTGACGTTGAGCATTTGCAACAATCCGCGCTCGAGCATCGATCGTGAAGCCGATGGTCATCTGTACATGAACTCGGGCGTCGAGATCGGCGTCGCGAGCACCAAAGCTTTTGTTTCAACCCTGGCTTTGCTCAACACCGTCGCAATTTACTTGGGCCGGCTCCACGAGCGTCTCAGCCATGCGGAAGAACAGAAGTATGTCGATTCGCTTCTTGCGCTTCCCGCGCAGATGGAAGGCGTTCTGAGCTACGATAAGTTTTTCGCGGAAGCAGCTGAGCGACTAAAAAAATTCAAGGGCCTCTTGTACATGGGCCGCGGCATCAACTTTCCTCTCGCACTCGAAGGTGCCCTAAAGCTGAAAGAGCTCGCCTACATGCACGCCGAGGGTTACGCCGCTGGCGAAATGAAGCACGGGCCGCTAGCGTTGATTGACGAGCGCATGCTGATCGTGATGATTGCGCCCAGAGATCAGCATTACGAAAAGACGATGAGCAATCTCGAAGAAGCCAGGGCGCGTGGCGGAAAAATTATTTCCATCGGCACGGGCCACGACCATCAGCTTCAGGCGATCAGCGATGATTACCTTTCGCTCCCGGACGCGAATTGGAATATCAATCCGATTTTGGAAGCGATTCCGCTGCAGCTTCTTGCTTATCATGTGGCCGATTCGCTCGGTCACGACGTGGATCAACCGCGAAATTTAGCGAAGTCGGTGACGGTCGAGTGAGCATACCTAAAAATAATAGTGCCACATGAACCAGGCCGAATCCTGATAGCCGAGATTCGTCGCGCTGTGCAGGCGGATTTTGGTCCAAAAACCCTGAAAATCAAAGTGCGGACGCGGAAAGAATTCAAATCCTGCGCCGTAGCGTTCGACTGCCGATGCGTCTGAACTCAGATCGCTCTGCCAGAATTCAGCAGTGGCAAGGAGATTAAGGCCTTTGGTAATTTCTTCGCCGAGGCGATTATAAGCGAAAAACCCAAGTTGAGTGACGCCGGTCGCGGCTGGGGTGAGCCACTGCCAATCAAATTCACTCTCGAGAGAAAGGTTTTCGGTGAAGCCTAAGTTAGCGAAAATACCGGCCAGGTTTCGCTGGGTATTTCCGCTTTGATAGCCCTCCCAGCCGTTGATGCCAATTTTGTAAGTGTCTTTAAACGCGTACGCGAACTGGCCTTCGACAGATGTCTCTTGCGCTCCCCAGGGCAGTTCATTCGGACCTTGTGAAAACGTCAGGACTGCGCTGTAGCTATCGGTGATCCAGCTTGCTTCAACGTTTTCGCGTTCGAGGCCTGCATTGAAACCGAGTGGCGTCCGTGTTGAAATAATGTGGTCGGGAATATTGAAGCCGTATACTGGAAGAAATCTCCCAACCCGCACCATCCATTCGTCGGTAAAGTTGTACATCAGGAAATAACGGCGGCTCTTGTACTGCGGCGTTTCGGTGGTGAGCTGAAACCTACCAAAAGAGCCATCGACGGTTAGTTTTTTGTATTTTACAGCCGCTTCTAAATCGTTTTGCATGACGTAGTAGGCGGCGACTGTTGTCTGGCTGTTCTGCTGCAGCGTCTGGACGCCGCGAAAATCACCGCCCAAACTTAACCATGAAGGAATTTCTTTTCTCTTCACCAGGCCTTCGAAAATGCTCTCTTCATCTTTTGTGGTCCAGCGGCTCAGGCCCTCGCCAGAAAAAGTTCGACCGTAGTCGGTGAGCGTTCCGCCGCCCGAGGGGCTGACGTGACACTGAATGCAGTTGACATAACCGTGGCGAATTAAGTCGGGAAATGACCAAGCCCGGAGAGAAAATAAACAGGATGAAGCGGCCAAGCCGAGAGCAAGCCAACACTTTGATGATGTCATCTCCCGATCAGATCAAAATCGAGCGTAGGCGACAAGTGATAAACAACAAACGCCGCCATGCTTCGTCGGCGCTTGTTTAAGATTCTGGATGACTCTTTAATCGCTGCGGGTCAAATTCCCCGAGGCTTGCCTCGACCGTCTGAGGCGTAGCCTCACGCCGAATGAGGCGGT
>JAYTRM010000200.1:0-2867 GCA_043746165.1 Bdellovibrionales bacterium | reverse complement strand
GGATAACTGCGATAGGCCGGCGAGAAGCACCGCGAACTTTGCGGAAGGGTGAGCCGGACTGATGCCCTGCTGCGAAAGCGGGAGTGCAGGGTTGGAAGGATTGAAGCTCGTGATGTCTTGGATTTGCTCAAGGCCGGTCGCGCTCGCAAGTGCGTGATTGGAGTCGCTGATAACAGTATCTTGGTCGTTACCCTGCTCCATGAGATAGGCCGCACGCTTTGCTGCAATGTGCGTGAGCGGTGTGACCGCAATGCTACTGTTTCCGAAATAAGACGGAATCATCGCCCACATTGTTCAGTCCCGCGTAAATCGACCGGCTTCGTCCCACCTATTCCGACCGCCTGATCGGATGAAGGCTTAATCGACCGGAAGGCGTGCGTCAATTTCGCTAAATTTGATTCGCCCTTTCATGCGGTGACTCGGCCCTTCGAAGATACAAATTTCAGAGTGTTCGAACATCCGGTCGATCGCGGCACCGGCGAGGACAGGATCCGGAAAGACCTGCGGCCATTCGTCGACGTCGCGGTTACTGGTGATGATCATCGCCGAGTTATGCTTTCGGCGGTCGAACAGATCAAAGATCTCCTCACTCACGTCACGCGGCATACTGACAACACCCCAGTCGTCTAAGATCCAAAGCTTCGTCGTCAAAATTTGTTTAAATAAAACGTCGAGCTTGTTTCGCTCTTGAGCAATTCGAATTTTTGTTCCGAGTCTTTTCACGCTCGTGCAAAAAACCGAGTGCCCGGCTTGGGCGGCCTTGATCCCGATTGCGATCGCCAGATGACTTTTCCCTGTGCCGGGAGAACCGAGCATAAGTGCGATCTCGTTATTGTCGATGAACTTTAATTGGGCGAGCTCCTCGATCTTCTCCCGCGGGAGCCTGTTGTTAAAATCCCAGTCAAACTGCTCTAAGCTACGGCGCTCAGGAAAGCCGGCCCGAATGATTCTTTTCTCGACCGCATTGTCCTTTCTCTGATCAAGCTCGGCCTCCAGCACAAGCGAGAGCCAGCCGATGTCGGTTTTCGTTTTCCGCTTCTCTAAAATCGTCTCTAACATCGCCGACGCCTGCGGCAGGCGAAGTGCCTTCAATTGGTCTCTGATCGTATCAACTGTCATTGGTTCGTCTTTCGTTTTTATCGTATCAATTTGTTTAGGGCTTACTGTGAACAAGGTTTAGGTGC
This sequence comes from Bdellovibrionales bacterium, assembly GCA_043746165.1. GTDB lineage: Bacteria > Bdellovibrionota > Bdellovibrionia > Bdellovibrionales > JAMPXM01 > JAYTRM01. The sequence goes on along the minus strand of JAYTRM010000200.1, from coordinate 1,683 downwards.
TTTTTGTAGTCGCTCATCGGTCTCGCAAATTTGCCTCCCTTCATTTCATCGTGGCCGACTCGAGTCGACTGGGAGGGCGAGTCCGAGGCCGAACGGTCGGCTTGCTTTTTCTTCGGCACCGCCGTCAGGCTCAAGAGCTGCCGCACGCATTTCATATTTACCTGAGACAGTTCGAGTGCAGCCGAGCAGGCCTTATTCACGTCGAAGTCGGTGTAGGTTTTGTTGAGGGTTAAAATACCCCACACGATTCTGGTATCGACGAAGCCTTCGCCGCGAGCGAGTACAACCGAAACAAAACGCTCAACGTCTAGTCCGATCGCGCGTGCACTTTTTAAATAATGCCCGTGATCTTGAAGCGTCTTCTCCCACGGTTCTTTGTAATGATCTTTGCAGTCTTTAGTTTGAAACGGATCAGTGATCCGCGGGTAAACCTCGATGAGGCGGCCGCTGACGTAAATCGAAACGGCGCTCGAATTTGCGATCACCGTCGCGATCTCTTTTTTTAGCCGCGGGTCGATGCGGTAGTATTTCTTGTCGCACAGAATGTAGCCATCCTCGCGAACCGTCGGATACGTGATCGTCTCCGGCTCATAGCGAAGTGCCGGGAGAGCTTTCAGCTTCGCCGCTTCGTCGTTGATGAAGACATCGATCGGTTTAAGTCCGTGGGTCCCGTGCTTGCGCTCGTTGGTGATTGAAAGCTTTCGATCAAGATGCGTTTGAGCTTTCTCGAGCGTGTAGGTTTGAATATCGAAAGACTCAAACAAGCGCCGCTTTACCGGCACCATGCGCTCTACTTTACCCTTCTTCTTTGGATCAGCCGGCGGCAAAGCCTCGATCCTAATTCCATACGCCGACGCGAACCGCTCGAACGCCGGATTGATTTCCGGCTCATAGTCGTCGGCTTTTTTCGTAAATACTTTCGGATTGTCAGTCGTCAATTTCTCTGGAACACCGCCGAGCTCTTCAAACATGCTGGTCAGAAGTTCGATCGTCGTTCGAAAATCTAGTTTCTCAACCACTCTTGCCATCTCAAAACGTGAGTGACCAAGGATGCCGATAAAGATCCAGACCGTTTTCTTTTTATTCGTCACCGGGTCGATGACGTCGAAGAGTTTGCCCCAATCGACCTGCAGACATTCGCCAGGGCGGTGAATGAGTTCGATCACGTTTTTGCAAATGCTTCCGGTCATCAGTTTTTGTTTATCGACATAACGATAAAAGTTCGCCCTAGCGATCGCGCGGCCGATTTCTTCGAATACCGTCTGACGGCTCCATCCGACGTCGAGTCGCTCTTTGATCCACTCGCGCTTTTCTTCAAGCAACATGTCGGTCGCTGATTGTTTGGTGGTTCGCCCATCGGCAAAAACGAACAGCGCTTCCGGATACGGTGGCATCACGATTGGACCAGTCATAAATACGTGAGGTTTATTCGCAATCACCGACGGCGTGATGAAACCGTGCTCTAAGCCCAGATTGCGGATCTTGATTACGTAATCTTTGCTCTTGAGACAGGATTTCGAGAGTGCAGTGAGCGAATGGCCGGAAGCCAAGCCCTCGATGATTTTTCTGTCGATAGTCATTCTCTTAGTCGCCTTCGTCCTCGAAGATCGTTTCATTCCGCCGTCCCTTGGTTGCTCAATGAACCTCCCACGCCGCAAGCGGCGGGGTTTCATGGGCGCCGGG
>JAYTRM010000199.1:0-6293 GCA_043746165.1 Bdellovibrionales bacterium | reverse complement strand
TTGCCACCAGAACCCCCATGTTTGTCGAGGTCCTGTCCATCTATTTTTGTAAAGCGATTCCACTTCCTAAGTGCGTTCCGGGATCAACCAAAACAACTAGGCAATCATGCCTCGCCCCCCAACTCAAACTCTGTTGCGTTGCGAAATAAAGCCCGACCTGTTCAGTTTCCAGCCGAAATTTCCGAATAGTGAAAAATGCGAAAGAACTTTATCTCTTCACCATTGGGATGCGTTTTATCTTTCAGCCTTATCACATCAGCCGCAAAAGCTGCAAGTATCGACCTGCAGCCATCTCCGACACCAAGCATTTTACCGGGCAATCGAGTGGCGAGCGTGTTCATTTCGCAGGATTTCATGAACGAACAACTCAAAGAGCACGTAAAATCAGAACTAATTAAAGAAATTAAAATCTCATTTGAACCCGAAGACGGGCAAATTTTTCTTCGCGGCGTTGTCCAGGTTCCGACGGAAGAGATGCGCGCTGTGAATCTCGACCCGGCACTCGGTGCGTTCCGATTTCAAGCGGCGATCAAGCTCGAGGCTACAAAACAGGGTCATTTAGTGATCGAATTCCCTATCAACGAAACTTACTTTTATCCAGCGGGCTCGAAAGATCCTAAAACCGACCGCGTGGTGATGCCAGTTCAACTTCTTTCGCTCGCACTTGCGTCAGCGCGCGGCTACCTGTCGGCTTTGTCTGGCGATTTTTCCGGCTTCGACCGTCGCACGGCCAAATTAACGGCCTTGAAAAAAGGACTCGAACGTCTCATTAAAACTGAGACCAATGCCGACGCATTGAAGGATCTCAAGAACCAGCGCGAAGCCCTCACTCTGCAGATCGCCGCGATTCCGATTGAGCGAAAACAGCTCGAAACGGCAGCTAAGCAATTTGAACACCTGCTTGGCTTCACGGGCGAGAAAGAACTCAACCTCAACGACGAGCTCGCAGCCCGCCGCAACGCCCTCGTCTTGAAAATCAAACTCGCGCAGCTGACTCCGTACCTGCAGGGAACCGAGCTGGGTGGCATTCGGATTGTCCACGATAAAAAAGATGGAAATGGGGAAAACTACTTTGTCTTAGACGTCAATTCGGAGCTTACGGTTCACATCCCAGATGTAAAAACTCAGCCTTCAAGTCGCGAAGGCATGAAGTTGGCACCGTCACTCATCATGCGCCTCAATCAGTCAATGTTTGAAAGCGAAGAGTTGGCGAGGCTAGAAAAAGAAAAGATGGGCTCGAGTCTCCGCAACCTCACCATCGAACTCAAAGATGATGGGGTTCATGTCGCTGGGACTTGGCATAAGTTTTTCATCAACGTTCCGTTCGAAACCACAGTTGACCTGGTTTCTACCGCGAGCGACGTGTTCGAAGCTCGCGTGCGTGAGCTTGAGGTTGGCGGCATTGATTTTGAGTTCTTGAGCAAATTTGTTCTCGAAGCGATGCAGAACCGCTTAGATCACGCGCTGAAGGGCCGGGCCAAGTTTAAGTATGTGGGTGTCGAAAAAGATCACTCAAGAGCACTGCAGGTCACAGTTGATCCGAAACAGTTGGTTCCGGCCTTCCCGGATCTTCACTTACTCAGCGTCGATGTTCGCGATAAAGAATTCTTGCTCAAGATCGGACACGACGCGCCGAGAGCAGAAGCCATCACTCAAGGTCAGCCGGCTAAGTGATTGTTTTCGATCCTGCTTAAGGTGCTGATCGGCTGTTGACCCAGCCACCTTGATCGGCCAAACTCCCTGAATCGAGCGAAAGGCGCGTGCAAAATGCGAAGTTTCGACCTGTGGCTTATTGTCTTTGTCGTAGTTTTCCTTTTGCCTACGAGCTCGTGGGCTGCAGCGACTCTCACCGCCACGCAAATTGTCGGCAGCGTGAAGTTTGACGGCCATGGCTTGAAAACTGGCGACTCTATTGATAGCGAGGGAACTATTGAAGTCGCGAGTGACGGACATTCGCTCGCAGATTTAAAATATCCCAATGGCCATCAGCTTCGCATCAAAGCGGGCGGGCAACTTAAAATTACAAACTCAGGATCGCTTCGTTTAAAAAGTCTAGCGCTCCTCCGTGGACAAGGATTTTTTCACTTTATCAAGAACACTGACGCTCAAGATTTCAAGATCTCCACAAAAGGCGCCGTAGCGGGAGTGCGAGGAACCAAATTTCAGCTCGAGGAAAAAGACGGCTCCACTTACCTCTGCGTTTGCGAAGGCGAGGTCCAACTGACGCAGACAACTGGGCAAGCCGGGCAAGGCTCTAAACTGGTGCATCAGGGGCAAGACCTCTGGGCGAAGCCAGGCCAGGCACTCGCAGAGCCCAGGAACTCCGAGCAAATGTCGAAGATGGCAGAGGCCGAATTTGCGTCAATGAATACAGCCGGCGGTTTTCTTTAAAAGGAGTTTCGCATGATCAATTGGTCTGAGATTATGAAACGCTGCCAAAAGGGAAACCCCGATCCCGTGACTCGCGTCGAGAAATCAGAAGCCGAGTGGAGGCAGCTGCTTTCGCCGGACGTGTATACCGTTACGAGAGAAAAGGCGACGGAACGACCATTTAGTTCCGAACTTTGCGGGCTTTTTTCGAAGGGACTGTATCACTGTGTTTGTTGCGACAGCCCACTGTTTGAGTCCGGTGAAAAATTTGAATCTGGAACGGGCTGGCCATCATTTACCCAACCCGTTGACGATCGCGCCGTTGCCTATATCGGCGACGCCAGTCACGGAATGTCCCGAGTCGAGACGATTTGCAATGCTTGCAAGGCCCATCTTGGCCACGTATTTCCAGACGGACCGAAGCCGAGCGGACTACGCTATTGCATCAATGCCCTGGCGCTACAAAAACACGATTAGGGTTCTCAGGGAAATTAATTTGAACAAACCGGGCCAACGGCTGCTATCCGGTGAGTCTTAGACCGTACGCAGTTCTGAGGAGCTAAGTCAGATTTGTATGAAATCTTCGAAAGCTGAACATGACCAGCACCGTAGTCATGAGCGCTAGAATGCCAATGTGGGTGGCGACGTATTGCACGCCGCCGCCCTTGAGCATGATGTTTCGAAGCAAACCCATGAAATGCGCGAGCGGATCAAAAAAGGCCACCCAGCGGAGCACGGTCGGCATGTTCTCGAGCGGAAACATCAAACCCGAAAACATAATAGCCGGAAACATAAAGAGAAAAGAAGCGAGACCCGACTGCTGCTGGTTTTTGCAGAAAGTTGAGATCAGCGTCCCCATAGCGACACAAGTGCAAATGAAAACAAAGGCCGCGAGAAATAGAACTAACAGCGAACCCCGCATCGGAACTTTAAAGCCAAATACTGCGACGGCGAGCACGATTGGAAAATTCGACATGCCGATGATCACATAAGGAATAGTCTTACCGAAGATGACTTCCGATTTTGAAACGGGCGCTGAGACGAGCGCTTCAAATGTTCCCGCTTCTTTTTCGCGAACGATCGCAACCATACTCAGCATCATCGTCGTCAAAACCATGAGCATACACATCACGCCGGGCACCATGAAAATCGACGTCTCGAGCGAAGGATTATAGAGCACACGCAGATCGAGTTGAATTGGCGATACGGGCGCCGTTAAATGCAGGTCATCCATCATCGTCGACTGGATAATGTTGCGCAGGTAGTTTTCAACCGCCTGGCCTTGGAGAACATTCGTCGCGTCAGCTAGAAGTTGCACTTTCGCATCACCTCTTGGGATGGAATGGGTCAATCCCTCGGGCGGAGCTATCAGCACCGCATCGGCCGCACCCGACTGAATCATCTTAAAGGGGTCTTGCTCGCCGTGGGTATTAGCCGGGATAAACCATCCCCCTGAGACGGCTCGTTCGTAGGCATCGCGCATGACGATGTCTTTCGAATCGAAGATCGCGGCCAATTTAATATTTTTCACATCGCTCGAAATGGCGACACCAAATAGCGTCATCTGCACAATGGGCATCACGAAGAGAAGAAACTTCATTCGCGGATCGCGCAGACTTTGCCAGAGCTCTTTTTTGATAAATCCCCAGAGCGTTTGGTTGATCACTCCAAATCCCTTCCAAATTTACGGGTCGCGGTCCTCACCATCAGAACGCAAATCACAGTCAGCGCGAAAAAGGCGCCTGCAAGCTCCGTGATGTTTGATCCCTTAAGAAACGTGTCTCTTGAGATTTGCATGAACCACCGAGCCGGAAATATCATCGTAAAATAACGAAAAAAAACCGGCATGCTCGCAATCGGAAAGATAAAGCCCGACAAAAGCTGTGATGGCAAAAAACCCGTCAGCATCGAGAGCTGCATCGCCACCTGCTGATTGCGCGTCAGAACGGAGATCAAGACTCCTTGAGCCAGATAAGTCATAAGAAAAATAACACTGCCGAGGATAAAGACGAAAATATTCCCGACAAAAGGCACGCCGAAAAAAAATCTCGCGACAAAAAACACGACCGAAACGGCCGAAAGGCAAAGGATGCCATAAGGCGCGATCTTGCCGATGATGATCTCGATTGGCTGCACAGGCGTCGAGAGGAGGAGCTCCATCGAGCCGTTTTCCCACTCTCTAGCGACCGTAAGCGAAGTGAGCAAAATAGACAAGATCGCCATGACTACGACCATGAGACCAGGGATGACAAACCACCGACTGTTGAGCTCCGGGTTAAATAAAAACCGGGTCCGCATTTCATAAATTTGTGGTGGGTTGAACGCAGCCAGGCGACTGGAGGTCATGGTTTGCATTGCGCCCATGTAGCCTGTCACTGCACCGACCGTTGAGCTATCGGCACCATCAAGAAGAACCTGTGCTTCGGCACCGCGGCCCGCGAGAATATCTGTTTGGAAATGGGGCGGAATAATCAATCCGGCCCGGGCCACTTCCGAGGCAATGAGACTTAAGACATTGCCGGGATCGTAAGCCTTCTCGACGATGAAGTAGCCAGAACTCGAAAAAGTATCGACGAGCCGGCGCGAGGTCTGAGTTTGATCCTGATCATCGACCGCCAGATGGATATTTTTAACATTGAAGTCGATCGCGAGGCCGTAGACCGTGACCATCAAAAGCGGAAGCCCCAGGGCAAGAGCAAGCGTGTACGGATCACGCAGGATGTGAAACATCTCTTTTTTTCCGACAGCCACCGCTCTTGACCACCGAAAATTCTGGCGAGGCCCGTCGCTCGTCTGTGTCTTGGCCTGTTCGTTCATCTGTTCGTTCCTTCGACGCTCGAAATGAAAACGTCTTCGAGCGATGGTTCTATTTTGCGAATTTCGAAATCACTACCGAACTCTCCCTTGGCTTTTTCCCAGGCTTCTGTCGATTTAATCGAGGCGTGAAAACGACGGCCGTAGGGTTCAAAGTAACTGAAAACCGGGTTCTGACCAAGCTTGGTGACTTCGTTAAAGCTGAGTGGACGCTTAGGTTCAATCTCGAGCATCGGCTGCGGAAAAGCAGCTTTTTTTAAATTTGCCGGAGTGTCGAGCGCGATCAACTCACCCGCCCGCATAAGTGCTACCCGGCCACACTGCTCAGCCTCGTCCATGTAATGAGTCGTAACAAAAACGGTTTTGCCAAGGCCCACGACTTTGCGAATCAGTGCCCAGAAGCGCGCGCGCGATACCGGAGTGACCCCGGCCGTCGGTTCGTCGAGAAAAATAATTTCCGGATCGTGCAAGAGAGCGGCCGCGAGCGACACCTGCTGCTTCACTCCGCCAGGTAAATCTTGAACCTTAGAATTAATCGAGCGATCAAACTGAATGAGTTTAAATAGCTCCGCTCGCCGAGCAAGATAGACATCTGGCTTGATTTTTCGCAGCGCCGCAGTAAAATCGAGATTTTCCTTTACGCTCAAATCGTTGTAGAGCGTGAATTTTTGCGACATGTAGCCGACTTTTGCTTTGATCTCGCGATCACCATTTTCAAAACCCGCCCCGCCGACCCTCACGGATCCTTCACTCGGCAGTAAAAGTCCGCAGAGAACCCGAATCGTCGTGGTTTTCCCTGCACCATTGGCGCCAAGAAATCCGAAGATTTCGCCGCGATCGACGGTAAAAGAAACATTTTTGACTGCGGAAAAATCGCCAAAGCGTACCGTGAGATTTTTGACTTCGACGGCATAGCTAGTGGCGCCAGTGGATTTTGAACTCTGGCTCATGAGTTACTCCCCGTAGCGAAACCACTGCGCTTCATGAAGAGTTCGTCGAAGCTCCGCACCTGCGCCTGATCGAGCAGGGCACGAGGTTCGCCCTCGCCTATCACTTGACCTTCCTCCATGAGATGTACGACTGAGCAGCGCTCGGCTTCGTCCATGTAG
>JAYTRM010000198.1:0-16086 GCA_043746165.1 Bdellovibrionales bacterium | reverse complement strand
CAGTACCCTTAATCGAATCAAATTTCGCCTTAAAATCTCCAGCCGGCGTCAATGAAACGTCTGCCACAACTCCCGGTGTTGAATCGTCCCCAAAGGCGTGAACGCCAACGAGAGCTGTAAACCCTACAAATGCCGCTGCCAAAGCGCTCTTTTGAAACTGTTTCGAAACCTTTAAATTCTTCATGACCCTTCCCTTTTCGTGGCCCCTTTAATGGGTGATGCCAAAATCTCTCAAATTGCAGGATTTTTCAACGGAAGTTATTGAAACATGAGTGGCGCTTTATTGAAACATCGGAGCAGGCGTCTTATTACAAACTGGGATCGTAAATCACGCCGCCGAAGTTCCAGCGAGACGCGAGGTAGCGCGACATCGTATTGAGCTGTGCGGGCGTGATCGCTGTTGACATAATCATGACTTCGCCAAGTTGAAAGCTACCGTTTCCGGAACCGATGGTCACTGACCTCGCAGCCGAGGCGATGACGGCTGGGCTTCCGGTGTTGACAACGGCAGATTTAACCAACGAACCATTCACCATAAGATTTAAGCTGCCTAAACTTGGGCCGTAAGTGCTCGCCACCACGAAGACGCCTGAACTGGTCGTAGCGTACGTCGTGCTGAGCGACTCGTAGTCGTTTCCATCGGTATAGTGATTCGCGGTAAGTGTTGATGAGGTCGCGACCAAATCGAGTTCCTCTTGCAGCGCAGACTCGTTGATCGTGAGCAACGTTCCGTTGATGGGGCCTTGAAACAGCGCAATGATGGTGAAAGCGTTAGAGGCAAAACCCGTTGTTGACGGTGGCGCGAGTTCAAGGGCAGCTGTGAAATTCATGATTGGCAGTCCCAGCGCACTCGAGCTAACCAGTGTTGGGCCCGTGCTCGAACTCGTCAAAGCCGCGGTACTCGAAAGTTGACCTGGCACGCTACTCACTACGGACTGTGAAGTGACGATACCCGGGTTTAATGCGGAATTCCAAACGACCAGGGCACTTGAATCGAGAAGACTCGAAATTGTTTGTTGATCAGCTTGAAATTGAGCCTGGGCGGCGAGCTCGCCTTGCACAGCCGATGAAGATGGAGTGAGAGGCTGGCAGTTTTGAAAACAGGCGATACAAGTCACCGACCCGAGTAGAGCCACTGAGCCAGTGCTAAATCGCCAGAGCCGTGATTTTTGAACTCCCATTATTTATATGCTACCGCTGTTCGCCACTGGCGCAAATTCGGAATCTCGCCTGCCCCGCCAAGAGTCGCAAAATAAAACGGTTTCCTGGCTTAAACTGTTCCGGAATGAGACACTCCCAAGCGGAAATCAAGTCCGCCTCAGGAGAACACTTGGGCAAGCCTCGTCGCATCGCCATGACATCAGCCGTAGTCTCCACTTCTCTAATTTCAACAATTGCTGTGGCCGTGCTGCTTTATCTGACGAAGGCTAGTTTTGCCGCGACCGTCGAGGCCGCCAAAGGCAAACGAGGTCGCCTTTCCTTTCAAGCCGACGAAAAGTTGAAGGTGGGCGACCATTTGGTTTATCGAGATCTCGACGACAAGTTGCGAGCGCGGGTGACGATCAGGGAATTTAAAAACGATCAGGCGCTCGTAGACATCACAACCGGTCGACTTTTCGAGGGCAATATTCTGACTCGCGGCACCGGCGACGAGGACGAAGCCATCGTTCCTTACACGCCTTCTCAACTCATTCAGCTTCATGCTACAGACGAAAGTCCTGAAGCTAAAAAACCTAAAAAATCTTCACACCCGTCCGCAAAACCTAAAGAATCGAAAGTGGCCACAAAGACTGCAGATGACAACGCCACTAGCGATCGCACCGACGATCGCACCGACGATCGCACCGACGCCCGCACAGATGCCGGCGCGGGTAAGACCAAGAGCGAAACTGCCGAACCGGTCGACAAAACCGCCGAAGAAACCAAGAGCCCGCCACCAAAACCTGAGAAGAAGGTTGCGAAGAAAAAGGCATACCTCTGGGCCATCTCGCTCGGTGAATCATTTGACAGACAGACAGTTCTTATCACTTCAAACGCGCAAGTGGCGATGACCGGTCATTCCCCACTTTTAAGGTTTTCGCGTTACGATTCATTTGCCAATAATTTTAAAGGTGTGCTCCATAACCTGGCCTGGGAAGCCGGTGGCGGAATCGAAGAGCTCAAGACATCTGGTTCATCCGCAATTCCGGCCTGCGCTTCGGGCGGCTGCACGTTCGACATTCCTGCGCTCGCCGCTTTTGCGCGAGGCGGGTGGTACCCGCTCGATCGCAAGAAATTCAATCTAGGCCTACGCGCGGGCGTTGATTTCCTCGTTCCGATATCAGTTAACAGCAACGTTATCAGCTACTCAGCTTTTGAACCCCTGATGTTCTTCACTCTCGGATTGCAGGCTCAACTGAAATTGAAAGAGGCCCGCCGAATTCCACTATCTTTCGACATGGCCATATACATTGGAAACTCAGCCGTGACGATCAACCGCTGGTTGCTTCTGATCGGCTATGCTTGGCGCTGAGTCTCAATGGTCCCTCAATTGATCCTCAACTGGCGTTATCAGCATGAATACAATTGAGTACGCACAACCTGAACAGTATCACTTTTGCCAAGACTCGGTTCTATTTCCCCGTTGGATCGCCTCTCAACTTAAAGACCAAGTTATTGAAAACGACTATCGTGCACTTGACCTGTGCTCAGGCTGCGGAGTGATCGGATTCGAACTTTGTTTTTTAGAGCCGCGTCTCAAATTTTTTGACTTCATCGAAATTCAAACCACCTTTTCCCCTTACTGGCAGAAAAACTGCGTTCAATTTCCGGAGCGTAAGCTGCAATTTCACGAAATGAATTATGATAGCCTCAAACACCCAGAGTGGTCCGCGAGGTACGACCTAATTGTCGGCAACCCGCCGTCTTTTGAGAAAACAGAAGGTAAGCTCTCGCCATCAGAGCTCAACAACCGCTGCCGATTTTTTATCGATAGCAGCTTGGAGTCCTTGCTCATAGCCACCACCAATGCACTCAAAAAAAACGGTCAGGGATTCTTACTTGTCAAAGACGGTGGCAAACACGGCCGTCAGACTCTTCGATCAGCGCGCCTTCTTCTTGCAGACACTGCCAACGTCGACATCACCGGCGAAATCCGAGGCACCAAGGTATTCCGCTTGCTCAAAAAGTAACGATGGCGCTCACCAGTCGTGTTTCGACTACTTATTTGCCGTCGCCGGCTGAGAACCTTTAGCTATTGTTTTAGCGGGCACAGCCACGGGCGTATTGTCGTCTTCATCCTCGTCACCCGCCGGGCAGCCTTTCGTATTGACGCGGTAGTGGTCGATTTCATCGAGCCAAACTTCTTTGCTGTCGACATCGGGATCAGCCGGAAAGTAAAGTTGGTTTGATCCACGGGAGATCTTCGGCACCGATCCAGCCAGTGGTTTTCCGCTCTCATCCATGTACAACCGCTGAATAGCCTCGGCTTCGACCAAATTTAACTTTTGAATCGTCATTTTTACTTCGCGAAGATTATTTTGCACGACCGGATTGGCCTTGGCATTTTCCCACTCTTTCACGCGGCTGCGAAATCGCGATTTAAAGAGATCTAGAATACGAAAAACCGAACGATAATCACAAACCCGCAAATTCGCCAATGCGATCAAATAATACGGCTCCGAGGAAACTCGATCTTGAAAATACGGCGTCAAAACAGTTTTAAGTTGAGCCATGGCAACCAGCGGATGTCCTAAACGCATTTGCGCTGAGGCGCTCTCTTCGAGGGCCTCAAGCCATGAATCCGAACCAATTCTAATCTGTTTATAGGCCGCAACCGCATTTTCGTCATCGCCCGCCTGATATTCGACCCGACCCAGTGTGAGAAGAAGGCGATCTCTTTCGTCTGCAGACGGGTTGGCGCTCAGCAACGACTTTAATATTTCTTCTGAAGCCTTGACGTCGCCGGCCAGAGCTCGGTCGATTGCCATGATATGGCGATCGCGAATACTGAGGCTTTTCACTTCAGCCAGCGGCTTCTTTATAGCTGCACCAGAAGCGGAAGTCGCTCCACTCAAACGGGGCGGAGCCTCAACTTCTCCAGCTTTTACCGGAACGAGCAGTGGCGAAGCCTGGGCTAGGTAGGAGGCACTCAGTGTCGCCGCGATCAACGCAAAGCGAATGATCGATGGGCTTAAAGCGCGGCCTCTTTCTCTGAAGGTTTCTTTGTCAGTTTCTCTGTAAGTTTCTCTGGGCAAACTCATAGCAGAACTCCAAAGCCGACGGTAGCGACCGCCAAGTTGAGTGCCCGAGAACCATTTTCGTCGTCGTAAGTTTGGTAGCGAATTTCAACTCGCGATGTGACGTGTTTAGAGAGCCAGAAGCCGATACCGACTCCGGCCGTCCAAGTCGTTGTCCACTGATCGATTGAATTCGGTCCGACTTGCGTTAAGACTTCTTCTTGTCCTACGCCCGCGAGACTGTAGATGTCGAACTGAATGACTTTTACGTCGAAAAAGTTGAATTTTCCGTAGGTCATGTACCAGTTAATAACACCCATGACCGATTGCTGTGAGTAAGAAACTTCGGGAGTCGCATTGGCGGCATTCTGTGCGTTTGAAAATTGCTGTTGCCCTTCTGAAGTCAACTGGTTGTAGGCCTTAGCGTAGTGTACGCCAAGCGAAAAGCGTGGAGTGATGTGCAGATCGATATTCGCGCCGAGGTTTTGGGTGCTCATGTAGGGATCACCAAATGCAACGGGGCCGTAGTTCACACCGAGCTCGAAACGCCAGTTGCGATCAACGGCACGGCCTTGGACGATAGCGGCACGTGTGCGAGAGTCCAAGTGAGCCGCACGGTCGCTGACTGCCTGATTGCCGTTTAAGCTCTCGAGCTCATCGCTCGCCTCGCCGCTCGAAATTGAAGTCGAGGCCGCAAAAGCGTGAGCGGCAACTAACAAAAGCGCCAAGATAGAAATTGTCTGGCGGAGAAGAAAAAAGAGCGAGTCGCCCACTTTGTTGCTAGATTTTTCGATAGATTTTTTGGGCACGAAAATCTCCTGATGGTTTTGTATTTGACACTGATGTTTCATCGCATGCTCACGGTTCGGTTAAGGACAAAGGGGTAGACAACTCCGACGGTCACGCCGCCTTGGGGTTTTGGAAAAGCCCAACTGCGAAGTTTACCGACAATACAGTTCTCGACTTGGGCCGAGTGAACACTTGAGTGTTTCACAGAGGCGAAAGTCACCGAGCCCGCTTTGCCGATTTGAAAGCGAACCGCGACGCGACCTGAGAGTCGTGGTTCTTTTTGCAGGGCTTGTTCGTAGCAATAACGAACTTGCCCGATGTTACGCTCGATGATTTGCCGGATCTGATCCATGCTCAAACCACCAGTGGCGATTTCATCGTCATCGCCATCACCCGCCCCATAGGGCGACCCGTAAGGGTCGCCCGATCCGCTGCCCGAACCTGCAGGGCCATTGCCCTTTGGTCCGGTGCCCTTCCACGAGCCGACTACGGTTTGTGTCCCGTAACCTGCACCCTGAGCTCCGCCTCCAGCTTTGCCCCGAGTTCCATAACCCCCAGATCCTGGCGCAGGCGAACCGTCCCCAAACGGCGCCGCAACCAAGCCTTTTCCGTACATGGCGTTTGATAATCCCGAGCCGCGACCAGTACCCAGTCCCCCGAGCCCGTGACCACCACCGCCATTCGAACCAAACCCACCGTGTCCCGAGCCACCTGCGCCCGAGCCACTCTCTGTTCCCACAGCTTGTAAATTGAGGCCACCCCGGCCTCCATTTCCGCCTTTTACCCGCGGAGCATTCAGTGCAGCGAGCGCTCCGATTTCATTCATATGTTCTTCATTTGTTCCGTAACCTCTGCGACCTTCGCCAACAAAACCACCGCCACGGACAGTGCCTTTATGCGCCACTGTCGTCTGCGACTTCTTGACGTGATTGCTACGCGGGGCGACCAGCGAAGGTGTGGCTGTCACGACCTTATGAGCCGTTGGAGCGACAACGCGAGCACGGCGCAATTGGGGTGCCGCAACTTGCGGGGCGACCGCGCGCGGCTCTTCAACTTTCGCTTCGGGTTTCTTTTCTACAGACAAAATTTTAGCAACTTGATCCTGCGTCAGTAGTGTCACTTCTGACAAAGGAGCCTTGTGATCCGCAGTTCCCGCGAAAAAGCCCGCGACAAGAACGCACACGGCGAGTCCAGCTTGAATGCCGACCGACCAACCGAAGGCCGCTTTCGGCTCGAGTGTCGTTTCAGCCTGAAGATCGTGGGCTGGCGCGAAGCTTGGAATCGAAGAAACCCAGCGAACGCGGCCACGCTTGCCGATTTCGACTGGCGCCTTTTTTAACTTAGCCGCAGTCGTATCGGATAAGACGTCGTAAGAAATTGAATTCTTATCGAGTTCGGCAGTTGAGCTCAAAGCCTCGACACGACGCGTGTCGTGGCGATAAACCACGAAGAGACTTGAAGATTCGATCTTGAGACTGCGCACGGTTTCGCCGCTTGCATTCTCGAGAACAAAATAGCCCTCTTTTGACTTACCATAACCAACTTGTTCAGTCATTGGAGTGGACATCTTCCCCCCCTCTTCAAACGTTCGCGTTCAGCAGACATGCGGTCTTTGTAATCCGAGCGGATACCAATTAAACGATTCATTTTCTTTTCTTGCTCAACTTTAGCGACAGCTTCGCCTGCGGAATGGTACTGACCATTGACATTTGAGCCGTCAAAAACAATTTCACGGCTGAGTTTTGTACCGGACGCAGGCTTTATTGGCTCTTCATTGGCTAACTTTTTATTATTTGTCGACTTCGCAGCCGTCGATGACGACTTTTTAATCGTCGATTTTTTGCGAGTCGATTTCCCGCGTCTCGCGTTTGAACTCGTCGTTTTTTTCGAGCCTTTCGCCTTATTTATTTTCACCGGCTTTGCGGAATGAGTTTCAGAGGGTTCACTGCCCTGCGCGAAAGCGAGGCTACCGCTAGACACGACGACCGCGAGTACGATGAGAGAAACCGTGAGGAGGCGTAATCTGATTGAAGATGTCATTGTCGGTCCCCAGTCTTAAGCTTCAGTAATCGAGCATCGAGATAAGCAACCATGGTCTCACGACCACGACCTTCTTCGAGATTCCGCAGTTTTTGCAGCGTCGAAGGATCAAATGGGCTCGCCTTAGCCTGTTCTCTCGCCGCCAGCACCTCACGCTCCGTCGGCAAAGCGTTGCTTTTAGCCATTTCATTTCTTAACTCAGGTTTGACTCCGGCGGGTGCGATCTCTGCTAGCCGTCCGACAATTGAGCTCAGCATTGGTCGGAATTCTGGACGCGCGCTGTTGAGTGCCGCGGTCATACGGCTTTGCGAGTTCGAATCGCTCCAGAGAACATTGAGCTTCCTGGTGATCTCGTCCGAACGCTGCAGATATCCTCGGACTCCGTCTGCTACCATCTGATGGTATTTTTGCAACTGATTTTGGAACTGAGGACCTTTAAGCTTTTTCGGAGCAGGCAGAGCGATAACGTCGTTGTAAAGACGAATATTCTCGCGCGCCAAAGTGGTCAGCACGATCAATTGCAGAGCCCAGTCGCGAGATGAAATCGCTCGGTTGGCATCGCCACCCACGACCTGTAGCAGGTGAATGCGTTCTGACATTGAGCGCTTAATCAGAGCATCACTCGAAGAAGAAAGGCGATGATGAGCGAGAGTGCGTTCGCGCGGAGAGAAGTCTTTCAGGAAGAGTGCTTCATCTAGGAGTTGACCGGCAGTGTCTTGCGAAACGCCGCGCACTTTTAACTGGCGCATGGCGAGACCCGCGTTTTGCGTTCTCACGTAAATCTCGAGCGCAAGAGGAGCCAAGATGCCGGGATGGCGGCGGAGCGAACTTTCAAACTTGCCGTATTCAATCTCCGGATGTTTTGAATCGCGCACCAGTTTCGCTTCGATCTGGGCTTTCTGCTCTTCGTCATGCGACAAGCGAAGGTAATCTTTTTCATAGGTTGAAGGATCATTGCCCGAGAGTTCGGCCAGCAATGCTAACTTCATGGTGCGATTTTCTGGCGAAAATTGCGAGAGCTTCATGATTTTGGCCATCTGAAAAGCGTGGACAAAATCAAGGTTCATTTCTGCTGCCCACTCCAGTTTTCCGAGCGCGAGTTCGCGATCAGCAGTGCTCAACCCCTTGACGGACAAGAGAAGTTGAGCCGAGCGCGCCACCTCGAGCAAATCGTGAGACTGTTCTGCCAGAGCCAGACGCATTTTGTAGACACGCACTTTTTCATCGCCACTTGCGCCGGCGAGATTCACTGTCGCGAGCTTGGCAATGGCCAATTGCGGCTGACGGTTCTGACTCGAAATCTCGGCCTGTTTTAAAACTGAAGTGCGCGAAATTTTGAGGTACTCGCTCTGTCTTTGCGGATAAACTCGCGCATACTCGGCGGCGCGACTCTCAACGAGAGCGTGATCAGAAATTCCCGCCAAAGCATCGAGATCAAGGTCGGCTGCCTGCACACAGAGTCCTGCCACTTCGCCATTTAACTGGACCGACTTTGGCTTCAAGCAATCGTTCGAAGTTGCAAACTCATGAAAGCGACCGCTGGCTTCATTCATCATATTGCCGCGCTCGTAAGCGACGTGAGCTCGTTGATAACGAATTTTAGGAGCCATTGCTCCGCTCGGATTGAGCTGGAGGTAATGATCGTAAGACGCTTCGCGAGTGTTGATGTCTTTTGAACGCTCAGCCATTTCTACTTCGCCAACCAATGACGACTCGAGGATCTCTCGGCTATCTTTTGCCTTGGAGGAGGCAGCCAGAATTGAGGCACGGTGAAATAAACTTGCCGCCGTTGCAAACTGCTTTTGCGTGCGCGCAACTTCAGCGGCCCACTCAGTCATTTCCATATCTTTGTCAAAAAGCGAGAGGTAAGCCAGATACGCCTCGAGAAGAAGTGCCGACGGTTGTTTCTTTTCAAGTCGATTCCAAGATAAGACTAATGCACGCACGCGCTCCGCGAGAACGGTGCAGGCGTCACCGGTTGATTTTTCAGACTCACAACCGCTCTTTTTCCAAAAATCGACAGCTTCGCGGAGGCCAGCGAGGGCTTCTTTTCTTTCTCCGAGATCAAAACGAATTTGCGCCAACCGAACAAGTGCTTCTAGACGGTCAGAGCTATTACTTTCGTATTTGGCGACGATGGCCCACGTCTCGATGGCAGCCTTTTTTTGACCGAGGCGTTCGCATTCGCCAGCGAAGTGTTTCAAAATGTCCTTCTTAGCACGTTCGGGAGATAGCGATTCAAGCAGTGCGATTTCGCGGTGAGAAACTTCTCCGCGAGCGAAGAAAGTAGCCAGGTCGCGCGCGACGTCTTCCTGAAACGGAAGGTCGACTTCCGAGCGATTCGTCGAATCTGTCATCAAGAGTTCTGGGGTCTCCAGAATGTGCACGAGTGTTCTCGCCGCAACAACTTGTTGCCCTTTATTCAGCTCGCACCAGGCGATCCGATGAAGGATCGGACCACGGCGATAGTCATCGACTAATTTTAAAGCTGATTCAAAATCTATTTGAGCGTGATCGAGGTCGCCCGCCCCAAAACGGGTTTCGGCCCGGCCGACGAGAGCTTCAGCAACAACTTTTTTGGAGTGCTTACTCAAGCCTTCTGCGATGATTTTCTCGTCGAGTTGGCTTGCGGCTGTTGGCTCGTTGTTGAGTTCGTGAAGCTGAGCCATTTGCAGCATCATTGGGCCGCGAGTTTCTTTTGAAGTTTCTTCAAGAACGGTTTTGTACATAGCTAGAGCCCGGCGCCGATCGTCAAGCGCTCCCTTGCAGTCCGTGCAGTTGCGGGCGGCTTCGTCCATCGACCGCAGGCGAGCACGCTCAGCGTAGAGATCGGCTAAGCGAGCACGAACTGGCTTGAGACTTACATTTTGATCTTCGTGAGTTTGTTTTAAAACTGTTTCAAGTTTCTGAATAACGAGGCTGTGAATCTCCGAATCCATTTTTTCGCCCATTGCGACCGAAGAGGCAGCAAAATGAGTCATCGCCGTGAGACCGATCAGTCCACAGGCAAGCACCTTGCGGCTGAGCTCCTTCGAATGACTTTGAGTGCGATCACTAATCGCCGTGGCTGCAAAGATCACAGTCGGCCTTCTTCCTGAAGAACGGCAAATTTGAATTTATGGAATCCGCTGAGCGAGCCAGCCCGGATCACCGGCTCAAGGCTCGCGAAGCTGACACTTTTGTCGGCTTGGATAATCAACGAGGCCGAGTCATCAGTCTGGGGTTTTGCAGCGAGAACTTGGCTCAGGCGTGCCGCCAGTTGCGATCGATCAACAGGTTGCTCATCGAGCAGGTACTGATCGCCCAGCACGCGAATCATGGTGCCTTGATTTAAAGCTTCGGTCTGCACGGCCGTTGGAAGTTCATTGGCTCTCGTCAGTTCCAAGCTCGAACCGTTGCCGGTGTTTTGCACGAGCAGGTACAGAAGTATGATTGAAAAAGCGTCGACCAGCGAGGTGAGGATTAAAGCCATCACCATTTTTTTCTTTGCACGCCCGCCCGCTGAGGTTGGTTTCACACGCATTGCTTCGCGCAGAGGCGATCTGAGGCGAGAATCTGTAATTCGTGAGGTCATCATTTTCAAGATCCTTTCCTAGTTGAGCGGCTTGCTTCGCGAGGCCTGTTCGACTTACCACTCAAAGAGGTGCAATTCCAATTTCGCCAATTTTCAGACCCTTAAGGCGGTCCATCACCCGAATCACATCGCCGTAGTTAACAGAGGCTTGGGGCATGATCAGAGCTGTTTTCAAACCTGGAAGAGCGCGCTTGATTTGGCTCGCCTGGAGGTCGAGTTCCGACCAACCACGAGCACCCTCTGCGGCTAACGAAAAGTCTCGCTTCACTAATGACGCCGGCAGTCCCGGGCTATCCATCATTTTCAGCGTCACTTTCAAACTTTTATCAGTCCCGCTGTTGTGGTCTGCTTCCATCGTAATCCACATCGAAGATTCTTTTTGATCCTGGCGACCGCTCGATTGTCCGAGACCGTGTTCGATATTCATCGAACCGATATTCGTCCACACTGCGGTCAGCAAGAGAAAACAAATGCAAACCGACATCATGGAGATCACGGGCAAGAGATTGAGTTCAAAGTTCAGTTCTTTTTTGTCGTGGTCACTCACCGGAGCCTCCTTTCAAATTTTTTTTGGCAAATTTTTGCAATTTCTCAGACCGATTTTTTCTTGCTGGTGGGTACAGCTTCGTAATTAAAGCCGAGCCAGATATAGATTTTCAGCGCAGCTTTCGAGAGGTCTTCAGAAAGCGCGTTCGCCCGGTTTTGCAAAACTGAGAACATGATCAGAGCGGGAAGCGCCATAACGAGTCCGTAGGCCGTAGCGTACATCGCTTCTGAAACGCCTTGAGAAAGCAAGGCAGCTTTTTCAACGGCGTTGGCGTTTCCCACCGATGAGAAGGCGCGGATCAGACCAACGATTGTGCCAAGGAGACCAAGGAGTGTACCGACGTTGCCTAACATCGCCAAGAACCCTGTGCGACGCTCGATTCGAGATTGCTCTTCTAGAAGCACTTCGTCTATTTTGAGTTGAATTTCCTCACGGCCACCCATACCGAGGGCGGCTTGGGCGCCAGCGGCTGCAACCGTCGCGATCGAGTCCGAGCGCATCGACTGGGCATGCGTGATGACTCGGTCCAGCTGACCACTTTTGATGTCTTTTTCAAAGAGTTGAACGATTCTCTTTTGATTCGGTTTGCGCATCACGTAGAGGGCAAATACCCGCTCGGCGATAATTGCAAGTGAGACCACCTGAGCGGCCATGATGAAACCCATCCAGATTCCGCCGTCCCGAAATGCCATCAATAATCCGCTTCCCATAATATTCACCTCATGTTCGATTCAATCCGACTAACTTGCCGACACTTGCCGAAACATACGCAACACTCGTAACACTCGCAACATACGTGCCTCCATCAAACCGGTCTCAGCTGCGTCTTTAAACGTTCTCGGGATCGGGGTAACAATACGCCTAGGTGGATCCTTCAATTTCGGTGACCAAAATAGGCTTTCCCGTAGCTTGATTTAACGGATCTAAAGGAAAAAATGACGATTCTGCTTCTTCCTCAGATGCAAAAGGTGCAAATTAAGGTAGCTTGAGGGCGACTTGGTACTTTAAATGACGAATATAAGGAGCATAATCACATGGCACGTAAGAAAAAAGTCACCCGCAAGAAAAACCCAGCTGCCCGCCACCATAAAAAGCGGATCAGCAAAAAGAAGAAAATCACGCGCAACCATCAAAAGCGCCGCTAGTTCCGATATCGTTTCCATAGCCGACGGCGCCGAGTCGGCTTTGCCTTCGATCTGATATGGATCCGTGCTTTTAACCAGATAGTTTGTCATAACGTTAAACAGACAGTTTTTGAATATTTCTAAGGCGATTGGGAAAAGGCCAGTTATGAAGACTTCGATTACCTCTCGATCCTTGAAACTTCTAAGTCTAGCGACTCAAGTTGGCCGCAAAGAACTCGCGCAAAATTTAAAAGAGCAGTTTAAAAAAGGCCTCGATGAGATCACCTCGGGCCGAGCCAAGACTAGAATTGAACAAGCCCGACTGATCGTCGAACACCTCTCGCAGCTCAAAGGTGCTGCTTTAAAGGCCGGTCAGCTCTTAAGTCTCGATGCCAGCGACTATTTTCCGCCCGAGGCCGTCGAACTCTTATCAAAGCTTCAGGGCCAGGCTGACCCGGTTGACTGGGCAGTTCTCGATGCGGTGGTTCGCGAAGATCTGGGCGAAGGTTACCAGAAAAACTTTGCCGAGCTCGATTCAAGGCCAGCGGCTTCGGCCAGCATTGGCCAAGTCCACCGCGGACGCTTGCCAGCCGAGAAGGGTGGGATCGAAGTCGCCGTCAAAATTCAGTATCCGGGCGTGGCTTCATCAATCGATTCGGACCTCTCAATTTTGAAAACTCTTGCCTGGGCATTGCTCAATATTTCTGGACGAAAAATCGAGCTCGACGAACTTTTTTCTGAGTTGAGTTTGGTTCTCAAGCAAGAAACCGATTATTTCCTAGAAGCCAAGAACATGAGCGAGTTTAAAGAGCGCCTCAAAGATCGCCCTGAATTTGTGGTCCCCGAACCGATCAGTGAGCTGAGTTCCAAAAGGGTTCTCTGCATGACCTGGCAGAGTGGCTTAACCATCAACGATTGGCTCAAGAAAAACCCCTCACAGGCCGATCGCAACAAGATCGCAGCCTGGGTTCTTGATCTTTACTGTCTTGAATTCTTCCAATGGGGATTCGTTCAAACCGATCCGAACTTCGCCAATTTTCTGATCCAAGAAGATCCCCTACGCCTCGTGCTTTTGGATTTTGGCGCGACACTTCGCTACCCCGATGATTTTCGACGAAGTTATATCGAACTTTTAACCTCTCTATCGAGCCTCGATCGACAAAAGATCGTCCGGAACTTTATGAGTTTTGGCCTTATCGACGAACGCGAAAGCCCGGAGACACTCGATCTTTTTGCGGAGTTTTTGCTTCTTTCGCTCGAGCCATTTCAACCGGCCCAGCAGCCATTTCGCTTTCGCAATAGCGACTACGCGCAGCGCTCCCGCGATCTTGGCCTGCGCTTCACGGGAAGCCTGAAATTTTCCCCACCGCCAAGAAAGGTCATTTTTCTCCATCGAAAGCTCGGCGGAATCTTCACACTTCTCAAACGGCTCGACGTCGAATTGGATTTGCAGCCGTATTGGAATTCCATGGTTGGTACTGAAGTTGGCGCCCCGCTTGAACAGATGGTAGATAGCACAACCCTCACGACGAATGCCACGCCGACCGGAAAGCCGAAGTCCTAGGTGCTCGATTTAAATCACTTAATTGAAATAATATCGTACTCTTTGGTCTGATTTCCGACATCGACCAGCGCGACGTCACCGACCCTTCGTCCGATGATCGCCTCACCAAGAGGCGATTTGGGCGTAATGACCTGAATGTTCACACCGTTGTTCTCGATACTCATGCCACCGCCGAGCGGAAGAAGAAAACAAGTGCTGAATTTTCCATCGTGATCGAGCCCCACCAGTGCCGAGGCTCCGATCACGTCGTTTTCTGTGAAGTTTCGCAAGTTCATAACACGCAGATTGTGCAGAGCCTGATCTATATCGGCGACGCGTTTGGCCTGCGCCCCAGCCAAATACGACGCTTCCAAGCCACGGGTGTCATACTGGTCTTCTGCTTCGCTCTCTTCGTGAGTCGCGGCTTCATAGGTGCTGAGAGCCGCCTGCGCGAGTGTGGTGCGCTCGGTTTCGAGTTTCGAAATTAATTTCTCAATGAGCTTGGATTTATCCATGTCTCGCCTGCCTCTCAAGATTAGCGCCCAAGCTTGTATACGGCCTTTTCTTTGAAAGCAACGATCTCGCGTTTGGCGCGACGCACAATAGACGCCATTAAAAAAGGGACCGGTTGCCCGCTCCCTTCGATCTTGCTCCTTAACCCGGGCAAACCTCGTGCCCGGTGAGTGAACAATCCGTGTTTAGTGCTTACAGAACGGCAGGGTCGGCATGGCCTGACAAATCTGATCGCAAGTGGCCTGATCGCCGAGAGGGCAACTTCCGCTACCGCCACCACCGGGGGGAGTTGGGAGTCCGCCACCGCCGCCGCCGCCACCGCCGGGAGGAGTCGGGAATCCACCGCCGCCGCCGCCACCACCATGGTCAGCGGGTGCACCTACGCGGATGTCAAGCGACGTCGAAGTTTGTCCCTTGCTGTCGGTTACGGTCACCGAAGTCGTTCCTTCTTTGAGGCCCTGCAAAGTGCCGCCCTCGGAGATGGAAGCTACGGAAGCGTCGGCGACTTGAAATTTCAAAGGTGCCTGACCAAATGTGGCCGTGAAGGGCAGCGTTGCCCCAACAGCTACAGTGGCCGCTGCCGGCGTGATAAACATTTTTTTATTCATTAGGGCATCGACTGCCGCAAAAGCATCGACCCGGCAGTTACAAGCCGTTTCGATATCGACTTTCGCACCCGTGAGTTGAAGGAGCGCGCGCACCTGCGCACCGGTGAGGTCGGCATCTTGCGCTTTTAAGAAAGCAACAAGGCCTGACACAAGCGGCGTCGCCATCGACGTTCCAGAAAGCGGACCGTACTGGTTTTTAGGCAAAGTGCTGACGATGCCGTCGCCGGGCGAGGCCAAGTGCACGAGGCTTCGTCCAAAGTTGGACCAGCTCGGCTTCGCGTCGCTCGCGTCGCTTGCCGCGACCGAAATTGCGACGCCTGGAGCGTTGGCCGGATAAACACTCGTCGAATCGTTATCGGCTCCATCGTTTGCGGCTGCTGCGACAAAAATCACACCAGCATCAGCCGCGCGTTTAACCGCATCAATAAGTGGCTGAGCTTGCGAAGTTTCAACCGTCGCGCCCCAGCTTGCCGAGATAACCTGAACTTTGTGCGCAATCGCATAATCGATCGCCTTGATTGCCGAATCGAGATCTCCTGAACCATCTGGTCCGAGAAAGCGAAGTGGCATGATAGAAACTTCGGGGCTAATGCCTTCGATTCCGCCGTCAACCAATCCGGTGCCGCCGATGATTCCCGAGCAGTGAGTTCCATGGCCCGGATTGCCACCCTCTTGGGTCTGATCCATGGGATCTTCGGTGTTGTCTTTGAAGTCGTGCCCCGGAACCATATTCGGCTTAAGCGATTCGTGATTGTAATCGGCACCCGTATCAATCACGGCGACGAGAACATTATGAGACCCTTTGTTGCCGGCGCGAGTCCACGCGTCTTGCGCGCGCACTTTTTTCAGCGCCCACTGCTCGCGAAGAGCCTGGGCCGTGAGCGGAGCTCTAAACATAGAAAGCTTAATATTGGGAACGATGTAATCAACGTTCGAATTAGAGAGCAGTTTGCTGAACGTTTGCACTTCGTGACCTGGTGCTACCGTAATCTTGATTAATTGAGCCGTCGGGTTATCGCTCATCACTCTCATTCCGCCAACCGAGCGAAATGCACTCATCGTCATAAAACCCGGAGTTTTGTACTTCACTAAGTATTCACCAGGAACGGATTCTGCTGCTATCGCAGGCCG
>JAYTRM010000197.1:0-12990 GCA_043746165.1 Bdellovibrionales bacterium | reverse complement strand
CGGGTGGAGGCCTGGCGAGACCAATTTCGCAAGTGGCCCGAGGCCGCGATCACGTGTTTTCGCGGTGGACAACGTTCGCAAATCTCCCAGGAGTGGCTGACAAACACCGGTTTGTTCGTCCCTCGCGTCGCCGGTGGCTACAAGGCCGCACGGGGGTTTTTACTGAGTGAACTCGGACGGCTTTTCGAGGACCTTTCTTTTCTGGTCATTTCGGGAGCAACCGGAAGTGGAAAGACTGAACTTCTTCAATTTCTTAAGTGTCGCAAAAGTATTGATCTCGAGGCGCTTGCGCATCATCGGGGCTCGGCATTTGGTCAGCTCGATCACGAGCAACCTTCGCAGGCGACGTTTGAAAATGAACTTGCGGTTCGGCTCATCGACTGCGAGGAATTTCTGACTGCAGGGCCGGTTTTGGTTGAGGATGAGGGGCGCCTGATCGGCCGCTGCCTCGTACCTCCTCGACTCTTTGAAATCATCGGAAGAGCGCCGCGCGTGCACATCGAAGAGTCATTTGATTCGAGAGTTGAACGGATTTTGCAAAGCTACATCTACGAGACGGCGATTGGCCGGCGGGACGAGGAATCTGTGCAAACCGGGCTTGCGGTTTTTTCTCGTTACCAACACGCCATCACTGCGATTCAGAAGCGACTAGGGGGAACGCTCGCCCAGTCTATTATGCGCGACCTTGAAGTCGCGCGGGATGCATGGCGAGAGAAACGAGATTTCGAACCCAATCGCGCCTGGATCGCGAGTCTTCTGCGCCACTACTATGATCCTCGTTACCTTCAGGCAGAATCGCGATCGACAGCTGAAATCACCTTCCGCGGAAATTGGGCAGACTGCGCACAGTTTTTGGCGAAAAGGTAAAGTGCGCTTTGCTATTCTTTGAAAAACAATCAGTATGCTCGAAACAACATGAGTTGGTTGATCGAAAATTTTGGTAGGATTGCTAACCCCAAATATCGGGTGACGGCAGCGAGACTTCGCTGGTTGCGCTATATTTTAGACTCGCAACACGGTCGCGACTAAGAAGCAGTGGCCCATCGAGATCGATAAACCGCGCTCGCGGCGCGAGCATCAGCGCTGGCGCCATTGCAAGCGAAGTTCCCACCATGCAGCCGATCATCAGACCGAAACCTTGGGCCTCCGCCGCATCGGCGAGTTTCAGCGCTTCGGTGAGGCCGCCAGTTTTGTCAAGTTTGACATTAACAAACTCGTAGAGTCCGACGAGTCGTCCGAGCCCGCTGCGATCGTGAACGCTTTCGTCAGCGCAGATGGGAACCGGATGCTCAATTCCCCTTAAGACCTCGTCCCCAGCTGCGGGAACCGGTTGTTCTATCAAATCAAATTTATTTTCATGACAAGCTTGGAAGTGCTCAACAAGATGGTCGGTGGCCCAGCCTTCGTTTGCATCGGCGATCAATCGCGCGTTGGGAGCTGCAGCCCGAACGGCGCGAATACGCTCAAGATCGCCACCCTTTCCACCCAGTTTTATTTTGAGCAGCGGGCGACTGCCGCAATCGGCAGCCTTTTTCGCCATTTCCTCCGGTGTCCCGAGGCTTATCGTAAAGGCCGTGGTGATTTTCGCCTTCGGATTGAGCCCGAGCCGGGCCGCGACAGGCTGGCCAGATTGCTTGGCCTCGAGATCCCAAAGCGCGCAATCGAGAGCGTTGCGGGCTGCACCTGCTTTTATCTTATCTTGAAGGAGAATTCGTCCTAGGCCAGCTTCGACTGCGGGACGCAAGCCTTCGAGGCTTGTGACCACGCCGTCGATCGTCTCGCTGTACCGAGAATAGGGAACACATTCTCCACGACCAATGTGGCCGCTTCGATCTCTCAAGGTAACCGAGACCACGGTGGCTTCTGTTTTTGAGCCGCGCGCAATGGTGAAGGCGCCTTCAATCGGGAATTTTTCAACCTCGATGGTCATCTTGAGTTGAGTTTGCATGTTGGCTAAATCGTCTCACTTTGAAACGTAAAAAGATAGTTCGACAGCTCAGCTAAAAACTACGTTGTCCATTCATCATTGAACGGGCGGTGGTTGTACATCTGCACAACACCTTCACAGCTGCGTCTCAATTTGCGCCTGGGCCCATTCTTGACACGAAAAGCAAGAGTTAACTGGTTGAAATCTGGAAGATATTTCTGGCTTAGGCATTGCTCTTAGGCAGAGTGAACACAGCGAGCGGGGAAGATATGGCTGGGCAACTACAAATGAAGCGATTGAGCCGGAGGTTAAAAGCCCGCCTGTCGCTTTTGAGCCTGGCTGCCCTCAGCATCTTTACGACGAACTGCTCGCAATCCGGCTCGGTCTCCCTGCACAACCCCAATTACGCCCAACCGTCTTCTGACCAACCGACTTACTCGGTGGCACAAAGTGCCGCGACACTCGATGCGGTGATCAACCGCGGCCTGGAGAGCGACGGCCTGCTGCATTTTGAAATTGATGGCCAGTTTGTAGGTACGGGAGACGTTGTCGTATTTGTCTGTAATAGTGCGGTAACTCCGGCGGTCACTATGCTGAGTGATAGCCCCACCACGATTCTCGTGAGCCTTCAGCCGACCACCGACGTATGCCTTGTGACCGTTCAATCTGCGGGCGTGTCGAGCAATGAATCTGAGCCCCTTCAGTTGATGGCGGTACAGTTCTCGCTGAGCATCTCTTCCGTCAGCGACCTAGGCGCCAACACATCGAGGACGGGATTTGAGAACGTAGAGCTCATGGGCCAATTTACCGGTCAGGCGGATCAAGTTTGGACTTCTTGTGACGGCGCACCGTTCAGCGCAATAACCAACGGCGACACTTTTTATGACGGCACCCAGGCCATCGGAGTCACCATTCCCCAGCCGAAGAATTTTTCGAGCTGTCAGTTTTACGTGCTCGGCAACGGCGTTCAAAGTCCGACCTATTCGGCGGTCAGCATTACCACAGCCGCTGCTTCGGTCGGTCTCGCCAAGGATTACTCGGTGACACTGTCGGGAAAGTTTGCGGGAGTCAGCGACATCGTTCTGATGGGCTGCGCTGGTCAAAGCTTAGCGCAGATCCCGGACGCCCAAATGATTTCTGACTCGGCGCTGACAATTGTCTTTAAACCCTCGAAACCCGTGAACCTTTCGGCCTGTGTCTTTCAGGTTCAATCGTCGGGATTCAACTCACCGCTCTACCACAGCGGTCAGTAGCTTCAGCGCGCAATTTGTAAAAATTAAGATTTATTTGGGCCCGTGGGATCAAGCTTGCAGGCTACACGCTGTTTGTGGTTAGTTGCCCACAGCCCAGGGGGGACGCCATGCGCAGAAAATCAGTTCCGGCCATTTTCATGTCGCTTTTTTGCAACCTGACCTTTTCTGTCCTTGCTGTTGCAGTGGCCCCCGGAGCAGCGCTCGCCGATGATTTCGGAAGCGCTTATTTTCCAGCCCTGCAAGGCGATGTGCAGCTCATTCAAACGCCCAATCCGCTGGGCCACCCTGAGTTCATTCAAGCGATTCAAAATGCCGTACAGAAAATCGATATGGTGATGTACCACCTGACGGATAAAAGCGTAGCGCAAGCTTTGGCCGCCGCTGTTGAGCGTGGGGTCGCGGTTCGCGTGATCGTCGATCGCGCGAGCATGAAGAGTGCTGGCTATCAGGCCGCTTACAATGAGCTCCTTTCCGCACATATCAATGCCCGTCCCTCGAGCTCGGGTTTCAATATTACCCATCAAAAAACAATCGTGGTTGACGATCAAACGGCATTTGTCACGGCCATTAATCTCACCCGTTCTTCGGCCGACTCGCGAGATTTTGGAGTTATCGTCTCTGATCCCGCTGTTGTCGCTGAAATGGATTCTGTTTTTGAAACCGATTGGGCCGATTACGACAATGGGCAAAACACGACGCCCGCGCTTTCAAATGCCAACCTGGCCTGGAGCCCGGTTTCTTCAAAGACTAAACTCTCCCAGCTGATTTCATCGGCTTCGTCGAGCATTATACTCACGACTGAAAATTTGGGTGATAACGACATCACCGACCTTCTCGACGCGGCAGCCGCGCGCGGGGTTGTGGTCCAGATCATTGTTCCGCAATGCGATCTCAATCCTAATCCGGCCTATAATATTCCGGCGGTCCGTAAGGTCACGTCGGCTGGAGTCGATGCGCGGGTCATGCCGGCACCGAGCTCTCCGCAGCTTCCTTATATGCACTCTAAAATGATGGTGATTGATGGCCATACGGTCTATATCGGCTCGATCAACCTTTCTTATAATTCGCTCACTCAGGCTCGGGAGCTGGGCATTATCTTCGATAGCCAAGTGATCGCATCGCAGCTCGGAGCTGTTTTCGCGAGCGACTGGAGCTTGGCGATTCAGGCGCCGGCCGTCAACGTGACTTGCCCAAGTTTCTGACGTCGCTCGGTTAACACCGACTGGCACGTTCTTGGGTCGAACCGTTCGGTATTGGCTTGTCGAACGCGCACTTGATTGCTAGCTTCCAGAGCCAATGATTTCAACGCGTCGTCGAGCTGCCACACTTGTTTTTGTCCTATTTGCCGTGATTTTTGTCGGCGTCGCGGGCGCACTCGTATTTTTAAATTCGGAATCGGGTTCAGGTTTTATTCTTGGTCGTGCCAAACGCGCGATCGAAGCCGAGCCGGGCAGCCAATTCACTTACGGCGAAGCGCAAATTCACATACTTTCTGGCATCCACTTGCGAGATTTACATCTTGTTCACGTTAGCAAGGGAGTAAAGGCCGAAGTCGATCTTCCTAAATTTGATCTTGATTACCGAATCGGTTTCCTGTCGCGTTCCCTCGAGGTCTCCGGATTTTTAGTCGACCGCCCGCGCATCCGGCTCAAGCTCGAGGCCGAAATGTCTCAGCCGCCACCGCAACCGACCCCGCCACCGAAGCAGGCAGGGAATTCAATGTCGCTCGAGAATTGGATCACGAGTCCGCCTGTCAGAATTCGTCTGCAAGCCATGCAGATTCATCAGCTCGATCTCGAAGTCGAACAGATCACGCCCGAGCAAGCCATGACAGTCACGCTCAGGGGCTTTGATTTTGGCGCAAGTTTGGCGCTCGAGCCTAACCGGCTAGAAATCAGCGGCGTGACCGCGATGGCCGAGCCGGCCCAATTGACGATGAAATCGGCACAGTCCAAACAGAGCCTCGCCGGTCGCTTGAGTATTTCAGGAAAATGGAATGGTTCGGTTTTTCGTGGCCCAAAACTATGGCAGTACGAACTTAAACCCAGCGACTTCGCGGCAGCACTTAACAATTTCTCGATGACTGATGCCGAAGCGGGCCAGACGTTGCTCTCATCCTTGCAGTTCAAATCGCAGTCGCGACTACAAGCCGAGTCGAGCGAGTTGGCTCGCGAGATAAATTTGACAAGCCTGTCTGTTGACGCGGGTCTCGACCTTCGCGGCTTTAAAAAAGTTGGTCAAGGAGCCGCGCCTGTGGTGATTCGGGAGCAATCGCTAGAAGCTCACGGTGACCTTCAGTCGAACGTCGCATTCAATTTGAAATATCAGGCGCTGGGTCTTTCGGGCCTTGGGTTTGGTCGCCCGGTGAACTTGAGTCTTGTAAGCCATGGAACAGCCGAACGCGATCTCGCCCACGCTCAGTTCAAATCTGTGCTTGCCCTGGATGACCACACGTTAATAAGGCTCAACCAGTCGGTCGAATTAATTAAGGGGCAAATCAAAGCCATCGGAGATCTCGATCTTCATTTGACAGCACAAGCTCTCGCCCCGGTGCCACAGGCGGTGACGACATTGACAAAAACCGGACCCGTCAAGCTCAGTCTGAAATTCGATGTGTTGCGCGAAGAAAAAGGTAACGTTGACGCTAAACTTAAAATGCTTATTCCCGAATTTAAATGGCCGTCGATTGGAAAAGGAATAATTCCTTCGCGCATGGACGTCGACGGCCGCATCGGCTGGAAAAACCTCGATCGCCACGTGGATTTTGAAGGTGACATCGGCTTTAACAATCTCGATTTAGGCGGCTGGAAATTGCGGAGTCAGTTTGCGGTTGACTTAGCAGATGCAGAAAAAAAGCGACCGCTTGAGACTTCTGGCAAGACGACGGTCGAACAGCTCAAGCCGGTTCCTGCGAAATTTAAAACGACTTTGTCCCGTGAGCTTTCGCTTGAACATCACGTCAGGCTCGCAGCTCACGGCGCTGCCGATGTTTCCTTTGTCGTCGACTTGCCTGAACTCAAAATTCAGGGTCTGGGCACTCTGGATTCGACCCACGCGAGCCTCACCGCTAAGTCGCCGAATATGAGCGAAGCCCGCGAACTCGAGTTCACTGTCGACGCCAAAGAGGGCGCAATTCATCTCGAACAATCGCGAGCCGTTTCAGGACTGTCGGTTCAGGTTCGCGGCTCGATTCATGATCAGGCGACCTTTGAAGTTCCGCAAATTCACGTCGATGTTGCCGGTGGGCTGTTAACTTTGACGGGTGACGCGTCAGGAAATATCAAAACTCAAAACTTACAGTCGCATATCGCACTCGCGATCAATGTTCCCAAAGATTTTCCGCCAGTTGCTGGCCAGCAGATGTCGGGCGCTTTAAGTTTTCCCATCGGTCTCTCAGTTTACCATGGTCGCGATATCGCCGTTAACGGCGACGTGGCTCTAGATAATTTCTCGTGGCGCAAAAACCAAATCGCGATGTCCGAAATCTCCGGCAAGGTGCCCGTATCGGAGCACCTGATCTGGAATGGCAAGACGGCGTCATTTGCCTCACTGATTAAGCAAAATCCGTTTGAACGCGTGGATTTTGAGCGGGTGAGGCCGCTCCTTAACGGACGAGAACCGCTCAAGATTGGCAAGATTTTTTGGGAAGAAAAAACTTACGGACCTTTCGAGGGTTTTTTCTCTTTGGCACAAAACATTTTCTACGTGCATGAATTCGATCTTGACCTCGGCGCAGGTCACCTCAGTGGCGAGCTTTTTCTCGACGCCCAACCGCGAAACGTGCAGTTTGGGTTGCTTTCGCGACTCACGGCACTCGATCTTGCCCAATTTCTACCGGCAAGGTACTTAAAAAAAATTCCCGGTGGCCAAAAAGACATTAGTGCCAGGTCAGGTTTTGTTTTCAACTTGCACCGATCTTCGATCAGCGGCCGCATTGACGTCACAGAACTCGGGGCTACGCAATTGCAATCGATGATCAATGTTTTAGATCCAGAATACCAAGATGTGAAAATGAATAAAGTCCGTAAGCTTCTCCAAGTTGGCTACCCGACGTCGCTCGGGTTGTCGTTTGCCGAAGGTTTCATGGATATGAAAATTGGCTTGTCGGTGCTCGGCGTTCAACAAGATGAAAACATTCGTGAGATCCCGATTGCGCCTCTTTTGTCCGGCGCGACGGGCGAACTCATCAAGACAACAGAGAGGGGTCCTTTGCAATGAAATCCCTAGCCCACGTATTTTCGCTGATCTTGTCTGCCGTCGTGTTTTCCGCGTGTGTCCCAAAGATCTACGTCATCGACCGCCAAACGGTTTTGGAATCCGAGGCGGCCGGCGAGTGGCCGATGTTTGAAAAAGACGTCTTAGGTCTCTCGAAGGCTCCGGGACCAACAGCACTTTCGCACACGCCGGCGAGCGCCGGGAGACAGCGACTTTATAATGTTCTCAATGGTGAACTGGCGAGTCACGCGCAATGAAGGCGCTGATTTTTTTTCTGCTGAGCCTTACGCTCGGAAGCCTGAGTTCGGCTGCTGAATCCGTCGTCGTCAAGAGAAAGAGCGAGTTAAAGCGTCTGGTTCCCTTGCAAAAGGTGACGGTCGGGTCTGATGACCAATACAACGGTGCTATTGACCCGAGTGGTAAGTTCATCGTGTACACGCACAAAACTGACCTCGTCGCGCACCTCGACATTCAGGATATGGTGACGGGCGAATCGATGGAGCTCCTGCCGCTCGACGCCGACTCAGAGGAGCCAAGCTATTCTCCCAAGGGGTTGCTCGCATTTACTTATTTTAAATTCAATTCGCGCGGCGATATCTGTTGGGTGCGGCCTCCGACTCAGGTGACTCCCGATCGTAAACTTTCGGAGCGAGACATTCACTGCCTTGGCCGACTGGCCTCGAGTGCGCGCAATTTGCGGGGCTCCGCAGTCTGGAAGAGTGAAAACGAAATAGTCTTCGTGGAGCAGAGCCCGAGTTTGGCAGGCACCCGAGTGATGGCCATGAACATCTCAACAGGTGCTGAGTCGACTTTGGCTCAAGGACAGATCTGGGCACCTGATCTCAGGCCAAATGGAAAATTTCTGACCTTCAACGAGTGGTGGACCGCGTCGGGTGGTGGGCAGATTCGGCGATTGGTTTTGCTTGAAATCGCAACGGGAAAAAAGTGGAATATCAAGCTGGCGCTACCGGGGATTTCGGGATTTCCGCGCCTTTCGGAGGACGAAAAGTTTCTCTATTTCAGCCATTACATGGAAGACACAAACAACGACCAGGCGATCGACGGTAATGATAGCGCCGTGATCTTTCGCGTGCCCATCGACACGATCTTGCAGACCCCCCCGGCAACGAATGCAAATGCCGCTGGCACGGAAATTTTTCCTGAGCAGCTAACACCGATCGAAAATGGCTGCAGCTTTCCGCATCCGGCACTGGGGAAACTGTTTGCCACTTGCCAATTTGAAGGCTCGCTCGATGTTTACCAAATTCCCGCAAGCGGCATCGTACCGGTCGATTGGACTCAGGCGGTGATTCAAAACATGCTCGACAATGCGAGGTCTTATGAGGACCGAGTTCTCTTGCTCAATACCTTAAAATATCGCTTTCAGGCCTCAGGTCGTGACTTTGATGAAAAACTCTTGAGCAATCACTTCTTTTCTGAGGACTACGCGGCGGCGAAATTTTATCTCACAAAGCTCGATCAAATTGCGGCGACTCGCGATCACGATTTCAATCGGCTGATGTCGCTCTTAATTGATGGACTGTCGCTAAAGAAGATCCAGCCGACCCGCGAAAATGCGAGTCATGATTTTGCTGAGCAGATCATTCGCTTAGAGAGCGAAGCGAGCAAAGTGAAAAATGAGCCTCGCACCAAGAGTCTC
Source organism: Bdellovibrionales bacterium (assembly GCA_043746165.1). Classification (GTDB taxonomy): domain Bacteria; phylum Bdellovibrionota; class Bdellovibrionia; order Bdellovibrionales; family JAMPXM01; genus JAYTRM01. The sequence continues at coordinate 3,935 of JAYTRM010000197.1, read as the reverse complement.
GTTCTTGGTCGACTTCATCTTTTACGCCTCGATTGGGTGGGAGCCCAATTAGAATTCGCGCGGGTTCAGTTTGCCGGCGCGGTTCGGCCGATGGAATACGGACTTTACTTCGATCTGGCAGGCGAGCTTGAACGTCACTTTGACTCGGTTGGTACGCAGACGCGCGACCCAAATCGCCTCTTTAAAATTTACCGACCGCTGATGGCGGCGAAAGAGCTCTCCGAGCAGTCGCAGATTTATTACGCATTCACATTTCTGGCTCGACTCGAAGAGATGAAGTTTTCTCGTGGGGAGCGAATTGCCGCAATTACCGCGGTATCTGGGCAGTTTTCATCCCAGGTCCGCTCGCTTCTTCAATCTGAAGCCGTAGTTTTGCGAATCATCGAGGCAGTCGATAACAAAACTAAGGACAGCATCTACAAGGAACTTGACAAATTAATGAGTGACTCGCGCTCCGATATCTTTTTGCGCAGAGCGCTTTATGTTCGGGCCATCATCAATTTTTCTGAATCGGCACAGTTCAAATTTCTTAGCTTTGTCGGTAACACGTGGCTGAGATACACCGATAAAGATGACACCGAGTTCGGGTACGCGCGCGAGGTCTACGGCGGTATTACCTACGATCAAGCCTACGATGCCCTTGCAAAAGGCAATGCACTGCTTGCAGATAATTTTTTCTACGGCGCCATGACTCTGACCGATGATCTTGAAGCGCACTACGGCTTCATCACGGCGGTCATTCGAGAGGGCCAACGTGCCACTTTGGAGAAAGCTTATAAGGTTCTCACTGACCACGGACAAATCGGAGAGAGTGCAAAGTACGCTCAAGCTGTCCTAACCTTGCTCGACGCCGAGAAGGCCGGGCGTAAAGATCCGCGTGATGTCAGCGACCTCGATGCGGCTCTTGGTAAACTAAATTCAATGACCGATTCGCGCGATTCTGCGGTCCGCTACTTACTTCTTGGTTATTGTGAAATGGAAAAGCTTCTGCGCCTTGCAGATGGCGCAGAAATCGACAATGCCCTTTTTCAGTCGGCCAATCACAACTTGATGTTGAGTTACGATTTAGGCCGAGACAACGATCGCATCAAGGCTTCGGCGCTGATGAATCTCGGCCTCTTGCACCAACGCGCCTTGAATTTTGGACAGTCTGCAAAGTACTTTGCATTACGAGAAAAGCTTGGCTTTGACTCAGATCGCGAACGATCCGCCTTCGTTTGGCTCTACGCGCGTTCGCTCGAGCACAGCCACCAAGAAGCCGAGGTTCCCAGAGAAATCTCTAGTCTGCCTTCGACAGAGCGGGTGGGGCCCATGGAAGAACGTCAAGCGTTCTCGCTTGCGATGTCGCAAAACTTCAAGGAGTCTGAGCAACACTATCAGCACTTGATCGAATCAGGACAAATCACTGGCAATCTCAATTTGGCGAAAATTAATTTGGTGCTCGGTTACGTTCGAGCGAAGTTGGGTAAGGATTTAAGCGCCAAGGCCGCCTTGGTTGTAGCAATTGAAAACGCGCGCAAGCTGAAGAAGGAAAAGCGCCGACCCGATCAGTTTGTGGATTTTGATCCCCTTCGCGTCGAGCTCTCAGCTTGGGGTTTGCTCGCCCAGGTCGGAACTCCCCAAGAAAGAGCGGCCGCACTCGACGAGCGTTTCCAGCTCCTGAGCGGTGCGGCCGAATCTATTTTAGATGATGTCCCGTCGCTGAAGATCGAAAACCGAGTCCAGTACGCGAGCGCTGCGAGCGGATTTGATCTCAAGCGCTCAGCCGCGGCCCTGAGTGACGCACTCAAGCTTGCCGAGTCTTATGGTGAACGGAACGGTTTTTTGGCCATGGCTGTGACGGCAACCTTGACCGATTCTCTCGCCTTTGCTCTTCTGCATCAGGATCTATATAAAAATGCAGATGGCAAAGAACTCCGTAAAGTGACTGAGCAAGTCTCGCAGGCTTTCGTCAGTCAGAAAGAAGCGCCGATCGGTCAGGACCTTCTTCACTTAAAGCTTTCGATTTTTTGGTCGGCCTACGCTCATCGCGTGCAGCCGAGTTTTGCCTCGTCGACTGAAACCGTGACGGCGGTCATGAAGTCCGAGCTCAGCAACCGCGTTCACCGCGAAGTCACCGAGCTCGAATGGTCGCAGATCGAAAAGTTGGCTACGGTGTTGGAGTAGAAATTACCACCGACCGAGGAAACGCTCGACTTGATCAACGGGTGAAGATGAGTTCGGGCTCTCGTTGCGAAACGAACCTTTAATTCGGCCGATACCTCGGCGGCAACCGCTACGAGTGCGAGCATCGCGGCAGCTGCTGTCGATCAGTTGTTTGCTGCTCCGCTATTGATCCAACCGGTCAAGTTCGCAGCATCGGCATCTGAAAGAGCGACACTGCCAGTGTTTACGTGGCTGTACGGCGCACACGATCCACTCACGAACGGATTTGAATAATATGAAGCGATTGTCGTTGCGACGACGTAGGAAGTGGCGGCACTTCCTGGCGATACCAAGTTGACTGAGCCACAAGTGCCGCTGACATCAGTAGCCGCGACCTTTGCGCCGATCAAAGTGGCGAAAGCCTGACCTTGGCTTGAGAAGTCGACAGTTGCACCGGCTTCAAACGCTGAGCCGCCGGGCTGGTGGCAACGTGCGCATTGCGGTTGAAAGATATTGGTGTAGACGCTCGTCAAGGTTGGTGCGGTGAGCATCAAGTCCGTTGATTCGGAATCTGAGTGATTACGGTCGTCGCGTTGTCGCGGACTGCAATTAGTCATCAGGGCGAGTGTGAGAGCGGCGATAGCGGAGGCGCGAAGTATCCTGGCAAATGGTTCGGACATTTTCTGAATTCTCCAAAGGCAAAAGGGATTAATTGTTTAAAGCGCCGGCATTGATCCAGCTGGTGAGGTTATTGGTGTCAGCCGTTGAAAGCGTGACGCTGCCAGTGCCATTTTTTTGGGTGTGGCTTGCAGGCGCACAGGTCTTGCTCACAAACGGGTTTGAATAATAGGTGTCGATCGTGACAGCGGCAAGGTAAGAGGTTGCGGCACTAAAAGCGGTGACGATATTGACGGTGCCACAGGTGCCCGCCACGTCTTGAGCGCTGACTTTGGTTCCCACCAGCGTTTTATAGGCAGTTGCCTGGCTTGTAAAGTCGACCGATGCACCGGCTACCGATGCTGATCCTCCCGGCTGGTGGCAGCGAGCGCAATTATTGCCCTGTATCGTATTGGTATAGAGAGTCGTAAAAGTCACAGATGCTGTGCTGCCAGAAGGCGAGTCGGGGGTGCAGTTTGTTAAAAGAAGCAGGCAGAGGCCCGAGACTAGGGCAAAACTCGTAGAGTTGAACAAATGCTTAAAAAACATTGGGCGGCTCCTTGGCTTGCGAGTCACAAGTGGCTTTCAGCGCCAGAGTCTTACTCTGCAGGGCAAGGTAACGCAACTCGAGAGTCAGGCAGAACGCCACCTGCTCGCATTCATTTCCAAATCTTGATAGGGCGCCACCCCCGCCCCAAAGCAGAGGTGGCGCCAAATGCCAGATTAGGCGCGGCGGCTGCGGAAGTGCTGAGCTGAATTATGGAGCGGCGGAATCAGCTTTGGAGAAGCCGAGTTGGGGAGGCGGGTGATCTTGGTTTTACCCAGGTTTGAGCCGAGCTCGCGCGGACCTGAGGCTCTTGGGCGGTGAGCGGCGGTTTTGCGGTGAGCCTTTTTACCCATCCGTGCCGATTTCTTCAAAGGCCGGGCGAGCTTTGGCTTCTTGGCTTTGGAATTCGCAAGGCGCTTGGGAGCCGGGGCGGATTCCGGAGCAGTTGTGCGAGCTTGGCTCTGGTGAGCGCTGACTTTTGGGGCTGCGCTTTTTACTTTCGCGAAAGCAGCGTTAGAAAGAGTCATCGACATGACGGCAGTCAATACGGGGGCAGTGAACAGAAGAAGAGTTGATCTCATAATTC
>JAYTRM010000196.1:0-7770 GCA_043746165.1 Bdellovibrionales bacterium | reverse complement strand
GCTCACTGTCCGCGTTGATAAATTAGCCAAGGTTATGCCTCTCGATCGCTATATTCAGCGCTGGATGAAAGAATATCCGAAGTACGGTTTCGACGTGCTCGGCTCGAAACCTTTCGCGCAAAAAAAAGAACGCGGTTACGTTCTCGATCTTATCAACCGCGACAACGGTAAGCAGCTTCGTCAGGTGGTGTTTTTAAGAAACCAAAACGCGGTGATTCTCACCTGTCGCGATAAATCGATTTCATTTAAAGAGTCCCTCAAGAGCTGTAACGAAATTATTCGTACGTTTGAGTGGAATTAAGCAGCGTGCTACCGTACCGAGAAATGCACCTGATCGCTGATTGAACCTTGCGCGGTTCGCAGCTCAATTTGGTGGCTTCCGCGGCGAATCGGCCAGAGCTGCAGTTCTTCGGCGCGGCCGAGCTTGAGACCATCGACAAACAGCAACTGACCTTTTTGCGGCCGGCTAATTTTTATTGGCATTCGTTGCAGCTTCGCTGGGATGTCGGGATCAAGGCCGACCATCATATTGGGCTGTGGATAGCGAATTTGCGAAAGTTTCAGATCCGCTTTTTGAATTGCTTGAGCGGGCGCCACGTAAGCCATCGATCGATCTTTGGGAGGCGCGTGGTGAATCGACAGCATAATTCGCCGCCAGATGGGCGCGGCGCCGCTCATACCACTGACATTCCACATCGATGAGCCATTAAAGTTGCCAACCCAAACGCCAACCGTGTAGTCGCTCGTAAAACCGACACACCAATTGTCACGCATATCTTTAGATGTACCGGTCTTCACCGCTGCAGGAAATGGCAGTGTCAGGATGTTTTCGAGCCCAAAAGTGAAGCGGCGATACTCGGGAACCGAAAGGCTCGCAAACAGAGTTTCTTTCGTCGAGTCGGAAAAGACGTGGGAGTTTGCCGACAGCGAAAGACGGCGGTAGCCCTCGGTGAGTTGTAAAAGTGAGATGTCGACCGTTCCGAGTGCGAGGCTCGGCCCGTAGTGTTCGCTGCGTTTCAGTTCGGTAAAGCCTAGATCGCTCATACGTTCAATGACGCGATTTTCGCGCACGAGTTCAAGCGTGCGCACGGCGGGGACGTTGAGGCTTGAGCCAAGAGCTTCGGCAGCGGAAACCTGGCCCTGAAATTCGTGATCGTAGTCATGCGGACTGTAGAGGCTACCCTCGCCAACCGCGATGTCTTCTGGCGTGTCTTCGACGAGTGAGTTGATTTCTAAAAACCTTAAGTCAAAAGCGGTACCGTAGACAAATGGCTTCAGCGTCGAACCGGCCTGGCGGCGCATCTGCACGCCGTCGATTTGCCCGGCCGAAGTTGATGATAGGCCAGCGTTGCCGACGTAGCTGAGAATTTCACCTGTGTGCGTGTCGAGCACGACGATGCTTGCGTCGTTCACGTTGCGGTCGCGAAGGTCGTAGAGCTGCTCTCGGGCCGCACTCAACGCGATATCCTGGATATCAAGATCAAGTGTCGTCTCTAATGGGGCATCCGGAGCGCGGGCTGTATTTTTCAAAAACACCGAGGAAAAGACCGGAATGCGGTCGCGTTCGCGGGCAATGTGATAGCGCGAACCTAAAGTGGCTTTGCTGAGAGTCAAAAGCTCTGCGCAGTCGTTTTTTTTATCCGCACTCGTGACAGAAGATTCCATGAGCTGGCAACTTCGGCTGGCCACTTTTTCGGGCGTGTCGTTCGGCGAGCGAATCAATGAGACAAGAAGCGCCGACTCCTGCGCGCTCAGCGCCTGCGGTCCCTTGTTGAAAAGTCCGAGGCTCGCAGCGCGAAGGCCTACGAGTTCACCGCGAAAAGGCGTGAGGTTGAGATAACTCTCCAGAATTTCATTTTTGCTCCACGACCGCTCGAGCCGAATCGCAGCCAACGCTTGGCCCAACTTTTGGCCGAAGGTTGTCGCGCGCTTTCCCGTAACTTCGTTTACGACTTGCATGGTGACTGTGCTGGCTCCGCGCCTTGGCCCACGGCGGCCGAAGTTCCATATTGCCGCAGCTAATGACTTGAGATCGACGCCGTGATGAGTTTCAAAACGCCGATCTTCGGCGTGAAGTAAAAGTCGAATGAATTCAGGGGAGACCTCACCTAGCTGCGTCCAAGCAAGCGTGCGGTTGCGACTCGAGTTGCGAATCGACTCCATCGGTCGGTTGTAACGATCGAGAATCCACTGGTCCGAAACCTGATAGTGATTCCTCACGTCCTTGAATGAAGGAAGCTTTGCGGGCGACATGATCGCGACAAAAACGGTGACAGCTGCAACCAAGCCGCAGCCACCGAGAATTTTAATTATCAATGGACCAGTCGGCATTCGGGCTCTCTCCAAAAGTTTCGGGCGAATACATCGCCTCAGTTCGCGTCGGTGGCAGTTTAAAAACGCCAGCCGAATTGAGACGAACGCGGTACGTGATGCGGAATTTTCCTCTCGGCAAATAGCTCGCGTAGCTGGCAAAGAACGATTGCGATCTTTCCTCAAACTCACTTGGCCAGCCGCCGATGTCGTCGATCGATTTGCGAAGCTTCGGATCGCGGTCGAGAATCTTCGAGACGTCTTCGATACCGCCACCTAGGATTGAAGCACCGGCGGGAATCGGATCGCGCACCACCACCCAAGCTTGATCGGTCTTCGCCGTAACTACGAGTTCGACAGCGGCGACGTCGCCATTTGTCCATTTACCCGGAATCTTTTGCGTGACGCCGGTAATTTTCTTTTCGATCGTGTAACCGAGATCGAGTGGACTTTTCAGCGGAATCGCCGCGCGCGTTTGCAACATCAACCACGGATGTCCCGTTCCTTGATGATCGACGCTTAAGTTGACTGGCTTTTTATCCGAGCCTTGCGGCCACGGGAGAAGCAGAGCCGACCCGGTGGGTTTCGCTGCCCAGTCAAAGACCGCAGACGTGCTACTAGAGGCGCCACCAGGCGCGCTGCTAGAAGCGCTGCTCACTTTCGTGACGCCCGTGACTTTTTCATTTTCAAATTTCTGACTGAATTGGCGCATGCGGCTGATACCCCAGGCGTTAGCCAGGGTCGTATCCCATGCTCCTTTTTTCAGACGGGCGAGAAGTCCTCGCGCCAATTTTCCAGCCTCTGGACCCCAGTCTTCGCGCTCGATGGCCACGCCGAACACGTCGAGGGCTTCTTGGTCGCGCGAGGTGAACAGGTGCCAGCCCGCTTGCCAGTCTGGCTCGCCCTGAACGTTCAGTGAAGAGCCAGAAAGATTGGTGCGCGAATGTAAGATCGTGTTCGCAGCGGCTAACTTTTCATTGCGGCCCGGAATGGACTCTTCGATCGTCAGCAACTTCACCCAAGCCGCTACCGTCGAGGTCTGCCACAGGTTCGGGGTGATCTCGACAGTGGCGAGAGCTTTGGCGTCAAACTGGTGATACAGTGCTAACGTCTCGAGCAAAATGATGCGCTCTTCTTTTTTGAAGTTGTCGCGCACGAGCTCGGTGAACCACGTTCGGTACTCGGCGCGACCATCGAGCCACGCCTTGATTCCGTCAAGCAGTCGTGTCTGTGTTGCTTCGGGAATGGCTATGCCATTAACCGCTAAAATTTCTAGAACGTAACGATTGAGCTGCTCCCAACCATAAAGCGAACTCGGGAAAAATTTTAAAAGTCCGTTACCATCCATGTAGGCTGGTAAGTCAGCGACGATCCGTTCGATATCAGCTTTCGACTCAAGCGCAATCGCTTTTGAGAGTCGTTGCTCGAGACAAGTGTAGGGATAATCCTCCATGTAAGACTTCACGCCGCCGAGACCGCCGACCAGTTTATCTTGCACGCTCAGGTTAAGACCGCCGCGGCCGGGAATGGCATCGGATGGAAGCTTAACCGGAAGCACCAGCGGCTTTTCGAGCTGCACGAGAGTCGCCTGCGTCACCCGGTCAGGAACCGACGGTTTCACCTGCGTTTCGAACTTCACTTCATCCATCGCACTGATGCCCGTTCCGCCAACCGTTCCGCCAACCGTTCCGCCAACCGGACCGCCAGTCGCAGCGCCGCCGCCGACTTCCTGAGCCTTCAGGATTGTTGAAAATGCCTTCACGCCTTGCGGGATTGTCATCGGAATATTCAGCGTGCGCGCTTCGCTCGGCTTCAGCTGAATATCTGGAAACACAGGCAAGCCACTCAAGCCTTGCGCCGAGACTGTGAAGTGCACGGACATGTTTCGGGCGGTGGTGTTGCGCACCGTGGCCGTGTTGATGATTTTATCGTCGTCGCGAACGACAGGCGCGAGACCTGGGTAAACAATTAAGTCTTTGCTTGATTCGATGCGCGTTGAGCCCTCACCAAATTGATCGAGGTTTGCTTGGGCCGCTGCCTCGATCTGGAAGCTGGTCATTGAATCATTGAGGGTCACCGTGAAGTGGCCTTCTCCAGCGGCATCGAGTTTGAGATGCGGCTCCCACGCGAGCAGCGGATTGAAAATCTCGCGCGTTCCCGACGAGCTCGGACCGCCGCCGCCGCCGGCAGGCTTTGCCTTCAGACCAAAATGCCGTTTACCAATGACCTGGATCTGTGCTGAAGAGGTATCGACTTCGAGTCCGCGCTGTCCCATCATGGCGGTTAGCAAATCGAGGCTGTAATTGTGTCGCAAGCGGGCCAGCGCTTCGTCGACTGCAACCAGCGCCACTTCGGCAGTACCTGTTACAGGTTTGCCACTCGCGCTCGTCACCTTGACCGTAACCAAAGCTTTGTCGCGCGCACTGTACCGAGTCTTGTCCGTCTTTACGATCACTTTGAGTTCGTGGGCCTTCCAGCCGACGCGCGTTTCAATCATCCCGAGTTTGAGTGATGGACGCGCCAGATCGAGAAGTCCCGTCGGCTGCGGATCGGCCACACGGCCTCTGAGCGCAAGCGCCGAGATGAAAACGTTGGGCGCGTAGTTTCCTTTGATCGGAATCTCGATCGTGCTCGCTTCACGAGTAATTTGCTTAACGTAGGAGTCGAGCACGCCCTCACGTTCGACTGTGACGAGAATTGTCGATTTCGGAAACGGACTGCGCACTTCATAGCGAGCCGTCTCACCGGGCTCATACTTCCCTTTTTCTGGGATCAGATCAATTCGATCGCTATCAGACTGTCCCCACCAATTCCCTGCGCCAGGTTGTAAAACTTCAACCATCGTTGTTGCGTAGGTTTTGCGTCCTTTGCTATCAGCAGTCTGCGACTGCAAAATCACCTCTCCTGGAGGAAGTGTCGTGATCTGGCAATGAATGCGACCTTTGCCATCTGCTTTGCCTTTACAGACTTCGCCGATTGAAGTGATCTTAGTTTGCGAGTCGTAGCTGTAGAATCCTCCAACGATCCGTTTGCGGTGGGTGATCTCTTCGCGCGAGAAGGCCTCAATCACGAACCCGTGGCCGGCGAGAGTTTTTCCTGCGTGGTCGGTGATGATGCCGGCGACGCTGACTTTGCCGGGATCGGCAAACCAGTTTTCAGATCTCAGACCGATGATGGCATCGCCGGGAAAAACCAAAGCGTGCGCGCTCGAAGTTTTGACTTCGCCGTTCGGATCGCGATATTCCATTTCAATGTTCAGCGACTTGACGTTCTTTACGCTTGGAAGCCCTTTGATCACGGCGCTGGCGCCACCATCGTCATTCAGACTGAGATTCTGATTCGACAAATACTTCGATTCGGGAGCGCGCTCAACTTCCGAAGACCTAAGGCCTACTTTTTGCGGATCCGAGAAAAAGGTGAAATCAGACGCCCCGGGAACATCAGGTACAAAATTGTCGTATTCGAGATCGGCGCGCAAAGTCACCTTCAATCCGCCGGCAGGCCCCCCCGCCAGGTAACGGGCTGAGAGATCGACATCGACGCTGCTGGGCTGGATCAAAACGGCGTCTTTGACTTTGACTGCACCTTCCATCAACGGCAGGCGGTACTCGGCGACAACAAAATCACCGGTCTTCAGCGCGCTCCAGTCAAATGCGTCGCTCTGGTCGTTTTCTGGGTCGCTTTCTTGGTCGCTTTCTTGGTCGTTTTCTGGATCGTTTTCTGGATCGTTTTCTGGGTCGTTATTTTTCTGCAGTTTATCTTTGTTTGAGAGATAAACCGAATAGAGTCCGAGGGCTGCATCCTTAGGAACTTCAAAGTGGCTAGTCGCCGAACCCGTTTCTTTTTGGTAGCTAAAGGGAAGCGTGTAAACCTTGTGACTGCCTTCGTGTACGATGAAGACGTGCTTCGGTAAGTTTTTCTCGCGCACTGCCGAGAATCCCAATTCAGTGTGCGAACGAATTAAGTGTTTCATGTCGATCGCTTCACCGGCTTTAAGGATGCCGCGGCTCAGAATCGTGTGCGCAACGACAGGTCCCCAGTTCGGAGCCAGGTACTCTCGCTTCAGATTGAAGCGATATTCTTCGATGCCTTTATTCCAACGGTTCGACACAAAAGAAAAGTCGTCACCGCTTTTTGCAAACGCAAAGATCTCACAATTTGCATAGTCGCGCGCCGTGCCATCAGATTCACCGTCACTCGCGCAGGGATAGTGAACTGAACCAATTTTCCAAATTCCTGAAGCGTCGGTTTTACCCTTGGCAAGTTCTTTACCCGCACCACTGATGAGCGAAACTTCGGCACCGCTGACGACAGATGCATCGGACAAACGAGTCACCCAGACGAGTGAGGAGCTTCGGCCTTTTTTGAAATGCACCGAAAGATCAGTCACTAATGCGCCAGAGGCGACGTACATAGATCCTTTTTCAAGTAGCGCCTTGCCCAGCATTTCGCTTTTAAACTCGACGACGTGAAGCCCGGGCGTCGCCATCGGAATGCCGATGACTTCGAAATCGTTGACCGAATGCGGTCGCGGAAATTCAAAAGGCTTGCCTTGGCTCGAGCTCAAGAGAGCCTCGCCGCGTTTGTCGTAGTTGTTTTCTTTGTCTTTGAGCTTTTCGTACATTGCGATCACTTCGCTCGGCGAGTTTGTTGATTTTAAGACAAACGATTTGCCCTCGAGGTTGTACTGAAAACCCGCGAGCTGTTTTTCAACGTTACGCAAACTCACCGGCAAGGCAGGATCGGCTTTAAGTTCTAGAATACCGAACGGCGCTGCGAATTTTAAAAGTGGTGAATAGGTATCCGTCTCGACCGCCAGCGGAAACTGCTTTTGGTTTTCAAGTCCGCGTCCGAGCTCATCGACGATTTTACCGGGAAGGGCAAGCTGGAGCTTGGCGTGCTCTGGAAATGGCGCCTCAAAAGTCAGACCGTTGATTTCTTGATCTTCGAAATTTGTTACCGCTTTGACATGCGCTTGCGCGAGCCCGCCGTTTCCCACATTGGCAGCAAAGTTTTTATTTTGATCGCCGGATCGAAGTTCAACCGGTGTCCACTTTTGCCCGTCGCTTGCGCGAAGTTCAGTGCCCTTAAGTTGACTGATTTTTAAACGACGATTGAAAGAAAGCGACAAATTGAGAATCGGGTTGCAAGGTCGGTCGGCATTGGTTCGCTCGCAAGAAAACTTTGCTACGAACGGCTCGATGACTTTGAAGTCGAAAGTTTGCGCATCTTGCGAAGGGATTCCGCCTTTTGACAAAATGCCCTTAGGCCAGTGCAAAACGATGTTGCTCGCCTCCGGAAATCGCCGACATCCCGCCACGACGACGAAATTTTTCAGCTGCGAGATTTGCGACACCGGCTTTTTGATATCGGTGTACTTTCGGTAATCGCTCCAGTCCCAATTGTCGCGAATCGCGGCACGAACGACTTCGTCGCGATTTGCATCGGTGATGACCTGCA
>JAYTRM010000195.1:0-8351 GCA_043746165.1 Bdellovibrionales bacterium | reverse complement strand
TTAAGGCCTCAGTGGCCTGACAAAATCTTCAAAGCGGATATTTTCAGAGCCAGCAAATACCGCGGCCTTGAGTTCGAGTACCGCCCGGGGCGGTACTCGACCCGTCGCCCCGGAAAGGCCTGGGGTGGTACTCCAAGCGCCGACCTAGGAAGACCCCCGGGCGGTACTCCAACCGTCGACCTGGGAAGCCCCGGCGCAAGTCCACAACGGCCCCGCCCGGTATGCCCCTAAAAAAATAAAGTGACTGCGGCTTCAAGCCGTCAAGCCGTCAAGCCGTCAAGCCTTCAAGGCATTACCGTTGATCGAGGCCCTAGCCTAGACACGCTCGACGGTAACCACAATCGATTTATAAGCCGGCGTTCGGCTTCCATCAGCCATACTCTGAATGGGAACGAGAATGTTGCCTTCCGGATAATAAACGGCTGCACAATTTTTCGGAATCTCATATTCGACGACGGTGAAGTGTTCCGCTTTGCGCTTCTCACCTTCGTAATGACTGGTTATATCGACGTGGTCACCGGCCGCCAAACCTTGATCGTAAATATTTTCTCGATTCATCAAGATCACACGGCGTCCAGCGTGGATGCCACGGTATCGGTCGTTGAGGCCGTAAATAGTCGTATTGAACTGATCGTGAGTTCGGATTGTCATGAGCATTAAATGGCCGGGCGGAACGCTCGTCACAGCCACCGGATGGACTACAAACTTTGCTTTGCTCGTCGAGGTATTGAACTTTCTTCCGTCGCGTGGGCCGTTGGGTAGATAAAACCCACCCGGCTTGCGAACTCTGGTGTTGAAATTTTCAAAACCAGGAATGACCTTTTCGATCTGATCGCGAATGATATCGTAGTTCGCGGCCATTTGATCCCAATCACAAGCTATCGCTTTTTCTGGCTGACGCTGAAGCAAAGCCTTAGCGAGATTGCAGACGATCGCGACTTCACTCTTGAGATGTGATGAGCCAGCTTTCAGCGTGCCACGCGAAGCGTGCACGACGCCCATAGAATCTTCAACAGTCACGAACTGCTCTCCCGCAGCTTGCACGTCACGCTCAGTGCGGCCGAGGCAGGGAAGGATCAAGGCCGTTTCACCAGTCACCAAATGCGCACGATTGAGTTTTGTCGAAACGTGCACGGTGAGGCGACACCTGCGAAGGGCATCCGCGGTAAAACTCGTATCGGGTGTCGCGGCAAGAAAGTTTCCGCCCATGGCGAAGAAGACCTGAACCCTGCCGTCATGCATGCCTTGAATTGTTTCGACCGTGTCAAACCCATGCAGGCGCGGTGATTTCATTTTAAATTCGAAATCAAGACGGTCGCGAAACCAATCGGGCATTTTTTCAAAAATACCCATGGTCCGATCGCCTTGCACATTGCTATGACCACGCACGGGACAGGGCCCTGCTCCGCGCCGCCCGATATTTCCTTGCAGAAGGAGAAGATCCATAATGAGCTGAATATTGGCGACGCCATTTTTATGTTGCGTGAGGCCCATCGCCCAGCACGCGATTGTCGATTTCGAATTGCGCAAAATGGCAACAGTTTGGCTCATGAGTTCACGCGAAATGCCGCTCTCGCTCACAATCTCACGCCAGCTGGCGTGGCGGAGGTCCTCGCTAAACTCTTCAAAGCCGCTGGTAAAATCCCGAATGAATCCGAGATCGAGCACCGATCCCGGCCCGTCGCGCTCTTCTTGCTCGAGCATCTCTTTCATTAAGCCTTTAAAGAGAGCGGTATCGCCGTTGATTTTCACGGGCAAAAACAGCGTCGAAAGCGCTGTGCCCCGCCCGATCCACCCGCCAACCTCTTGCGGATTTTTAAACGCGACGAGCCCCGCCTCTTTCAGAGGATTGATGCTGATAATCTTACAGCCTCGGCGCGCCGCCTTCTCCAGTGCGGTGAGCATACGAGGATGGTTCGTACCGGGGTTTTGCCCCGCAACCAAAATGCAATCAGCGTGTTCAAAGTCGTCGAGCTTGACCGTGCCTTTGCCAATCCCGATTTGCTCGCCAAGTCCCAAACCGCTCGATTCGTGGCACATATTAGAACAATCAGGCAGATTATTTGTTCCGAACGCACGGACCAATAACTGGTATGCGAACGCGGCCTCGTTGCTCGTGCGCCCTGAGGTGTAAAAGCTCGCGGCATGAGGTGAGGGAAGCGCTGCCAAGTGATCGGCCACTGTCGCGAAGGCCTTATCCCACGAGATCGGCTGATAGTGGGTCGCGCCGGGAGCTTTCATCATCGGCTCCGTCAGCCGTCCGTGCTGACCAAGTTCGAAGTCACTTTGGCAAGAGAGATCATAAATTGAGTGGTCTTTAAAAAATTCCGAAGTCACTCTTTTAGTCGTCGCCTCATCGGCCGCCGCTCGCGCACCGTTTTCGCAGAACTCAGCGAGTGACCGCCGATCATCGGGATCGGGCCAAGCGCAAGACGGGCAATCAAAACCATCTTTCTGGTTAATTTTGAGCAGGATCTGCGCCGTTCTCGTTAGCCCCATCTCTTTAATTGAATAATTCATTGATGAAAAAACAGCTGGCGCACCGGCAGCGTAAATCGCGGGGTCGTCGGTTTCGGGCCTGTCGGTTTCAACCGGAGTGTGGATGAGGACTTGAGAATCATTAGTGGCGCTATTTCCAATCGAACTATTTTTCTTCATGACTGCCTCATCCGTAGATGTAAATTAGCAATGCCCTTTGGCGTGGTTCGGGTTAGGGAAAAGCCCTGACTCGTCTTCATTCTCGTTGGTCCGCGTCTTTAAGCATTGAAAATCTTTTTCAATCAGGACGAAAAGCTGTTCGCTCGAATCGCGGCCAAATTCGCCAGTAGATTCAATATATGAATCACCAGTTGAATTTAAAGGCAGCTCAAATTTAATTTCCACCACTTTCGAACTGGCCCAGGTTTCCGCCATCTGATTTGGAATCTCGACGATCACGGAATTTTCCAGACAAAAGGCTCTGGGATTTTCATTATTGGTCGGGATCAAAGCATAGCGCAGTTTTGATCCACCCGGAAAGCCCGTAAGCTCCTCCACAGATTCTCCGCGCCCAACTTTTTGTACTTCGTCTTGGCTGAGTCTTAATCGAATAGAATTGCCACGAACTCTCAGCTTCATCCCAATATCCTTTTCTCGCCGTGATAAATATTAAATCGCCGCTCGCGCAAAAAACCAACTAAGGTCATGTCGACCTCTTTTGCCAGCTCAACCGCAAGGCTAGACGGGGCGCCGACTGCGCAAAATACGCGAATTCCCGAAACTGCTGCTTTCTGCACGAGTTCGAAACTCGCGCGCCCACTGACCAAGAGAATAGTCTCATTCAATGGCCAAGCACCTGCTAGAAATTTCGCGCCGATGACCTTGTCCAGCGCATTGTGCCGTCCGACATCTTCGTGCACCAACTCGAGTTCGCCACTCAGATTAAAAAGCGAGCTCGCATGAATTCCGCCAGTCGAGCTAAAAAGTTTTTGGGCGGTACGTGCGAGGTCGGGTAATTTTACGATCACGTCACGCTCAACTTGGCATTCAGCCGACGAAACTAATAGCCCGCCCTGGACCTTAAGAGCCTCGATCGACGTCTTGCCACAAACCCCACAACTTGAAGTGGTATAGAAGTTTCGCTCCAACCGCTTGAGGTCGACCGGCGCATCGGGATGAAGAATGACCTTCACAGAGTTGGGATTGAATGGATTTGATTCAACCGACTGAAGCCAGTCGCGCTTTGCAACAATCCCTTCGCCGATCAAAAAACCAACAGCCAGCTCCGCATCTTCTCCAGGAGTTCGCATCGTGAGCGATATGGTTTTTTCAAGACGCGCACTCTGCAGGCCAAAGCTGAGGCGGATTTCGAGAGGCTCTTCGACAGCCAGCTGGTCAAATACGTGGTCAAATGACTGCTCGCGTACACGCGCAATATTGACCTGTTGCAGACTGGACGGAAGACCTGACACAGGAGAGCTCATGCCCACATCCTACCCAAGTCCACGACAAAGGGCACTTAAATTCAATCGGAGATTGAGTTCCTGAAGCGTCCGTCGGAAAATAAACTATGCCCGAGGAAATACAAAACCCAAGCTATTGGGGTCTGCTCGAACATCTCTTTGACGCCATCGCCGTCGTCGATGCCAATCGCTCGCTGGTGTTTGCCAATGAACGGTTCAGGATTCTCGCCAACCTTCCGATCAATCTTCCGACTTCATCAGCAAGCGACGGAACCAGCGGCGTTTCCTTGGGAAAATCCCAAATCGACCGCTTACTGGGAATTCCAAGTGCGGTTTGGGAGTCGATCAATACCGATCGGACCCTAACAAAACCCGTTCTCGACAGCACGTCATTTTCGTTTTCGAGCGGCGCCCGAGGATTTGCGCAAGTGATGATTCAACCGCTGGTGGGAATGCCCGGCCTGCCGGCAACCCCGCACTTCATGGTGGTTCTCCGCGACATCACCCTGGAATTGCAAAATAAATGGCGACTCACCGAGAACGAAAAAATCATCACGGGTCTGCGCCGTAGTCACTCCGAGTCACAATTCCTGTGGCGTCTTTCACTCGAAACTCCGATCTACATTGACCCATCGGTCGTGCTCACCAGCGTTGCGCGCAGACTTCGCGACGAGCTTGAATTCAGCGATGCGTGTTTCATGCGAATGTCGGAAAAAGACGACACCCTACCGGAACCATTGCTTGTCGACAGTCGCATCGGCTCGCGGCTTCGCGAAGTCGCCGGCCATATCGCGCCCCGGCTCAGAGAAATCAAGGCACGGACAGAAATTTGGTCATTTAACTACGAAGACTTGGGAACATTCTGGGTTTTAAATTTTAGACCCAAGTCGGAGCGACCGTTTTTTCTCTTGGCGCGCACCAGCCCAATTAGCCTAGAGCCCGATCGCAAGTCCTTTCTTGAACCTTTGGGAATGCAGATCTCAGCCTGGCTTGACAACCGCTCGATGTATCTGTCGTCGATCACAGATAAGCTCACGGGAATTTTCAATCGACGCCAATTTGATTCTCGCTTTGCGATAGAATGCGTTCTCGCTCGAGAACGTCAGACTGCTCTAAGCCTAATTCTCGTCGACATTGATCATTTTAAAAAAATCAACGACAGCTTCGGCCACCCGCTCGGTGATGAAGTTCTCAGGTCAATGGGCGAAACCCTGAAAAATGTCGTCCGTAACACGGATGTGTCGGCGCGGGTTGGCGGCGAAGAGTTCGCAGTCATACTCCACGACACCAACGCACGCGATGCGATCGTTGTCGCTGAGAAAATTCGCAAGGCCGTCATTGCCGTGAACATTGCAATTCCGGGTTTCGAAAAAGGTATTAATATTACCGTTTCGTGCGGAGTCGCCGGATACGGCAACGGACGCGAAACTCCGGAGTCTTTGTATGCGGCCGCCGACGAAGCGCTGTACCGAGCAAAAGCCAACGGACGTAACTGCACCGAAAGCACAGTTCAATCCACCAGCTAAGCTTAAATCAGAACAGCGTGCAAAACGGCGCTGATAAGAGCGAGCACCAGAGCGCCGACAATGGCCGAAAGCCAGGTCTGGACTTTGAATCCGGGAATCCAAAGCGCACTGAATTTCAAAATCGCCCCGTTGACGACAAAAGTAAAGAGTCCGAGGGTAAGAATATTGATCGGCAGGGTCAGGAATATCAACAGCGGCCACAAAACCGCATTGGCGAGGCCAATCACGATGGCCGCCAAGAGAGCTGAGAAAAACCCATTCACTTCAATTCCGCGGATCATTTTCGAAGTCAGAAGCACGGCCAATCCTGAAACCAGCCAGCGAATCAAAAAATAGGTCAGATTAGGTTGCGTCATGAACGTGGTTAAAACATATCGCTGACATATTTTCAAGCTGATGTCACTTACCAGTTCTTCAAAGCCGCTAGCAAAATTAAGTTTAAGTGTCGAATTCCATCGCGCCAAGGACGCAAGTTTGATTTTCTTAAGTGCGACGATTTACGGTACGAAATTGGCACCTCAGCGTAGCGGCTCCCACTGCGAAGTGCGCGCACAATCATCTCGGAGGCGAACTCCATGCCGTCACTTTGGGTCTGCCATTTGATGAAGGCCGAACGTTTGAGAGCGCGAAATCCGCAATTGCAGTCGCCGATAATGATTCGGCCTCTGCGCCCATGCAACATTGCAATCAATAAGTTCAGGATCGGTGTGCCTAGCAAACGGTGCAAAACAGGCATTGCCCCGCTCTCGAGACGACCCCCGAGACGATTGCCAACAACAAGATCAGCCTGCGCGTGCAGGAGCATCTTAACTAACTCCGGAGCCTCCTTTAAGTCGTAGGTCGCATCTGTATCTGCAAAAACGATGATCTCGTGTGCGGCCGCTAAAATTCCTTTTCGCAAGGTCGCCCCGTACCCTCTTGTCTCACAACAAATCACCCGCACACCTAAGCCTTTTGCGATTTCGATCGATCCATCATGACTGCCATTATCGACAAGAATCACTTCAACATTGGCAAACGTTTCGCGCAAAAGATCTATATTTTGCAGCGTGAGCTGGATCGTCAGACTTTCGTTTAAACAAGGGAGCACGATACTGACAGCAGGCAACCGATGTTTGCTCGGCGTGACGCTAGCAACGCTCTCATTGCTCACGCTTACCCCCGCTCAAAGCCTTTATTATGATCTCGAAAACGCCCCAAACTTCGCCGCCAGCATAGGCAATCTGAGTCAGCAAGGCTAGACCCGCCGCCGGCAAAATCAGACCACCGCGGCTTTTTGTCAGCAAGCCCGCGCTCATACCAATCAAAAGCCCGAGCGGCCAAGAAAGTAGAAAAACTAAACATGAAAATATGAGTTGCCCTCGGCCTTCCAAAATGGCCAGGCCTAAGATGAAGAGGCCCGCCACCTGGGCCACGGCAAAAAGCAACGGAAGAATAATCTGTGGACCCCAAAAAAGGTGCGGCAATCTCATGGCTACCTGAATCCGCGCCACTCCAAATCGGAAAGCTCGGGCGAGCCATCCCCGTCGTCCCTGGCAGGTCAATCGATGGATCACTTCTAAATCCGGGAAAAGCCAAAGCTCCATTCCCGCACCCGAAAGGCGCTCGCCAAGATCGAGATCTTCTCCGGTGTGGGCTCGCGCCAAATCAAAGCCACCGATTTTCATCAGCGATTCACGCCGAAAAACCGCAGCAGCGGTCGGCAAGTGAGAGACTCTTTTTGGCTGCGACGGAACCCACATTTGTGCCGTATAAAAATGGCCGAGGCTGATTGTTTGCAAGGTCTCCAAGATAAGCAAGTTGCGATGAAGCGGCTTTAATCTCAGAGGCCCGGCAAAGCCCGCACCAAGTGCCGAGTCCTCGGACTGAATATGGCGCGCGGCAATAGCGAGCCAGTTGGCAGGCAACACCACATCGGAATCAATAAAACAGACCCACTCTGCGTCGCTAGATTCCACAATCATCTGCCTGGACCGCGCTAGATTATTTTCAAAATTCGAAAGAAGTCGGGCGTTTTTTCGACTCGAAACAAAGACTGAAGCTAGAGTCAAAGTTTCATCTGATGAATCATGGTCGATCATGATGACCTTCCATAGATCCTCAGGATAAGTTTGCGCAGCTAAACTTGCGAGAGTTTCAGGTAGCGTCCGCGACGAGTTGCGCGTTAAAATACCGACGGTCAAAAGTATTTGGGGTAAATCCATGGCCTTGAGAGAAGACATCCGAACTCAAATCTCCTTTGTCTTCTGTACCGACAGTACGCTTCGCGTGCGCGAGTTTCGCCACGGTCTCGAAAGCCTAACGTCAATTCTGCCACCGTCGGTGCAGGCCGAGGTCATCTTTGTTGTTCCACTTGCCGATCTTTCACTTCAAAGTGAAATCGCCGCCATCCAAGAGTCAAGCGGCAAAGTCATTTGCATTCCCTCGGCCTGGGGCAATCGCAACACGCAGCGCAATGATGGCATGAGGGCAGCGACCGGCAATTGGGTCTATTTTCTCGATTCAGACGTGAGAATTGGTGTAAGCCAAAGATTGAATCTCGCTCTCCGCCTTCAGTCCCTTCATCTTCTACAACAAGACATCGCCGTTGTCAGCGGTCCCTACCAAATTCCTGAAATCGGCTACTGGGGAAGAAGCTACTCGTGGCTGAGCAACCGATGGTTAGAAAACTCCCAATCAGGACTGCGTTGCCTCGCGGGAAATACCTTAATAAATAAAAATCTTCTAGTTAAGCGCGGGCTTTCATTAGCCTACGCTCCGTTCAATGCTCAACTCTTACAGGGAGGGGAAGAAATTCATCTCGCAACTCGTCTCCGAGCTGCGGGTCTTCGAGGAATCATAGACTCAGAACTGAAAGTCGAGCACCACTGTGAATCGACATTTC
>JAYTRM010000194.1:0-4923 GCA_043746165.1 Bdellovibrionales bacterium | reverse complement strand
TCCGCTTTCGCCGCTTCTGTGGAATCAAGCCAGCAACTAGAGACCTATCAAGATCTCGTTCTCAAAGCGCAAAATCTCACGCTTCAACAAGACCGCCTGCAGACCAGTCAGGTTCTCATTCGTGGTCTTCAGCACGAGACACGGGGAAGCGCTGGCTACAAAGAGTTGCAGCGCTCGCTCGATGACCTGACGAGCGTCTTTTACACCGAAAAAGCACAATCCCTTTTTGCGACGGCGGAGGCGAGTTTTGAAGCCAGGCCTCGCGAGGCTATCGACCAGTTGACCGAGGCGCTCAAGTCCGAGGATCGCAACCTCAGTATTTTAAAAGAACTCGCGCGCGCCCATCTTAAACTGGATGAGTGCGACAAAGCCGATGGTCGCGTTAAAACTTGTGAAGAAGTCGACCCATATTCAGCCGAGGTAAAGCTCCTTCGCTTGCAGGTTTTGTTTTGTCAGAAAAATTTCGAGGCACTGACTGCAAAGTTTGCGTCGAAAGATCCCGACCTCGAGCCGGTTGAAAAGTATGCGCGAAGTTTACAGGCGGCGCTGATGTTTCGCGATCCGACGGTGATTGAAAAAGATCCCAAAAAGGCAAAGGCGTTTATAAGCACTTGGGAAGTCTCAGGCGGAGAAGACCCTGAAGTTTTCTATTGGAAGTGGGAACTGTCGAAAATTCTCGGAGACAGCGACCGACTGACTGCCGTAAAGTACACGCAACGCTGCCAAAATCTCACGCCGAGAAAGAAAAAAGCACTGAGTCTCGACGTCAATCTTTGCAAGGCTAAAGATACAGTCGAAAAAGAGTTAAAAGATCCCGCGACCCGAACGCACGCCAGCGAGGAGAGCCATCCATGAAAAGTTTGCGCACGACTGCGGCTGCCGGGCTAACCCTGTCGGGACTTTTTGTCGTTTGTTGTATTTGCAGCTGCGTTTGCAGTTGCGGCGTGCGCGGCCGGCCTCAACCGCCGCTCACTCCTGCCGAAATCGGTCACGGTCAGCCGAGCTTCAAACGCTCGACAGGCGAAGATTCATTTCAAAATATTCCGTCACCTGATGCCGATGTCAAAGCATTGCCAACCCCGAACACGGGACGTGTGTGGAGCCCGCCGAGCGAGAGTAACTAATGGCTGGGCGCGGCCTGACAGCTAGTCTGATAGCTAGTAAGTTCGTTGCCACCGGCAATGATTTTCTATTTATCGATGAACGAGTTCCCAATAGTCGCTCCGAGGATCGCCCTGAGCTGGTGCGCGCATTGTGCGACCGGCATTGGGGCGTTGGCGCCGACGGCGTAGTCTTTGTCGAGAACTCAAAGACTCCAGGGCAACTCAAATGGGATTTTTACAATCGCGATGGGTCGCCGGCCGAGATGTGCGGCAACGCCAGCCGCTGCATGGGTCGTTGGGCCGAAATCAATTTGCCGAATACTCTGTCTAATAATCAGCCGAATAATCAGCCGAATAATCTATCGTCGCAATCGATCCGCTTTGAAACTGTCGCGGGCGTGGTCGAAGCCAAAGTTTTGGGTGAAGAGATTGAGGTTTTCTTAAGCGGTGTAAAAGCCACTTCCCGGGAAGTGGCTTTTGAAGTTGTGGGCCGCAAACAAGTCGCGCACTTCATCAACACCGGCGTTCCACATTTCGTGTTGGCGATTCCCAGCATCGCGACGCCGCCGAATCTCAAAGAAACGGTCAGCGCTTTGCGTTTTCATCCGACAGCGGGCGCCGGTGGGGCAAACGTGACCTTTCTTGAACTTCATGGTGCAAAAGAATTTGCGGCCGTTACTTTTGAACGAGGAGTCGAAGACTTCACGCTTTCGTGCGGAACTGGTGTAGTGGCCGCCGCTGCGGTCGGGCTTCGTTTGCAAAATAGCAACGATCGAGAAGCCAATATTGAAACACCCGGAGGTCGACTGAGCGTTGAGTTCAGTGATAGCGGCGCTGTCCTTCGCGGGCCCGCCGAATTTCTTTTTGAAGTCAGAATTGATAGGTGGCGAGCATGAGAAATAAATTTTCGGGTGTGATCACAGCATTGGTTACACCCTTTAAAAAAGGCGAAATCGATTGGGCTTCGCTGGAACGTCTGATCAAGGCGCAGTTAGCTGCAGGAATTGAAGGCTTCGTGGTGTGTGGAACAACCGCCGAAAGCCCGACGCTGACAGAGAGCGAAAAATCCGAGCTGCTGAAATTTGTGCTCAAGTATGTGCGCCATCATGCCGGCGCGAATTTTCCTGTGATCATGGGTACTGGAAGCAACTCAACAGCTGAAACAGTTTTGGCCACTCAAAAGGCCGAAGCCCTTGGCGCCGATGCAGCCCTAGTGGTTGTTCCCTATTACAATCGACCACCGCAACGTGGACTCTTTCAACACTTTCAAAAAGTTGCCGGCTGCTCGAAGTTGCCGATCATTCTGTACAATGTTCCAAGCCGCACGATCGCTCGGCTCGAACTTGACACGATCGTTGAACTCAGCCGACTTCCACAGATCATCGGAATAAAAGAAGCATCAGGCGACGTCAGTTTCGGCAGTCAGCTCGTCTCTGAATGTGACCCTGGTTTTTTCGTCACGAGCGGTGACGATGGGTCTTTTTTTGATCTCACCGTCGTCGGTGGCGAGGGCGTAATTTCTGTCGGCTCGCACATTTTGCCGGGCGCCTTCGTCAAGTGGCACCGTCACGGGCAATCGTTGCGGCAAAGAATTGAAGAAAACCGTTCGGCTGATTTGGCGGCACTCGAAGAGTTCCGCGCGGTGCAGGAGCTCATCTCGTTTCTTTTCGTCGAAGCAAATCCAATCGTGATCAAGATGGCACTCTTTCACATGGGTCTCATCGACAGCCCCGAGTTGCGACTGCCGCTCGTGCAATTAACCGAGCCATTGTCTTATGAGCTCAAAAATAAAATGAAGACGGCAGGCTTGTTGTGAAAAATATGGTGATCGTCGGCGTTAACGGGCGCATTGGGCAAGAGCTCAAAGCTTTAGCGCCCGAAATGGGCTTCTCCGCCCTTCAAGGTGTTTTGAAGGGTGGGCCGAGCCTAGAAAGAATCGATCCGGCAAAATGTGACGTGGTCGTCGATTTTTCCTTGCCTGAAGCGACCGAAGAAACCGCTCGGTGGTGCGGGCAAAATTTGCGGCCGCTTGTTTCGGGTGTCACAGGCTTGAGCTCCGCACAAATGCAGGCATTGCAAGCGGCGGCGCAAAAGACCGCCGTTTTTCATTCAGCCAATATGAGTCTCGGCGTGGCGGTGCTTGCGAAGATGCTTGCAAGCCTCGCCGCGCTAAAAGGCTTTGATTTTCAGATCGAAGAAATTCATCACCGCGAAAAAAAGGATCAGCCGAGCGGAACGGCCCTGCTCCTGCAACGCGCGCTTCAAAGCAACTTAACGGCAACAGTGCCTGCACCCCTCTCCATTCGCGGAGGAGGCGTTTTTGGCGTGCACCGCATCTTGGCTCTCGGGGGTGAGGAGATTTTGACCCTTGAACACACCGCTATGAATCGCCGCGTCTTTGCGCGCGGTGCGCTGAAGGCGGCCTCGTGGGTTTTATCTCAACCGCCAGGTTTCTACGGAATGCCGGATCTGATTGCAAGCACTGCCGCGATTGCATCTGCAAACTGAAGCTGGTACGGTCTGCGCTTCAATTTGATGAGAGCGACGCACTAATGAAACGAGAGCTGCGCTCTAATGAAACGAGAGCTGCGCTCTACGACTATGACCACATGAACATCGCAACACCACGAAAGAGGGCGATATGAAGTTTTTCATTGATTCGGCTGATATGAACGAAATTCGAGAGGCCAACGCGCGCGGATGGGTTGACGGCGTGACCACGAACCCGACTTTGGTCGCCAAGACCGGCCGAAAAATGAACGATGTCATCGTCGATATCTGCCGCGAAGTGAAGGGCCCCGTTTCGGCCGAAGTCATCAGCTTGCAAGCTGACAAGATTTATCAAGAGGGTGTGGCACTTGCAAAACTTCACGACAATGTCGTCGTAAAAATTCCGATGTGCGAAGAAGGCTTGGTCGCTGTTCGCCGCTTTTCGGCTGAGGGAATTAAAACCAACGTCACGCTCGTTTTTTCGCCGCTGCAAGCGCTTCTCGTCGCAAAAGCCGGCGCCAGCATGGTCTCGCCCTTCGTCGGGCGCCTCGACGATATTTCAAATGATGGCATGGAATTGATTTCGCAAATTCGTCAGATCTTCGACAACTATGAATTCAAAACTGAAATTCTTGTGGCGAGCATTCGTCACCCGATTCACGTACTAGACTCAGCCCTCATGTCGGCCGATATTGTGACCTGCCCGCTCAAAGTCATGAAGCAGCTTTGCAACCATCCATTGACCGACGCCGGAATTCAGGCTTTCCTTAAAGACTGGGAGAAGGTCCCTAAGTGATCATTTTCTGAACTTCGTTCGAGAGGCAAATGCTTGGCAAAGACGAATGCCGCGTGTAGCTCGTATAGAAGACGCAGTTTAACGGCGCCATCGCAAGTGGGGCCCTTTAGGGCAGCGTTACTATTTTTCTTATTTCTCGGGGCAGCCGCCGTTTTCTCCAGCCTCCTCACGGGTTGCCAGACGGTAAACTTACCGAATGTAAACGATTCATTTCTGACGATCCGTAAAGTGGTCGTTGCCAATCTTCCTCAAGGAATTCGCGAAGAGAGCATGAACGGGCGCGAGTTGACCTCCGGGTTTTTTAGCCCGAAAAATTGGGAAGAAGATGCCTCCGAAAAGTCCACGCGTGCCTATGCGAAAGTCATGATTTTAAATTCCGGCAGACCCTATGACCTCAACGTCACGGTCTTCACAGAAAAAAGAGAGAAAACTTCCTATCAGGCTGAAGGTCTAGACGAAGACCTCACCCAGCAGCTGATCTCCCGGATCAAGGCTGGCCTTGCCGATCGTCGCGATGATCGCAACATCATTGAC
>JAYTRM010000193.1:0-4762 GCA_043746165.1 Bdellovibrionales bacterium | reverse complement strand
CTCGGGGACTGAATCTCGTGATGGATGTCGCTGGAGTTCCGCTACTGAAGGCACTTTTGCCGTCTTCAATTTATGAATTTAAACCGGACAGCAGTGTTTGAAATCATGTTGATTGGAACTCCCGCAGGAATTGGACCGAGCATCAAGTAGTCGCCCATCAGAGCTTGATCAGGCATCGCCGCGTCGGCGGACGCGACTTTGCGGGTCGAGGCGACAGCGCGCTTCTGGTTCTTGTCGAGTTTTTTCTCTGGCGCGTCGCCGGTCATCACGTAATTGTATTTTTTCACGATCATACCCTGAGTGACCTTCGGATTTTGATCGAGAACTTTTTTGATCTGATTGAAAAGAACGTTGGGCAGATAGCCGCGTGGGATTTTCAGGTAACTTTCTTGCGTGGTGACGTCGATAATACCCGGCAATTGATCGCCGAAAGATGTCGTATAAGTCACCCGGCGCTCTCCAGGTTCGAGCTCGGTCGCGCGAGTTTCGGGTTTCAAAAGTTTGACGATCGAATCTTGAAACGAGGTCATCCTTCCCTCGACCGTCCCGCGATAGTCAAATTTTCCGACGGTGTTGTTCTGCAGATAAGGGGCGGAGGACCAAAGGCTTATGAGCGAAGCCGGGCGCAAAAATCCGCGACCGCCACCGGGAACATCGACATCCTTAGATTCGACGGCCGTTGCCTGCTGATTGGGATAGTTAACTTTGAATTTTCCAACTGACGGCAAGGATTTGTATGTGCTTGACGAGAAGTTGTCCCAAATGTCGCCCTTAATGGCGTTTGTGCCGATAGGGCTACAGAGATAACTATCGACAATATTATCGGGAACACGAATTTCCGTTGAAAGGTAATTGTGACTCAAGAAATCGTCCTGCATCACGATTTTTTCGACATCGTCTTTGAATTCTTTAGTCTTAGAATATTCCCAGTAGTCGTTCCAGCAATCCAGGTAGCCGGGGCCCGCGCACAAAGTCCCTTTGTTGAAAAAGCTGTAGGCCTTCTCGGGGAGCTTGCTCGAGTGACATTGGGCACAGTTTTGCGCAAAAACGTGTTTTCCCAGTTTCACTTGCGGATCGTTCGGGCTTTTCAAATATTTCTCTCCGCCTGGTGCATCCGCGAGTTTATCGGGACGCGAAGCCGCTAGAAAAAATAATGCGAGGTCGGGTGTCTGATTGACGTTGGCTTTCCAGAACAGTGACTTCTGCTCGGCTACGTCGATGCGAAACGGCGTGATGCCGATGTCGCCGAAGCCCCCGATGAGCGGGATGAAGTTCTGAATCCAATTTTCGCTAAACAAGCCGATATTCACCGGCACGCGGTTGAGGGCGCCGAGGGCGCCGACCGAGTCGGAGCCGTCCTTAAGAACTCGTGGCGAGATCACCGTGTGTGTACCAGCGTCAGAGAGACCGCGAAGACCCGAGGTGCTTGGAACTACGCTGGGGCTCAGGGCTCCAAATTGGCTGTTGAGAAGTTCGTTGCCAGCAAGAATTTCAACATGATTCATTTTTGCGGCGAGTGCCACGCGCGACGGAAGATCGTAAACTGCGTTCATCGTACGTGGGTTGTTCATTTGATCCGATGAAACAAGCGACGTGTCAAGTGAGCCGGGGCGTGAGGTGTGGAGCAGTTGGAAGAGAAAATTGTCGTGGCTATTTTTGTAGTTCCAAACAAAGGTTCGATCGACCCAGAAGTATTGGGCTCCGGGATTGGCGTTTAAATTCTCCCATTTCGGATTTTCAAAATCAGCCGGTGGACGCGAAGGGTTTGGTCCGACGTGACAGAAAGCGCACGCCATGCCGACACGATAGGGGCGCACCACGTTGGGATCGTTGTAATAGTTGGGATCATTGTAATAGCGCCCCGGATCCCAACTGTCGGCGGCTTTTTGATCAAAGTCAGGATTCGGAAACAGGCGAAGGCCAACAACTCCGGTCGCATACCCGTAAGAAGAGCCGACTTCAAGCACCGTGTCTTGACCGCGAAATTTTAAAGTTTTGCCTCGTGATCCAATTGCCACGCCTGGATATTTTGTGGTGTCCTCGTAAGGGTCTGCCGAGCATCCAGCTGAGCGATTGTCGAGCCAAAGGCCCCACCGATCCGCTCTTGGACCGTTCGCTTTTTCAAAGCAAGGCTCGCTGACCACGCCGAGTTCTTTCCACCGATTTCCTCGTACCGCTGGAAGCGTTGGAAAATCCGAAATCGTTTTTAACAGGTCGAATCCACCATAAGTGGCTCGGGTCATGTAACCCCAGAACCGATCATTACCGCCCGTAAAGACGAGCCAGTAATTGCGCCCGCGAGCCGTGCGCCTCGCCGCTTCCGAAGCCGAAATTCCTGGGATGAACGGATCGAGCGCCTTACGTAAAGAGTCTTGGTTCTGTGGAAGCGTGACCCCGTAATCCATGGAAGCAAAGTAGTCGTCTGATGAACCCTCGATCAGTGTCTCGACCTGTTGGTCCGAAAAGGTTCCCGCCGCGTGTGCGGTGAAGGCTTCATCTTCTTCGCGAAACGGGAAAAGATGGTGGATGCGCCGCTGGATGAATCCAAGGGCCGGATCAATCGTCATTGGATCTTCAGCCATCGCTGCTGAGGTAACAAAAACCGATGCCAAAATGAGATAAGCAATCACGTTTCTTTTCATCAACCCTGTCTCCCTCGGTCTTCGAAAATCTGAAAAGTGAAATCAGAAGTCGAACTCTGTTGAAACAGTATAGTTGGCGGTGCTGAGAGTGCTACGGGTTTGTTGAAAGCCAATGGAAAATCAACCTTCTCGACCCCGGTGACAAAATGTCCAAGCGCCCGACCAAGATCGAAGTAAATAAGTTATATTGGACAAAGGTCTCGACCGTCTGGGCTTTGTGAGATGAGTTCGGATGGCTGGGGCCCAGAGGCCCTCCGCCGCCAATTTCAATTTTGCAACATTGCAATTCGCAAGGCACACCTTTACGCTTTTCCTATGACCAAAAAAAATCCGAGGCACACAGCTTCAAAGCCTCGCACCCGGTCGACCAAAGGTCGCGAAGAAGGTGAACCTTCGCAGATCAATTTCGATCGGCGTGAGTTTTTAAAAACGGGTGCCAAGGCGGGTCTCGGCCTTGCCGGGCTTTCTGCTCTGGGTTGTACGACAACGCCAAAATCGGGTAACAGTCGTGGCCCGGCATCTGATATTTCAGTTTCGGTCGGTGCAGACGACCAGTACGAATTCATTGTGGTAGGTTCGGGCGCGGGCGGTGGACCGGTTGCCGCGAACTTGGCGAGAAAGGGCTACAAAGTCTTGTTGCTCGAAGCCGGTGGGATTCGAACCGGCCCGATTCCGACGGTTCCAGCTTTTCATTGCCAATCTGTCGAAGATTCGCAGATGGCTTGGAATTTTTTCGTCAGACATTATGCAGACGACACCCGTGCTTCTGGCGACTCGAAGTATGTTCCAGGCCAAGGTATTCTCTATCCACGCGCGGCAACACTCGGTGGCTGCACTGTGCACAACGCGCTCATCACCTTGTATCCCGACAATAAGGATTTCGATGACATCGCGAAGTTGACCGGTGACGCTTCATGGAACAGCCGCGACATGCGAGCGTACTTTGTTCGCCTCGAGCGGAACAACTACGCCACAAGAGACGCCGCAAACGCGAGCCGCATGGGTTTTGACGGTTGGCTCGATACGTCCCGGCCCAATGTCTTGAAAGCGCTCAAAGACCCTGATCTGTCGAGGATTTTGGCGGCCACTCTTGGCGTGCAGAATGTTGCCGGCGATCTTTTTCACAGGTTGATTCTCGAGCGTGACAACTATCCGCCCGATCCCAACCGATGGGAATACGTGACCAATAAGGCCAACGGCATTTTTTCCATTCCGAATTCCGCAGCGAATGGTTTGCGCTCGGGTCCGCGCGATTTCATTCTCAGTACTATGCAGAGCACTTCGAACTTGGTTCTTAAAACGAATGCTTTCGCCCGCCGTGTCTTGTTTTCGGATCAAGATGCTTCCCGCGCTATCGGCATTGAATATTTAGATGGTCCGCACTTGTACCAGGCCGACTCGAGGTCGGCTGGCGAATCCAGTGGCGCGCCCGTTCGGCGCGCGTTTGCCACGCGCGAAGTGATTCTTGCCGGCGGAGCTTTCAATACACCTCAACTGCTGATGTTGTCAGGAGTAGGCGACGCTGGTGAGCTTCGTTCGCTCGGAATTCCCGGCCCGTATATTCAAGTGCCGGGGGTCGGGAAAAATCTGCAAGATCGCTATGAATTCGGTGTCGTTTCACAAATGTCCCACGACCTTTCGATGACCAAGAATTGCTCGTTTGGCGCCCCGGGCGATCCGTGTTTTGCCGACTATGAAATTGATCCGAGTAACAGCGTTTATTCCTACAACGGGGTAATCATCTCACTGATTCGCAAGTCTTCCTCATCGAAAGATTCACCGGATCTCTGCATTTTTGGTTTGCCGGGTCGCTTTCGAGGCTATTTTCCCGGTTGGTCAAAAGAAGTCTACAAGCACGATCAATTCACCTGGGCCGTGCTTAAGGGCCACACACAAAATACCTCTGGGCGAGTTCGCCTGAAATCAACCAACCCCCTTCAGACCCCGGACATTTCTTTTAACTACTTCGATCAGGGTAACGGAGATTGGAACGACGACCTGACCGCTGTCCTCGCCGGAGTCAAAATTGCCCGACAGATGAATCGCACCTTGACGACGATGGGAGTTTTGCAAACCGAGCTAGTACCGGGTCCAGACGCCCAGAGCGACGAGGATCTTCG
>JAYTRM010000192.1:0-7976 GCA_043746165.1 Bdellovibrionales bacterium | reverse complement strand
TTAAGGCCTCAGTGGCCTGACAAAATCTTCAAAGCGGATATTTTCAGAGCCAGCAAATACCGCGGCCTTGAGTTCGAGTACCGCCCGGGGCGGTACTCGTCGACCTCCGAAAAGCCAGGGGCGGTACCCGAGACGATCACTCCGGCTACACACCCCCACCGCCCCGGGCGGTACTCCAACCGCCGCCCACGACACAAGATCCATGAAGTGACGTCCGTCCGCTGAGCTCCACTAAACATCCGAATTCCGCCCCCAATCTCAGCGGGCGGTGCCCCTCCGCTTCCTCCGTGCAGGGCTCGCGGTTGCATGGCAAGCCTTCGATGACGCGGATTCAGCAGCTCAATTTATTGCCGCCACCTTCGCGCGAGCACGGTGGAAGTCTTGCCGTCGGACGGCGGCGAGCCCGGCGGCCGCTTGCGACGAAAGAGCCGCTTCACGTCACAATGAAATCTTTGAATGCGAGCGAGGGCCGGGTGCTCACGCAGTACGCGGGTCTGATTCGGAGCGAAGCTTATAAATGGGCCAAGCGCTTTGAGGTTAAGATCTACGCGTTTGCGCTCTGCTCGAATCATCTGCACATGAGCCTTTGCGGGAAAAGGCGCACTGGGCTTCAGCATTTCTTTAGAGTCTTTGCAGGGCAGGTGGCGCAGAAGATCTTAAAGCTCAGCCAGGGTCCGAGACTCAGACCGCAACCGCCTAAGAGTTGTCAAAAAAATCGGCGTACGTTTTGGAGTTACTTGGTTTATTCCCGGGTGCTGAAGTGGGGTCGGGAGTTCAGAATTGTTTGTGCCTACATACTTCGCAATGAGCTTGAGGCCATGGGAGTGATTGCCTATAAGCCTCGGGAGAAAATAAAGCGACGGCGACGGCGACCGCCATCGATATAGAATTAATTCAACAGGCATCGGAGCAAGCCGCACCGGTTCATCGCAAGCGGCTTCAGCAAAAAGAATTGGCTGAATCGCTTCCGATTGCGTCGTTTACTTCAGCACACCTTTTACTTTATCAACTGTGAACACACACTCGTATGCGCCGGTCAAAGTGTGCTTCGTGCAATCGACGCCGGGGGCGTCCTTCATGAAAGTGTAAAACTCGGGATCCATGCTTTGCTCTTGGACTTTGAGACCATTCCAGATCGCCTCGGCGGCTTTGCCGCTGACTTCGACTGCCATAGTTTCTTGTTTATCGACAACCGTTGCAGGTCCTCCGTCGGCATGGGCGGTAAGACCGGAACCCGCAAAGGCTAAGAGAAAAAGCAACTGAGTTTTTAACATGAGAACTCCATTATTTTGTCTCGATTTTGAGTTGGCTTTTAGCAATCGTTTTTATTCGAGGCGAAGTCTAGCACGGAAATCGGTCCAGGTAAAAACCTTGAGATCGATCCTCACTGCTTCCTGATAATAGTTGTCAGCTTTACAACTCAAGTTGACCACGCAATAGCGAGAAACACCTTGTTGCTCAAAATCGCCGCCGCCAGTTGGCAGCTAGATCGCCAATCGCAATCGCAAGCTCAATCGCCACCCGGCGCGAGCGCCGGTGGCAGAACACCGCCTGCGCTAATCTAAAGCCTAGTCGGCTTTCGCGGCGTTTCGCTTGCGTTTGTGTGGATCGAGTTCACGGACGCGGATGCGGATCGTCTTTGGGGTGACCTCTACGCACTCGTCATCGTTGATCCACTCGAGAGCTTGCTCCAAGGTCAGCGGCTTGATCGGGCGAAGTTTAATCGCCTCGTCACTGCCGGACGCACGAACGTTGGTCAGCTTCTTTTCGCGCGACACGTTGACGACCAAATCGTTTTCTTTCGCGTGCTCACCGATGATCATTCCGTCGTAGCATTCGGTTACCGGAACGATGAAGTGATTGCCTCGTTCTTCGAGATACCAGAGTGCATATGCCGTTGAAAATCCCTTGCGGTCGGCGATCATCGCTCCGTTCATACGCTGAACCATCTCGCCTTTGTAAGGCTCGTAGCCGGCAAAGTGGGTGTTGAGCAGACCGGTGCCGCGAGTATCAGTTAAGAACTCCGAGCGATAGCCGATCAGACCACGGGCCGGAATCGAGAACTCGATGCGCACTCGCCCCGAGCCCTTGTTCGACATATTTGTCATGATGCCTTTGCGACGGCCGAGCTTCTCGGTGACCACACCTGTGTAGGCTTCGGCCACGTCGATCACGACCGCTTCCATCGGTTCAGACTTCACACCGTCAATGTTTTTGAAGACCACCATTGGCTTGCCGACGACAAGCTCGAAGCCTTCGCGGCGCATGGTTTCGATCAAAACGCCAAGCTGAAGCTCACCGCGGCCGAAAACCTTGAACGTTTCTGGAGAGTTGGTCGGCTCGAGGCGAATGGCGACGTTGTAAAGAAGCTCGCGCTGCAGGCGCTCGAGAATCTTCCGCGAGGTCACTTGTTTACCTTCGAGTCCTGCAAATGGACCGTCGTTGACAGAAAGCGTGATCGCGACCGTAGGCTCTTCGACGCGCAAACGTTTCAGAGGCATCGGGTTCGTGGGCGAAACAATACTGTCGCCGATGTTGATCTCTTCAAATCCGGCGAGAATCGCGATGTCGCCAGCGCCGACTTCTTTGGTCGGAACTTGCTTGACGCCTTCGTAGCGAAACAACGCCGATACACGGGTTTTTTTCGTGCGATCATTTTCGTAGACAACTGTCACTTCATCCCCGAGTCGGATCACACCATTGCGAACCCGGCCGATTCCAAGACGACCGACGTAATCGTTGTAATCGATATTGGCGACCATCATCTGGAGCGGAGCTTTTATATCGAACTTCGGCGCCGGAAACTTTTCGATGATCCAGTCAAAAAGGATCGAAAGGTCAGGAGTTCGCACTGAAGGATCAACCGTGGCGTAGCCTTCGCGAGCAACCGAGTAGACAACTGGGAAATCGGCTTGCTCTTCCGTGGCGTCGAGGTCAATGAAAAGATCAAACACTTCATTGAGAACTTCGGTGATCCGCGCGTCAGGACGATCAATCTTGTTGATGCACACGATGACTTTAAGCTCGAGCTCCAGCGCTTTTTTTAACACAAAGCGCGTCTGCGGAAGCGGGCCTTCGCTCGCGTCAACCAGCAAGATGGCTCCGTCGACCATGGTCAACGCGCGTTCCACTTCGCCGCCGAAATCTGCGTGCCCGGGAGTGTCGACGATGTTGATGCGGTAGCCATTGTGCAAAAACGACGCGTTTTTGGCCTGGATCGTGATGCCACGTTCTTTTTCGAGATCCATTGAGTCCATCACCCGTTCGGTGACATGCTCGTTGGAACGATACAATCCGCTCTGCCGGAGCAAGTGATCGACCAGCGTCGTCTTGCCGTGATCGACGTGCGCGATGATCGCGAGGTTACGAATTTTATCGGGTGTGATTTCTGTACTTTCTTTTAGATTATCCATGTCCGCCCATCAAAAAAGCTTCATTGCTTGTGTCGAATTGCACTGCAGACTTCAGTTCATTGAAAAAGCCGAGGGTTGCATCCATGACCTCGTTCAATGATTTCGTCTGAAATATACTCTTGCGAAAATTTGAAGCTCCAGGATACCCCGAAGAGTACCACGACGCAAACTTCTTGATCTGGAGCATCGTTATCTTTTCGTCAGCCTTCGCGTCATGCTCGTAAGCTGCCTGCAGCTTGACGAAGAGGCGGACGAAGTCTTTGTCGGAAGACGTCGGTAAGCAAGCCGCCGAACCTGTCACCTGCGCTGCAACCGGGAGGCCGGCTAGCCTCTCGACTGCCGCATCTTGCGCGTGCCAGAGACCATGCCGGAGACCATGCCGGGGACCATGACAGTGACCTTGCCAGAGGCTCATCGCTTCGCGAAAGACCCAAGGGTTTTTCAAACAGCCGCGCCCGATCATGACGCCATCACAGCCCGATTCCTTGAGGCGCTGTACCGCGCTCTCTGCCCCATGAATATCGCCGTTTCCGATGATTGGAATCTTCGCTCCGGCTTTAACTCCAGCAATGTAGTCCCAATCAGAAAGTCCCGAGTAGCCGGCGGCCCGGGTGCGGCCGTGGATTGCGACCCAGGTCAGACCCTCGTCATAAGCGATCTGCGCGACTTGGTCCGCATTGCGCGAGTTTTCATCCCAGCCGGTGCGAATCTTTACCGTCACCGGAAGTTGGGTCGCCGCGCGCACGGCCCGAAAGACCCGAGCGACCTGCGGCAAATCTTTTAAAATGGCCGAACCGGCGCCTTTTTTCACCACCTTAGGAACGGGGCAGCCAAAGTTGAGATCGACAAAATCGGCACCAGCCGCTTCAACCACTTGTGCGCCGAGCGCCAGGATTTCAGGGGTTTCGCCGAACAGCTGGATGCCGACCGGGCGCTGAGGCTCTGCAAAATCCATCAGCTGCAAGGTGCGGTGGCTCTTGTGTTCGATTCCGTGGGCTGAGACCAATTCGCTGACGACGACGCCGCAACCGAGTTCGCGCATAAAAGTGCGAAAACACGAATCGGTGATTCCGGCCATCGGCGCAAGCACAAATGGATTGGTTTTGAGATATTCAAGAAGATCGACGGCCATTTCCAGGGGAGTTCTAGCCGCCGCGTCTTTTTTCCGCAAGCGCAATGCGTGGAGGGGTGCCGGGAGTGGTATTTTTTCTTGGCTTTTGTCTGGGGCGTAGCGATGCTGATGGCCGCCATGAAAAAAATCAAGAAGAACACGTCTCAGGCCCGCGAGTTCACCATCGGCATCGATCTTGGCGGAACCAAAGTCGCCGTCGGCCTTGTCGACTCGAGCGGCCGGCTGGTGGCCGAGACCAGCGCGCCCACAGTGCCAAAGCCGATGCGCGCCCTCGATCCGCGTCTCGAAAGTCACCCTTCTTCATCCGCAGAGGTGCGCCGGCACATCTCTTATGTTACGCGCACCATCGCGCAAAGTTCGAACGCCGTTTTGCACACGGCATTCGAAAAAGGTCGCATCTCAAGGCACGACGAGATTCTCGGCGTCGGCCTCGCTTCTGCCGGGCCGATGGATCTCGAGAAAGGGACCCTCGAGCATCCCGCGAATTTCAAGGGGTGGAAAACAGTTTCCCTTGTCAAGCTAGTCAAAGAACAGATGGAGGCGGAATTCGCACCTCAACATTTGCGAATGTGGAAAAGTCGGAGGATTACTTTTCAAAACGATGCGATTGCCGCGGCTCTTGGTGAAGGCTGGGTCGGCGGTGCGCGCGGCTGCGAAACCTTCGTGATGATCACCGTCGGAACCGGCATCGGCACCGGCGTGATTTTAAACGGCAGACCGGCGCAATCCCGCGGAATGGGCTCTGAGTGGGGCCACATGATCGTCGATAGCGCCTCACTCCTGCACCATTGCCAGAAAGCCGGCCAGAAAGACGGCCAGAATGTCCGGCACGACGCCGGTTTCTGCGAAGTCGAAGGCCACGCTTCAGGAACCTGGCTCGTCAAGCGGGCCCGCCAACTGGGCCTCGAAATTTCTTCGGCCGGTGAACTCGCTTCAGCAGCGCAGGCGGGTGACCCGCTCGCCTTGCAGTGCTGGGAAAATGGAGCCTCGGCACTAGCGGCACTTCTTTACAGTCTCTCTCTGGGGTTTCATCCTGAAAAATTCGTCTTCGGCGGCGGGATGATGGCCTTAAAGGAACACTTTTTCCCTCGCACCCAGGCGCTCTATTCGCAATTGATCAAGGCTCGCAATCCAGCTTTTCTGACCAAGCTCCAGATCTCTCAGCTCGGCAACCGCGCGGGCTTCATCGGAGCTGCCCGGCTACCTTACCTCGACCCGAAGTGATTTGCACATTTTGAAGTGACTGAGACCAACCTCACTAAATTCATCAGAAACGACCCGGTAGCCGAGCTTTAAGTAAAAAGGAACAGCGGTCTCGCGTGCGTTAAGCACAATCTCGGTCGCCCCGAGCAATTCCACCCTTTGTTCGATGTCGACAACAAGTGAGCGGCCGAGCCCACGGCCTTGGAATTCAAAATCAACCGCGACTTGGCGCATTTTCCACGTCTGATCCGTCACTTCTTTGATCAATGCACAAGCCACGATTATTTGCGCGATGGACCCAGCGACGATAAGATTGCCACGATCTGAAAGGAGGTCTTCGGCACTCAGGGTGCGGCCGAGCGGTTCGCGCAGAACTCGACTTCGAAGCTTCTTCACCTCTTCGTAGTCGACGGAGTCTAGTGCAACAGCTTTGAAAATTAAGTTTTGAGCCATGCTGCCACCCTAGCATGGACTGACGTCGCGCGCCAAGACCCGCAACGGACTGAATGTACGTCCGTTCGTCGCAGTCGAACTTGATCTCTGGTTGATCTCTGTAGCAGATTAGCAAAAAATAAGGTTCTAAAGACCAAACACTTCCGAAATGTCTCGCGAATGTTGAGAAGGAACGAAACAACCATGAAAAAGATCAAAGTTCAAAATCCTGTGGTCGAGCTCGATGGCGACGAAATGACGCGAATCATTTGGCAATTCATTCGCGAAAAACTGATCAAACCCTATCTTGAAATCGACTTGAAGTATTTTGATCTCGGCATGGAGTACCGCGATAAAACCAACGACGAAGTGACAATCCAAGCCGCCGAAGCAATCAAAAAATACGGCGTAGGTGTGAAATGCGCGACCATCACTCCCGACGAAGCGCGCGTCAAAGAATTCAAGCTCAAGCAAATGTGGAAGTCACCCAACGGCACGATTCGCAATATTCTCGATGGCACCGTGTTTCGTGAGCCAATCATTTGCAAAAATGTTCCCCGCCTGGTGCCCGGCTGGACGAAACCGATTTGCATCGGCCGCCACGCTTTCGGCGATCAATATCGGGCCACGGACTTCGTAACGAAAGGCAAAGGTAAACTCACGATAACTTTCGAACCAGAAGGTGGTGGAGAAAAAATCTCGCACGAAGTTTACAAATTTCAAGGCGATGGCGTGGCGCTTGCGATGTACAACACCGACGATTCGATTCGCGGCTTTGCGCACTCGTGCTTCAACATGGCGCTCACTAAGAACTGGCCACTCTATCTTTCGACGAAAAACACGATTCTCAAAAAGTACGACGGCCGCTTCAAAGACATCTTTCAAGAGATTTACGAGCGCGAATTCAAAGCTCGTTTCGAAGCTGCGAAAATTACCTATGAGCATCGCTTGATTGACGACATGGTCGCTTCGGCTCTCAAGTGGGACGGAGCTTTTGTATGGGCTTGCAAAAACTACGACGGCGATGTGCAATCTGATACGGTCGCGCAAGGCTTCGGCTCGCTCGGCCTTATGACTTCGGTTCTGATTACTCCCGACGGCAAAACGATGGAAGCCGAAGCCGCTCACGGCACCGTCACGCGCCACTACCGCATGCACCAGGAGGGCAAACCGACATCGACCAATCCCATTGCGTCGATTTTTGCTTGGACGCGCGGTCTTGCCTTCCGCGGCGAGCTTGATAAAAACCAAGAGTTGGTTAATTTCGCCCACAAGCTTGAAAAAGTTTGCGTGCAAACGGTCGAGTCAGGTCACATGACCAAGGATCTCGCGATGCTTGCCTTCGGCGAAAAATTGCGCCCGGATCAATATATGAATACCGAACCGTTCCTCGATCTCCTGGCCAAGAACCTTGAAAAAGCCTAGTTACTCTTCCGGACGCCGTCCTAAATGACGGCGCCAGCTAATTCCTAAAATCAATCCAGCCACTTGAAGCAAATCTGTCGCTGATGTCCCAAAGTTTGTTACTCACGCCTACGGATGCCAATTGGGTGCCTCCCCGCCAGAGGCGGGGGAACTCCCCTTATGGGTTAGAACAGGCAACTGATTTGGGCTTCGACACGACCGGACGCCGTGACGACCACCGAGGCGGAAGTCGCCTTCGTGAGATCGGGAGACACGGTGATTTCCATGTGAATGTGCTCTCAGCCGTCGCGGTCTCTGTCAGACGTCAAAACTCCGTTTTTGTACGAGATGGAATGCTGATGGTGCCTGCGGCCCCACCGTCTAGAACGTAA
>JAYTRM010000191.1:0-46525 GCA_043746165.1 Bdellovibrionales bacterium | reverse complement strand
GTTGCGCTCAGTTTATCGAGCAAAAACTCCATGCTATCCACAACGTTCATGGGTGCCAAAACTTTGCGCAAAATCCACAGGCGGTTGAGATCCGCGCGTTCGACCAAGAGATCTTCTTTTCGAGTTCCCGACTTATTGATGTCCATACAAGGGAAGATTCGCTTCTCCATCAACTTGCGATCGAGGTGAATTTCGGAGTTACCCGTACCTTTGAACTCCTCGAAGATCTCTTCGTCCATGCGCGAGCCCGTGTCGATCAACGCAGTTGCAATGATCGTGAGACTTCCACCCTCTTCGATATTTCGAGCGGCTCCGAAGAAACGCTTCGGCTTGTGAAGAGCGTTGGAGTCGACACCGCCGGACAGAATTTTGCCCGATGGCGGAACCACTGTATTGTAGGCGCGAGCGAGGCGCGTGATCGAGTCGAGCAAGATCACGACGTCATGCTTGTGTTCCACAAGACGCTTCGCTTTTTCGATGACCATCTCGGCCACTTGCACGTGACGCGTGGGCGGTTCATCAAAGGTCGAGCTGATGACTTCACCTTTGACGTTGCGGAGCATGTCAGTCACTTCTTCGGGACGTTCGTCGATCAGCAGAACAATCAACTTCACTTCGGGATGATTTGCCGAAATCGCGTTGGCAATATTCTGCATAAGAACTGTTTTACCAGTTCGTGGAGGAGCGACGATCAGAGCTCGTTGCCCTTTGCCGAGCGGAGACATCAGATCCACGACGCGCGTGGTGTACTCGTTCGGTAAATGTTCGAGCTTCAGGCGATCTTCGGGATAAAGTGGCGTCAAGTTATCAAAAAGAATTTTCTCACGCGCTTTTTCGGGAGCCTCATGGTTGAGATTCTCGACCTTCAAAAGTGCAAAGTAACGCTCGCCTTCCTTGGGAGGACGAACCGTACCGCTTACCGTATCGCCGGTGCGCAGGCCGAAACGGCGAATTTGCGAGGGGCTAACGTAAATGTCATCCGGTCCTGGAAGATAGTTGTAGTCAGGCGATCGCAAGAAGCCATAGCCATCAGGAAGAATTTCGAGAACGCCGTTGCCATAAATATCGCCGAGACGCGCCGCACGCTTGAGAATTTCGAAAACCAAATCCTGACGACGAAGTCCGGCTGCGTTTTCGATCATCAGCTTGCCCGCGAGCGCGGTCAGCTCTTCGATCTTTTTGGATTTCAAGCCTTTTGAGGTCAGATCGGTTCGATCTGCTTCACTCAGTTCGATTGCCGAAAGGTCGGCATCCGAAACCGGCGGAATATCAACCGGATCATCCATCATCATATCGCGATGATGGCCACCGTTTTGTTGACCATAGCGATCACGACCCTGATTTTGGCGATCACGGCCACCGCCACCGCCGCCGCCACCACCTTGGTGCCGGTCACGATATTTACCGTTGGCAGATCCGCCGCCCGGTCCACCACCTGATCCACCGTAGGATGGCCCGCCCGATCCATTTCCTGGTCCCCCGCCGTCACCGCGCGGACCACTGTGGCGTTTATCTTTGAATGTTCGTTTTCTTTCGCCACCGCCACTGTACTGCGGCCGCTCTTGAGGAGGACGCTCAGGTCTACTACCTTCTTCGCCCGAGTGTTCGCGAGGTGCAGAGTTTTGCGGGTGGACTGCGGAGGGAGACTCCGCTCGACCAGCACCTTCGGAAACGCTCTGCACCGCAGGTGGAGAGGAGGAATTTCCCTCGTTGCTTTCAGCTGCTGTTGTTTTGGATCTTACCGGTTTGGGGGCGCTTGGCTCATTGGCATCTGACACGGCGATGCAGCTCCTTGGAATAGTTCGGTTGGTTGGTTAAATCTGTCTTAAAGTACGTTTTTATTCTGTATTTGTTCTGTAATTTTAATTAGTTAATCGCTAACGCTTTGACCAGCCGGAATTTTTTGACTTATTGGTTGGTTATCGGATTGGCTGCTCGGCACATTTCACGAAGCCCATCGAAACACTATCAGTATATCTTGCAAAAACTCATCGGACTGGGCTTAGCCGTTGCTTTGCCTATCGCGTAAGATCTCAAGTTCGAGCTGGGACTAGTTTGAGCTAGTACCCTACTCTTGTCAACGGCGATTCTGCTGCCGTTTTGAGGAGTTTGTAGGTGTCTATCGAATCAACAGTTTTCCGAGCTTTGAGGACCCCTCATAGCAACCTTGGATGGAAAATTCTCAAATTGGTGCGGAATTTTCTGTGAGTTCTTCAAAAACTCAAGAATAGCCTTAATTTAACCCACCTCGCACCGATGAGCACTGTAAGCTGCTTCAGCGATTTTGTCGCTGAACCTAAATGTAACCGGGTCGACTAGCTGACTTGGAGGTTAAAAGATGAACGCAAGCGAAACGAATCCGTCCCCGCGCATACCTCTCAAACTTGAGATTGAGTATCGCAAGAGTTATGGCCGCTCTAACGATACAGGCCAACTCAAGAATATCAGTATCTCGGGTGCCTTCCTGGAGCACGTGAACGAAGCCCTTAAAAAGGGAGACAAAGTTGCCATTACCTTCAAGGTCGGCGGCCGCGTACGCAAGATTGGCGCCTCCATTATATGGTCGAGCCCCCAAGGCTCAGGGATCAAATTCAATCCGACCAACAACCGAGACGTTCAAATTGTCGATGACTTGATGTACTTCGTCGAGAGCAAGCGCGAAAACCGTCGCACTGTTCTCGACGACATCTTTAAACAAACCGGCTGATCTTTAATTTCTCAAAAACCCACATCGCCCCAAAGGTGAAAAGGCCCTGCAAAGGGCCTTTTGCTTTTGAAACTGGCCCCTTATTGTGTTGCAAGTGAAGAGTTACGTTCGAGAGTCAATCGCCAGCAAACGACTAGATTCTGGTAACTCTCAGGGGACAAACGCCCGTTTCCTCTGCCGGCATCCTAATATCACCGGTAGCTCGCAACACAGTGTAAGGGGGCAG
Organism: Bdellovibrionales bacterium; assembly: GCA_043746165.1. Taxonomy (GTDB): domain Bacteria; phylum Bdellovibrionota; class Bdellovibrionia; order Bdellovibrionales; family JAMPXM01; genus JAYTRM01. The sequence continues at coordinate 43,592 of JAYTRM010000191.1, read as the reverse complement.
TTTACAAAATGCAAAAGGCCCTGTTCGGGCCTTTTGACTCTCTTTATTCTGACCCCCGCAGCTTGAGCGGCGGGTTTCACGACTTAGACTTGGGTTTGGCTTAGGTCAACACGCTTTGCCCGATTTCTCTTGAGGACAAAGAACAAGACACCAGCTGCCGTAATCAAAATCGCTCCAATTCCAATCATCATCATCTGGTCGGGATCGCTGGAAGGGTCTTCCTTTGCTACGATCTTTTTCATCGGCTTCGGCTGCTCCGGAGGCGGTGGTGGTGGCGGCGGTGGAGGTGGTGGCGGCGGCGGCGCTTCCACTGGCGGAGCGCCGGCAGTTCCCATGGCGGCCGTCGGTTTATCTGGAGTTGAAGCTGGCGCAGGTGGCGTCATCGAAGGGGCGCCCGTGTCAGGGTTCGGTGGTGCCACATTCGAGTCCGGCGGAGTATTCATAGCTACGTCTTTGCCACCGGGAGCTTCGTTGCCCGCCGGGGGCGCAGCCGCCGCGCTGAGGGCGCTGTCGGGCCAGTACTTAAGCTCGGTTCCGGCTGCGATGGAAGCTTTCGACTCCACACCAGCGTTGGTTTCCCAAACTTCTTTCCAGCTATCTTTGTCACCAAGTAGGGTCGTTGCAACTGAGCGAATATTGTCGCCTTCTTTGGCCGTATAAATCTGCGGCGGAATATTCATTTCCTCAAAGTAGGTCAACATCTTTTGATCATCGGGCGCTGTTGGAGATTGATAATAAATTTTGTCGCCGACTTTTACTCCGCGCTTAAGAAAGCTGTTCCAAGCCTTCAAATCTTTCTGACGATTTTTACCGTAGAGTCGCTCGCTGACGCCTTTAACGGTGTCATTAGCCCGACCAATATAAACCCGGTTTAGCAGCGTGCCACCTGAATCAAATGCTGCTTCTTTAGCTTTTTGAAGCGAATTGTTCGCCTTGGGTTTTTCCTCAGCCGGAGCAGCTGCAGCCATTCCTTCTGACGGAGGAGCGGCACCTGCTGCGGCCTCGTCTTTTGGCGCCTCAGTTGCTGGAGGCGCGCTTGAGGCTTGCTCAGCTTTGCCGTCCGCAACCGGTGCTACTGCTTCTTCAGCTTTTATCGCAGCAGTCTTTGCTTGATCTGCTGCGGGCGCCTGGTCCGGAAGCCCATCATTTAAAGAGAGGTCATCCTTAGCTGCGTCGGCTACTTTTTTCCCAGCGTCCTTAGCTTGCCCATCAAGAGCCAAGTCTTGGCCGTTATCTTGAGGAGTAGCCTCGTCGCTTTTTTTAGCCGTGTCATCTTGCGCGATTTGATCCTGCGGGCTACCAGCCCCGCCGTCATCCTGCGCGAAGTCTCCGTCCTGTCCACCTTCGGTGGAGGCGGAGTCAGCTGAATCGTCATCTTTGGAGTCGCTCGAACTGCAACCCGTCAAATGAGTGGAGACGCAAAGTGCGATGAGTACGAAGAACAATCTTTTTTTCGTCATAGCTGCTAAGTCCTTAAGCCGCTGGCGAAGTTAAATTACGTTATCAGCCTATCTGCTGGTAACACGTCATTCAGCCTATCGGCACTGGCTTACCAATAATTAAATCACAGCAAGTCTTGGAACCACAAAGTTTCTGCAATGCTATCGATGCAATCGCGGCCTTAGTCATAGCCACAGCGGCGGAAAAGCTGATTTTTGATGACTAAAGTCGGTAGCTTTACTCTTTGTTTGGCTAGGCGAGAGCGACTGATGTCGAGCGGTTTCCGTGAGGAATGTCGAGGCTAGTCGCGAAATTAATTATATTTTCAATGCTGATATTTTTCACTTTTACCAGGCCAACTGAACGTTGTGCCAACGGTGATTTTGTTTTTTGAAAACCAACCTTTGGGCATTTCCAGCGCAAATTGCACGGGTGAACCGCTAGGATAAGTCTTTGGTTCGAGTTCGCTCGCGAGTGCCGGGGTCATTTCTAATATCGTTACGAGTTTGCGGTTGTGATCGAAATAGCCGATCGAAAGAGGGATCAACGTATTCTTCATCCAAAAGGACAGTGACTGTTCACCATCGAATACGAACAACATTCCGTGGCCATCAGCGAGCTTGTCGCGAAACATCAGTCCTTGGGTGCGAAGCGCATCAGTATCGGCAATTTCAACCGTCACGTTTTGACCGGCGATCTTAAGCTGTCCAGTTGAAAATTTTGTAGTGGCGGCATCAGCCTTGTTTGCAGGTTGCGCTTTCAGCTGCGGACTGCAAATCATCATCGCGGTTATAATTATTAAGAGATTCAGTGAGAGAGGCTGGCGAAGACGAAAATTGATCATCTGTTTCCCCCGCGACTTTAGGCAATTGCAGCTGAGGTCAGGTAAAATCATCACCGCGAGCGAGTGCTTTTGCAACGCCGAAGCGCAGCCCTCTAGTCGAGACCGAAAAATCGGGAATCTTAAGCTGAAGAGCCGACCTAAAGAGAATCGTGGCGCCGGCAAAGATCACATCAGCGCGTTTTGGCTCCATGCCGGCGAGTTTCTGCCGCTCCTCGACCGTCATTTCGCCGAGGCGCGCAGTCCATTTTGCCAAACTCTCCATCGTAAGTTTGTAGCCATTCACGACTTCTGATTCAAACGCTCGACCTTGGTCAAGCGTTGCGAGGGTCGTCGCAGTTCCAGCGACTGCAATCGCCGACATCTGGCTCTCGCTATTCTGTTCAAGCATTTTTTGGACTCGAGCAAGCTCTTGGTCGATCCATTTATTTAAACGTTCACGCTCATCGAACGAGGGTGGATGACTCGTGATGAATTTTTCGGTAAGCCGCACGCTGCCAATATCAAGACTGATCCGTGAGATAATTCCCCGCTTGTCTCCGACTATGTATTCGGTCGAACCTCCGCCAATATCGACGATCATATTTAGTTCATCCGCGTCATCGCTCGCTTGCGACTCTACGGTGCCAGAAAAAGTAAATTCGGCTTCGGTTTCTCCTGGAACAATCGCGATCGGAATTCCGGCGGCGCGACCGATCGCCAAGAGCTCCTCACGATTTTCGACGTCTCGAGCTGCACTCGTGGCGACTGCCTGGACGCGCTCCGGTCCTGTTTCCGAAATAATTTTTTGAAACTCAACTAGACATGCGCGCGCGCGCTCAAGCGCCTCGGGGTGAAGCCGCCGCGTGCGATTGACCTCTTGGCCGAGCCGCACGAGGCGCACTTCGTCTCGTAGGACTTTCGTCACCTGCGCCCGCGAGCCATCGAGCTCGACCTCGCAGACCAGAAGTATGAAGGTGTTGGTGCCAAGATCGAGCGCAGCGACTCTCATGACTTGAGCTTCTTTTTGAGAAGTTCATTGACGAGGTCAGGACTGGCCTGACCTTTGGACGCCCTCATCGCCTGGCCAACAAAAAATCCGAACACTTTTTCTTTTCCGCCGCGATACTGCTCGAGTTCGCGCGGATTGGACGCGATGACAGCATCAATGATTTTTTCGATGGCACTCGTGTCCGTTATTTGCACTAAACCTTTTTCTTGGATGACGACATCAGGATCTTTGCGGCTTGACCACATCTCCGCAAATACCGTTTTTGCAATTTTCCCCGAGATGGTTCCTCCGTCGATGAGGGCGATCAGCTTTCCGAGCTGTTGGGCAGAAATGGGGGAGTCCAGAATTGCCTTTTTTGAATCATTTAATTGCCGAGTTAGATCCGTCATCACCCAATTTGAAGCCGCCTTAGCGTTTTTGCTGACGCGAGCGACATTTTCAAAATAATCGGCCAGGTCGCGCTCCTGGGTTAGAGCGGCAGCGTCGTATTCTGGAAGCTGATATTCGGAGACAAATCGGTCAATGCGCGCGAGCGGAAGCTCCGGCAAAGATTTTTTAAGTGAATCGATCCAAACCTGATCAAGATCGAGCGGCAGTAAATCAGGATCTGGAAAATATCGATAATCGTGAGCCTCCTCTTTGGAGCGCATCGCGAACGTTCGGTTTTTATCGGGATCGTAGAGTCTCGTTTCCTGGCGAATGAGTTCTCCCGTCTCGAGGCAATCGATCTGCCGGTGAATCTCGTATTCTATGGCCTTTTCGATAAACCGAAATGAGTTGATATTCTTGATCTCAACTTTCGTTCCGAGCTTGGTCGTGCCTTTTTTGCGAACACTCACGTTGCAGTCGCAGCGCAATGACCCCTCTTCGAGGTTGCCATCGCAAACCTCCAGATAGCGAACGATTTTCCGGATGTTTCGTGCATATTCGGCCGCCTCGGCTGGTGAAGACATATCAGGACCTGAAACAATCTCAAGAAGCGGAATACCCGCCCGATTGAGGTTGATCAGACTGTACTCACCGTGGTGGGTGGATTTGCCGGCGTCTTCTTCCATGTGGGCCCGCGTGATGCTCACTTCCTTCTTCACTCCGTCGAGCGAGAACGTCAACTGGCCATGCTCACAGAGGGGTCGATCATATTGGGATATTTGATATCCTTTGGGTAAATCCGGATAAAAATATTGCTTGCGTGCAAACACCGCCTGGCGACGAATTTGACAACCCAAGGCAAGTCCGGTTTTCACCGAAAATTCGACCACCTTTTCGTTGAGCACAGGTAATGCACCGGGCAGCGCCGTGCAGACGGGACATATGTTTTCGTTGTCCTGACTGCCAAAGTGAGTTGAGTTCGCGCAAAATATTTTGCTGGCGGTTTGAAGCTGAACATGAATTTCTAGGCCAATCACCGGTTCGTATTGAGTTTCAGATGACATGCGGTGTCCTTTCACCCTTTACGAGGCACTGCTCGAGGGCGAGAGCCGTATTGAAGATTCTCTGCTCGTCGAAGTGTCGCGCTGTGAGCTGAATGCCAATGGGTAGCCCACTCGCGGAGAATCCAGCCGGCACCGACATTCCCGGAAGCCCCGCGAGATTGGTCGACGTTGTAAAGATGTCGTTGAGATACATTTCTAGAGGATCAGAAATACGTGAACCGATTTTGAACGCCGGCGACGTCGTGACCGGGGATAACATCACATCGCAGCTTTCAAAAGCTTTGCTAAATTCGTCACGCAATAGCCTGCGCACTTGGCAGGCTTTGAGATAGTACGCATCGTAGTAGCCACTGCTGAGCGCGTAGGTGCCGAGCATAATTCTACGTTTGACTTCAGTACCGAAGCCCTCGGCGCGAGTCGTGCTGTAGAACTCTTCGAGATTTTTGGCAGCGTCGTGCGAGAAATCCGCTCGGTGGCCAAACCGAACTCCGTCATAGCGGGCTAAGTTGCTCGAAGCCTCGCTGGTCGCGATGAGATAGTAAATAGGAACTGAATATTTCACGAGCGGTAGGGAAACCTCAACAGTCGTGGCTCCTAGCTTCTTTAACGCCTCGATCGCATCTCGCGTGACCCGCATAACGTCAGCATCAATTGTCTCACTAAAATATTCTTTGGGAAGACCTATGCGCAAACCCCGCACGTCGGCTTTGGTTTGCCGAGACCAAGCTGGCACCGCTTCGCTCGCAGTGGTCGCGTCGTGTTTGCATTTTCCCGCTATCACCTCGAGCATGGTCGCGCAGTCTTCTGTTGAATTTGCCATCGGACCAGCCTGATCGAGGCTTGAGGCGTAGGCGATGATACCGTAGCGGCTCACGCGGCCGTAGGTCGGCTTGATACCATACACGCCGCAAAAACTCGCGGGCTGACGAATTGATCCGCCGGTGTCGGTACCAATCGCGCCGGGGGCGAGCCTCGCAGCCAACGCGGCCGCCGAACCACCACTGCTTCCGCCAGGGACGTAATCGACATTCCACGGGTTTTTCACCGCCCCGAAGGCCGAGGTTTCATTGCTCGAACCCATCGCGAATTCATCGAGGTTAGTTTTTCCGAGCACGACAGCGCCGGCGATTTTCAGTCGGTTGATGACGGTAGCCGAATAGGGCGGGACGAAGTTCGTGAGTATTTTAGATGCGGCGGTCGTGCGCAGACCTTCTGTGCAGAGCAGGTCTTTAACAGCAATCGGTACGCCAGCGAGGAGGCCAGGCTCTTCACCTTTTTTAATTTTCGCGTCGACTTCGTCGGCCTCATTCAACGCGCGGTCATTCACGCTGATAAACGAATTGAGCTGAGTATCGAGTTTCTTCACTCGTTTGAGAAAAAATTCGGTGACTTCGCGAGCGGAAATCTTTTTGCTTCGCACCGCTCCGGCGATTGCAACAAGGTTTTCTTTGAGCAGATCCATTTCTTAAGACTCCTGATTAAAATTAGACAACGGGGGGAACTCGGAAAAGGCGACCTGTCGTTTCAGGCGCATGATCGAGAATGCGGCTGTGCCCGGGCATCGCTTCAACTTGATCGGGTCTGAGGCTCAGGGCCATGTCGGTCGGGGTGACCAGTGGCTTGACGTTGTCGGTATTCACTTTGGAGATTTGTTCGAAATTTTCGAGAACGGCAGAAAGGACCTTGGTGAAATCCTCAATTTCGGTCTCCGACATTTTGAGCCGGGCTAAGCCCGCGACTTTTTCAACCGTCTTCTTATCTAGCATCGGGGCTCCTTGGTTTGCTTGAAACTACCGGATGCATGATTTTTCTTCAATGAGGATTGCCGATTCTCGGACACCTGCAGCGTCGGCCTTGACGGATCTATTCTAGAATCTCTACTCTTGGACGACTATGGCTAAAAAATCCGACCAAGATTCAAATCCAGTAGCCCCAGCCAAAAAAACGCTGAAGAAGTCGATGGGCTCTGCCGAAAGTCGCCTTGAATCGTTGCGAAGCGATATCCGCCGCTACGATTACGAATACCACACGCTCGACCAGCCGACCGTGAGCGATCAAGATTACGATAACAAATTTGCTGAGTTGCGCGAGCTTGAAGCCCAGCATCCAGAGCTGGTCACTCCAGATTCTCCCACACAGCGAGTGGGCGGAGCACCGCTCGATGCCTTCGAGAAACAGCAGCATCGATCGCCCATGCTGTCTCTTTCGAACACGTATTCGCCGGAAGAGATTCAGGCGTTTGACGAGCGTATTAGAAAAGCTTTGCAGGCCCATAACGACGAGGCCGCTCTCGAGTACCTCTGCGAGCCGAAGTTTGACGGGCTCGCCATCGAGTTAATTTATGAAAATGGCCAGCTTGCAGGCGCCATTACCCGAGGCGATGGCACGGTCGGCGAAAATGTTTTGCATAATGTAAAGACCATGAGATCCGTGCCAATGCGGCTTCATGCAGAAAAAGCTCCAGCACTTTTCGAAGTTCGTGGCGAAATTCTTATGTTGAAACGTGACTTTCAAGCACTGAATGAAAGCCAGCAAGAGAGCGGTGTGCAGCCGTTCGCAAATCCCAGAAATGCAGCAGCCGGCTCGATTCGGCAGCTTGACCCGAAAATCACGGCGGCAAGAAAGTTGCGATTCTTTTCTTATGCCTCTGGTGTTATCGAAGGCGCGACGTCTCGCTCACAGGAAGAGTTCAACGAACGGCTTGCGGAGTTGGCCCTGCCTACCGTTGGTTTGTCAGACCGAAATTTGGCGTTCGCCGATTTTGCCAAGGTAACTCAGGAGCGCCTCGCAAAGAGCAAACTCACTCCACTCGCGCGAATTTGTCATGGGCCGGGTGAAGCGATCGAGTACTACCATCTGATCTCTTCTGTTCGGCACCTTCTCCCTTTTGACATCGACGGCGTTGTTATCAAGGTCAATTCGTACGCGCTTCAAAATGAACTGGGTTTTGTCGCGCGCAGTCCGCGTTGGGCTGTGGCCGCAAAATTCAAGCCGGAACAGGCCCAAACGGTGGTTGAAGATATCGTCTTGCAGGTCGGCCGCACCGGCGCAATAACTCCCGTCGCCGTCATGACTGCCGTTCGCGTGGGTGGTGTCACCGTCACGAATGCCACTCTCCACAATCAAGATGAGATCGATCGCAAAGATATTCGAATCGGAGACACCGTCATCATTCAGCGAGCGGGCGACGTGATTCCGGAAATCACCGAGGTCGTCCTCGCCCGCCGTCCCGCAAAATCCGAGCCGTTTAAAATCAGCGGGAAATGTCCCGTCTGCGGCTCGAAGGTTGAACGACTCGAGGGCGAAGTGGTCTACCGCTGCATGAATCCCGCGTGCCCCGCGGTTCTCAAGGAATCTTTGAAACATTTTGTCGCTCGCCGTGCTATGAACATCGAAAAGCTTGGAGACCGACTGATCGAGGCCTTCGTCGATGCGGGGTTGGTGAAGAAGTTCTCCGACATTTATCGCCTTGATCGCGAAAAGATTTTGTCTCTTGAGCGGCAAGGTGAAAAGTCGGCGAGCAATCTCCTTGAAAACATCGAATCCAGCCGCGACACGACACTCGCGCGTCTGATTTTTGCATTGGGAATTCGTTTCGTGGGAGAAACCACCGCTAAGGATCTGGCAAAGCATTTCACTAAAATCGAAGATCTCGAAGCAGCCAATCAAGAGCAGCTAGAGGCCATCGAAGGCGTCGGCCCACGCATTGCTGAATCGATCGTCGCAAGTTTCAGCCGAAATTTTTTGAAGAAAGAGATTGCGGCTCTTCAGGAGCTCGGTGTCCATTACGCCTCTCACGCTCGCTCCGTGAAAAAAAGTTCAATTCTCCAGGAAAAAAAATTCGTGATTACAGGTACGCTTCCGCAAGGCCGGGATGAAGTAAAAGATCTGATTGAAAATTCGGGCGGAGTGGTGGTGGGTTCCGTGAGCAAAAAAACGGACTTTGTGCTCGCAGGTCACGAGGCAGGATCAAAATTACAAAAAGCTGAAGAGCTGGGCGTTGCCGTTATCGGCTGGGATGAGTTCCAAGAGATGCTAAAAAAAGGCCCGCCTCAGTGAGAGCGGGCTCAATCTTGATATCATTTTGATGCTTAAGAACTTCGAAGCGACTACAGGTGATCGATGACGATGTCGCGGGCCATGACCGTTTTGCGCCCATCGGCTTTAGCACTTTCCATTCCTTTTTCGCAGAGAGCTTCGACGGCCTTACTCAAGACATCGATGGTTTCCGCAGACGTGTTGCAGTCGCCTTTTTCTTTGATGTATTTCTTAACTTTGCTGGTTACGACAAGAACTTCTGCCATATCGATATCTCCTTACTTGGTCTAGATAACTTCACGACCATTGCAGTTTAAAACGATTTTAAGGGCCAAGCAACAGCTCAGCCTCTTAACGCGCCGTGGAAGCAGGGCCGATGGCTCGGCGCGCATCGCGATTCGCATCAGTCATATTTCCGGCAAAATTATAAAGCCGCGCCTCGCGTGCGCCGCCCGCACTGGGATAAATCCATATGAAGGTGCGCTGGCCCATCGGCCTGGTGCATTCGACATCGAGAAAAGCAGGCGACCAGGAGCCAGGATTAAGATGTTCAATTGCGCCAATAATTTCGTGGCGAACGATGTGTGTATGGCCATAAATAACTCGGTGAGTGTGGGTGATCGTCCCGGTCATCGCCAAAATATCGTCCTGTGGCTCTTTAAATTGGCTGACGTTGGAGCGAATCGCACGGCTGTAGAAAAGAAAAAACGGAACAAAAAGCAAAATGGGGATGAACATCCAGAAAAATGAGATGTCAAAAACTTGCTTAATAAACAAAAATGCTTCGAGGAGGGCCACGAGCGTAATCAAGATCATGAAAGCGCGATCGAGCCAGAGTTCGCGGGCGATTATCAAGGGTCGGTGGGTCGCCGGGTGGGCGAAAATTTCTCTGAGCTCGCGAACCATCCGCGGCGTGGCATTGGCTTTGACCGCAACTTCATCCACACGGTCCTCAGTTTTCAAGGGATCACGTAGGGCCGGAAGCAGCGTGTCCGAAATCGATTTAGTCAGAGTGAGGAATGAGCCGTAAAACCACGTCCACACAATCAACGGTTGGGCGCGCGCCATATACTGAAAGAAAAACTTCAAATATTCGGGAATCGACATGATGTAATTGGCATCGACATGCGGATTAAAAAATCCCATTCCGTTTATCATGTAGCGGCAGGCAAGGTTGCCAAATGGCAGACGAATTTCGACCTTGTTGTACTGCAAAACGTAGGGATTGAGTGGATCCAGGCAAACGCAATACGGATCGAGCTGGTTGCCATGCTCGATGAAGGTATCGGCATTGGAAATATAAAACCATTCGCAGAAGCGAACGTTTTCACAAAAAGTCTCCGGCAGATTGAGGCGCTTTAAAAAAAGAGCCTGCACCTGAGGCCAGTGCAGCTCAAGATCGTGATTGCCAATGACAAAGATCACTCGGTGTCCACACTGGACAAACCAGCGAAGCGCAGTGAGCCATCCGGTGTGGTCGTCAAGAATTTTATCGAGCTTGAAAACTGACTTTTCCGCTTCGGAATAAAGTCCGCGGCTTCGTTCAATAGAACTGACCCGATAAGGTGGATCTTCGGGCAACGCCAAGACGCTGTCGAAATCAAAGATATCGCCGTTGAGCACGAGTTCGACTTCTTGCCCTTCGGCCATCGTGACTATGTGTCGTAGAAAGTCGGCGAACACGTCATCAAAAAAGAACTCGCGCGTCTTATACTTTTTCCACAGCGGGAATTTGGAATTGATTGGCTCAGCTTCACAGAGATGAAGGTCGCTGATGACTGCGGTGAATTTCGCCTGATTGAAATCTTTCATCGACGCCTACGCTACAGATTTCTTTTTCCCCAGGACCGCCACTAAGATAATCGAAATCTCGTAGAGTACCCAGAGAGGAACGAAGAGCAAAAGCATACTCATGATATCCGGCGGAGTCACGATTGCCGAAGCTATGGCGAGAACTACGATCATGATGCGACGTTTGTCGCGCAAAAATTTAGCATCGACGATGCCGATCACTCCGAGCACGACGATGACCAGCGGCAGCTCAAACGCCAAACCAAAAACCAAGATCATCGTAGTGAAAAACGATAAGTACTCATTGATCGTAATCATCGGGTGATCCGTTTTACCCCCGAAATTGAGCAAGAACTGAAATGCCGCCGGCAAAACCAAGAAATAACAAAACGAAACACCGACCGCAAAAAGCACGGTGCCGGAAGTAATAAAAATGATGCTGTACTTTTTTTCGTGACTGTAAAGACCGGGCGCCACGAACATCCACGCTTGATAAAGCCAAATTGGACACGCGATTACGACCCCCGCGAGGACCGTGACTTTTAAATGCGACATGAATTTGTCGATGGGATGGGTGAAAACGAGACCATTTCCCTCAAGAAAGGGAGCGATGGGTTCACGCAAAGCATCGAAAAGTTGTTCGTGGAAGATCCAACAAACTGCGGTCGTCAAAGCAATTGCCCAAGCCGATTTCACGAGTCGGTCGCGAAGCTCGCCTAAATGATCGAAAAGTGACTGCCCAGGAGCCATGTCGTTGGGATTTCCAGACATCAGTCGACTTTCTTGCCGGAAGTCGAGGGCTCGTCAACCAAGGCCATCTGTATGCCGGGCTTTGACTCGTCAAGGTTAAAACTCATTTGATGGGCGTCATCGAGAGCGATTGTCTCTTTGGCCGGCGCGTGATGTGCCGGCGGAGCCGGAGTTTGGGCGGTAAGATCGAGCTGCTGATTGAGGCTTTGATTAATTTGCCCAACCACTGGTTTAAGCGTTTCGTCCATGACCTTTTTCATATTGGTAAAGGCCTGGTTCGTGGTGTTATTTGCGTCGGTCAGATTGCGCTGGAACTCGCTGCTCGCCCTTTTGAATTCATTTAAAAATTTGCCAATGACCCGTGCGACTTCAGGCAGTTGCTTCGGCCCGAGCGCGATCAACGCAATTGCCGCAATCAACAACATTTCTCCGAAATTAAATCCAAACATAGTGTTCTCAAGCTCCGCTGCGAGACTCTCGACTTCAACCATATAGAGTCTAGCTTGCTCGCAGGCGATTAGTCTACCGTATGTTACGATTCGTCCGGCACAGGGAGAAAGTTTCTATTGGTTTTTCTTGATTGTTTCTGGAATCGAAATGAGGCCCTTTTCAATCAATCGCTCGCGCGCGACCTCAGATCCGGTCCTGGCGTAAATTTCGAAGAGACGTAAAAGGTTTTCCTCATTTGCCACGTGAGAGCGGGTGCTGATATCGGCCAGTACATCAACGAATTCCAAGAATCTCTTGGAAATTTCTCGATATATTCGTGCCGCAGCGTCCTCACGCACGCAATCAGAGAGGGCCGAGTACGCGGTGCAACCCATGTCGGCGTAATAATCGACATCGACCAGCTTGCGCTGAAGGCTATCGCCAAAAAATCCACTGATATAAAGAGAGCGATCTCCAAGTTTCTTAAGCAGTTCAATCTTGACTAAAGTGTCAGACGATTGAGCCCGCAGCAAAGTTTCAGCCAGGGTATCGCGTATGCGCCGGCCTGAAGAATCCTTGTCATCAAAAAGATTCTCTGCAGGAATATGGGCTTCAAGCAACTCTACCATATAGCTCTTTACGTGGGGGAAGGTGCGAAGCTTGCGACGCTCAAACGCGTCCGTCACGATCTCAGAAAAATACTCGTGAGATGAGAGAACTAGCGACTGGCTTAAGTCTTGGTCATTACGACCCATGTTCAGCTCCGAACTTCATTTTATCAGTAATCGGCATAATGCGGCGAAATTTACGCACCAACCTTTCGTCGCTAGGCTGTAATCGTTATTTCTGGTCCAAGGACGTGCGAGCATGTCTCGTTTTGAAACGTTGGACTTTCCATACGGCCGGGAGGCCACGATGCTAAAAGAGATGAACGTGCGTACCAAAATAAAAATCGATCGTCGCTACCTGAGGTCGACCCGACTTCAGTTCAAAAGGAAAATCGGCAGCGCGATCAATCTGCTCGAAGAGACAACCTTGAGTGCCGAGGCGGAAAAGATTCTCAAGCTACTCAAGGAAATTCGCGTCAGCGCCAACCTTGGTTCCGGAGTGAAGGTCGAAAGCGGGGTCTTCTATATCGGACGAGGACTCATCGAGAGATCGAGCCGCGAGTATCTCGCCAGTTCAATCCTCCACGACTGCTATCACATTCACCAATTTATGAACCATCTCGACGGTTACCAGGCCTGGTTTCGTTACGGAAAAATGAACTCCCAGGAGCACGCGAGCAACGAAAGGGGCGCCCTTCGCTTCCAGCTGAAGTGGGCGACCGCGCTTGGGCTCAGTCGCTATGAGATCGACTACCTTGCGGGATTATTACAAAATCCCGCGTACCAAAAAATTCCCCAACGGAAGCGAACCTGGTAAAAAAGCGAGCCTGGTGACGAACCTTCTCTTACCAAGGCTTCGTGGGCCCAACTGCAGCCAACACCTTTGGTTGCGAGAATATTTCGCTCGCGAGCTTCTGAACATCGGCAGCAGAAATTTCATGAAGGTATTCTGAGTATTTGAACACTTCGTCACTCGAGATTCCGTAAATCTCGTTGAACAGGATCGAAGAGCAAATCGCAGAACTGCGCTGCAGATCGATATCGTGACGACCAATTAAATATCGTTTAGCGCGCTCGAGCTCGGCATCTCCGACTTTGCTGTCGACGAGCTTGCGAAATTCAATATTCATCATCTCGATCGCTTTTGCGCCCTTTTCGGGCGAACAGCCAATGTAGGCGCCGAAATATCCAGTTTCAAGACCTTCCATGCGCAGCGGCGATACCGTGTAGGCGAGGGATGCCTTATCGCGTAGCTCGAGAAACAGGCGACCACCTTGGCCAGCTAAAATAGACTGCATGACTTGCAGAGTGTAGCGCCTCGGATCGCTCAAGGTTAGGCCCTTGTAACCGACGATGATATGACTTTGCTCTCGAGTGAGGTGGCGATAATCTTCCACCTGGGTTTTCGGGCCGCTATGAGGAAAGTTATTTTTCACAGCTGCTCCGCCGCCAAGTCGTTCCGTAGCGGCTTCCAAACGATCGAGCCAAAGTTTAGGATGAACACTTCCGGTAATTGCGACCGTGAGATTTTTTGCGCTCGCCATTTTTGCGAGGTGCGAATTCACGATTGGAAGTTTTAAAGTCTCAACCGATTCGCGGCTGCCGTAAAGGTCACGCGCGTACGGATGGCCCTTAAACATCATCTCGGCGAACATTTGCGAGACGATCTGCCCGGGATTATCGTCGCGCGAACGGATCGCCTCCTGCATGACGGTTTTTTCGCGATCAACCGCACCTGCATTAATCACCGGGGCGACGAGGATTTCGTCAAAAAGGTCGAGGGCTTCATTTTCAAACGGAGCAATCGACTGCAGTGAAAGCCCCACTGAGTTGCGACCGCCGAACGCACTGAGACCACCCGCCATGTTTTCGATGCGATTGGCGATTTCGGCTTCGCTCCAATCTTTGGTTCCGCTTGTCCACACCCGCGACAGAAGCTCGGTCACACCCGCTTGCGACGAATCTTCGAGGCGCAAGCCTCCGAGAAAGCCGGCCTTAGCACTGAACACCGGTGTATCGTGGGTCGGCCGGAAAAACACCGTCGCGCCCGATTTGAGGATGTGCTTTTCAACTTCCAGCCCCGAGGTCCCAGCACGCTTGTTGTCGAGAGACCATTTCACTTTTTTGGCTTTAGAAATTTTTTGCCGAGCGATCTTTGCTTTTTTCGCCTGATCGTATTCTTTTTGATAGGTCTTCACCCAGGACTTCAGGTGAGCGGCAACTTGCTTTTCATGTCGCGGGACCATCGACACGATCGTGAGCTCCGCCGTTCCTAGATACTTGCGAGCAGCTTTTAAAATATCTTCTGGCTTCAGCGCATAAATCTGTTTCATAAACTTCTGAAAGTAATTGTAGTCGCCCATGAGGTTTTCAAAGCTACCGGCTTTGCGGGCCACGCCCTCGATTGTTTCCATCGAATAGAATTCTTCGCTCTCGAAATTCACGATTGCTCGCTGAAGCTCGGCGGGTGTTGGCGGCTCGCTCGCCATGCGAAGGAGCTCATTTTTTAAACCGTTGAACGCGGCCTCTGCCTGATCGACATTGAGCGTGGCCGAAATCGTAAATAAGCCGTTTTCTCTGGGAGTGAATGTGCTCGCGCCGATTGAATTGGTAATCGGAGATTCCATTCGCAATTTTTGTGCGAGGCGCGAGCTTTCGCCCTGGCCCAGGATCATTGCTAGGACGTCGAGAGCCGCCACGTCTTTGTGCGCGGCACCTGGAACACGCCAGGCAAAGTGAAACTGCGCCTCTTCAAATGCAGCTTTCTCGACCTTGATTCGACAACTGCTCTGTTTCGGCTCCTTGTGACGTGTCACTTTGCGCAAGCGGTTCGGCGCAAACCTGCCAAAAAGTTCGTCGATTCTCTTCGCCATCTCCGAAGTTTCGAAATCCCCCGCGACCACGAGATGCATATTTTTCGGAATATAGCGACTTTGGTAATAGTCAGCGAGCGTCTTTCGCTTCACTTTTTTAATCACGCGGTCGTAGCCGATGACCGGAATACCGTAGGGATGCTTTTTAAACACTGTTGAAAACAGCAGCCGACTCGCCTGGCGTCCGGGGCTATCGTTGCCGCGCTTGATTTCTTCAATGACAACTTCGCGTTCGTTATCGATCTCGCCCGAATCAAATTTCGGAAAGCCCATCATCTGCGCGATGACATCGAGGCCAACTTCCGCGAACTCACGCGAAATATTGACGTAAAACACCGTCTGATCAAAGGACGTGTAGGCATTGAGCTCACCTCCCGAAGCTTCAACAATGGCTGCGATTTCGCCCACTCCGTAGCGCTCGGTGCCTTTGAATACTAAGTGCTCGATGAAGTGGCTGATGCCCTCTTCACCCTTTTGTTCGTCGGCCGATCCTGTTTTAACCCACATTTGTACTGACACAACCGGCGCTTTGTGATTTTCAATGAGCAGCACGTCCATGCCGTTTTTGAGTTTGCGGCGCTTGATCAAAGACGCTTTAGGACTGGCTTTGGCCTTTCGAACAGACATTTGTGAGCTCCATGGCGTTCGGTGTTTACGTCCACATTCCTTACTGTCGTCAGATCTGCCCGTACTGCGATTTCACGAAGTACAGGATGGGCACCATCATGCCGCCCGAACAATACGTCGACCTCTTGATTCGCGAAATTCGCGGACGCGCCAGCGAGGTTCGCAGCGGACTTCGAGGACAAAAGATCGACACGATCTATTTCGGCGGCGGCACTCCGAGCCTGATCGAGCCCCCGCTCATTCTAACGCTAATCACAGAACTTGCAAACGCGGGCCTAGTCCTGAAGGCGGAGGGAGAATTCACCCTCGAGATTGACCCTCGCACGGTCGACGAGGCGCGGCTCGATCGCTACCTAGAAATTGGCGTCAATCGCTTCAGCGTCGGAGCGCAGACCTTTAATCCTCGCCTTTTGCAGATCGCCGGACGTGAACACAGCGCCGACGACACCGTGAAGCTCCTCAGTCTGCTTCAGGCGAAGCGCGTTAACTACACCTTTGATCTCCTCTTTGCCCTGCCAACCCAGACGCTTGCGGAAGTCAGGGCTGATGTGGCTCGCGCGCTCGAATTCGCGCCGGCTCATATTAGCACCTATTGTTTGACGGTTGGCGATCACCACCCCATGGCCAAGGGTCGAGCTCCGGAGGAAGAACAGGTCGAGATGTTCGCAGCCATCGACGCGGATCTTGAGGCAGCTGGGGTCTTGCGCTACGAAATTTCAAATTACGCGCGCCCTGGTTTTGAATCTCGGCATAATCATCTTTACTGGACCGACCAGAATTATTGGTCGCTTGGGACAGGTGCGCACAGTTATTTCAACTCGGCTTTCGCGCCCGAATACGATTGGGGATTTCGCTTTTGGAATGAACCCTCACTTCCGCTCTATGAGCGTTCGATCAAGGAAATGGATGCGCTTTCAAAAACTCATGGGGTCTGGAATTTCGGCCGCGATCTCCCAGCTCGAAGCATTGAACGGCTGGCAAGGCACCAGGCGCTCACAGATTTCAGCCACACGGCACTTCGGCTTCAGGTCGGTCTCAGCGCGAACGCCCTGCGTCTTAAATTTGGAGAGGCCATCCTCGGGCGGGTTCAAGAAATATGCGAAAAACTAATCGACCGAGGATTGTTGCAGAAAGTCGGAGACAATTGGCGCCTGACTGCAGCGGGCCGCGTGGTCGCCAACCAGGTGTTCATGCAACTGACCTTTCTCGAGGAGGAATTGCATGGCCTATAAAATTGACAAGCCGCTAAGCGAACCCATAATGATGATGCTCGATTGCTAAAAGGAGCCGATATGAATGAAAATGAGAAGGCGGGAACCACCTCGGGTCCTCAGCGCTTGAGTGATGATGAATTTAACACCTCGGGTGCGACGCCTGTCGATGCCGACGGACCGGGCTCGGTAGCGAATTCCGGCCAGAAATCTGGCGGGGCCGACGCTTTGTCGATGGCTCGTGAAGAAGCGGAAAAATTCAAAAATGAGTATCTCTATCTTCGTGCCGAATTTGAGAATTTCAAAAAAAATGCGATCAAAGAGCGCGCCGATCTTCGTAAATACGGCGCTGAGCGCGTGATCTCTGACCTGCTCGGCGTACTCGATATTCTCGAGACGGCCTTGAGTACCGAAGCGAAGTCTCTGGTGAGTCCCGAAGCCTTGAGTAACTTTCGTAAGGGAATTGAGATGACGGCAGCCGAGTTTCGCAACACATTTCTGCGTCACGGCGTGAGCGAAGTGTCGTCGCACGGACAGCCTTTTGATCCGTCCGTGCACGAAGCCGTCACGAGTGAAGAGACCGACGCGCATTCTCCGGGGACAGTCACTCAGGTTTTCAAAAAACCTTACAAGCTTCACGACCGCGTGATTCGGCCCGGTCAAGTCGTCGTGGCAAAGCCCGTGGCAAATTCAGGGGCGAAGGCAAAAACATAGTCACCCATGTGACTGGGGAGTTCGGGTTTGGCCGCGAAACGTGATTATTACGAAGTTTTAGGGGTTAACCGCAGCGTCGGAGCCGACGAGCTGAAAAAAGCTTTTCGCAAACTCGCGATGCAGTATCACCCTGACAAAAATCCTGGCGATAAAAAAGCCGAAGAGCGTTTCAAAGAACTCGGCGAAGCGTACGAAACTTTATCCGACCCCCAAAAGCGTCAAGCTTATGACCAATTCGGACACATGGGGGCCCAAGCCGGATTCAAGCCCGGCGCCGGGAATCCTTTCGAAGGCTTCGCTCGGCAAGGTGCTACTGGCGGCCCGGGTGGATTTGAAAACTTTGGCGGGTTTGGCTCTAACGCCAATTCTGGCGCCAATGCTGGCGCCGATGCTTCCTTTCAGGATTTGTTCGGCGACATTTTCGGCGATTTATTCAACGGCCGCCCCGCCGGAGGCCCTAGACCAGGTGGCCCGAGCGCACAACGCCCTGGGCAGGCTCGCGGCGGACGCGGCGCCGATCTCCGTTACACGCTCAATATCAGTTTTGAAGAAGCCGCGACCGGAGCAGAGAAAACGATCAGCTTCATTCGCCAGAGAGCAGGTAAAGAAGATCCGGCCAAGTTGGCAATTACGGTTCCAGCTGGCGTTAAGGCTGGCCAGCGTCTCAAAATCCGTGGAGAGGGTGATAGCGGAGCCGGCGGAGTCGCGGGCGATCTCTACGTCATCATCAACATTCAAGAGCATCCGGTCTTTCGACGCGTGGATGACGATGTTCACCTGGATCTTCCCCTCAGCTATCAAGATGCGGTTTTCGGCACAAGCGCTGATGTTCCAACGTTAACGGGAAAAGCCTCGTTGAAAATTCCTGCTTTTACGCCGGCAGGCCAAGTTTTTCGCTTAAAGGGAAAAGGGTTTGCGTCAGTCAGCGGTCCGGGAACTGGTGATTTGTTGGTGCGAGTCGTCATCGATGTGCCGAGAGAATTGACCGACGAACAGCGCGATTTGCTCAAAAAATTCTCAAGCACGCTCAAGCCCAGTCCTTTGATCAAGGCGTACAATGACAAGGTAGACAGATTACTTAAAACCAAGAAATGATGGTGTCCATGAATTGGTTTTCGCAAATTCCCATCATCATGCTCCTTGGTGTCTGTTCCTGTTCGGCTTCGGCTCCCGTTCGTCAACCGGCGCAACATGCAGCTCCCGACGTCGAAAAAAATTATCGCGCAGCTGAGGCCATGGCCAAGGCCGGCGATTACAAACACGCGATGCCACGCCTGAAGGCCTTCGTCGGACAGGCGCCAGTTTCGGATCTCACGGCCAACGCCTATTACTTGATGGCGGAAATGAATCTCAACGAACAGCACGATGCGGAAGCGCTCGTGAATTTTAAAGCAATCCTTGCACTTCCGGTCGCGACACCCCTCGAACCGGCAGCAACGATCGCGGCGGCGAAAATTCAACTCAAACACGGCGACGCGCTTGAGGCTGAAAAGACACTTGACCGCGCCACGCAGTGGAAAAATCCATCAGCCGAGAATCTTATCGAGGCTGAGAGCCTACGCGCTGAATCTCTCATCGCCCAGAAACGCTATCTTCCGGGCCTGAAAGCAATCATTACCTTATCTGAACAAGCGACGGCGCCTACCGATCGCGACCGTTACAAGTCAATCGCGCAAGAAGTGGTCGAAGCACGCCTCGGTGAAGACGATCTTCGCGAAGTGGCCGGCAGCTCGCGCTACTCGTTCATTCAGCCGGTGGCGAAGTTTCGTTATGGCGTATTGTCGCTTGAGCAGCAGCAGTTCGCGCACGCCCACGAGGCCTTTACGGGCGTGATTTCTCTCGTTCCAGGAACTGACCTCGCCGATCGATCCAAGGCCTACTTGCAGCAACTCGAATCTCGTAATCACATCGACCCACACACAATCGGCGTTGTCCTGCCCCTCTCGGGTCAACAAGCTAAAATCGGCTACAAAGCCTTGCGGGGAATTCAATTGGCCTTGGGAATTTTCGGGACGGGAAGATCCGAATCCAGCAAAACCCCCTTTAAGCTCGCGGTGGTCGATAGCGAAGGTAGCCCCGACGGCGCCCGCCGCGCGATCGAGCGTCTGGTTGAAGAAGACGGGGCGATCGCCATCATCGGCGGTTTGCTCAGCAAGACTGCGATCGCTGAAGGCGCGAAGGCCCAAGAATTCGGAGTTCCGACGATCATGCTCACGCAAAAATCGGGCATCACGCAAGCTGGCGATTCAATTTTTCGGAACTCGCTCACCAGCCAAATGCAGATTCAAGCCCTTGTCGAAACCGCGATGGGGAAACTAAGTCTTCATTCTTTTGCGATTCTTTATCCCAATGATGCTTACGGCATCGAATTCGCCAATTTATTCTGGGATGAAGTGCGCTCGCACGGCGGCGAAATCACCGGCGCGCAGCCTTACGATACTAAAGAGACGGACTTCCGCGCGCCCGTGCAGCGTTTAATCGGCACTTACTACCTCGAAGACCGCCTGGATGAATATCGCCTCGTCAGCAAAGCCTGGTCCGAGAAAAATCCGAAACTTTCCGCCCGTAAAGCTCCTCCCGCACCTGAAGATTTGCTCTCACCGGTGGCCGACTTTGACGCGGTTTTCATTCCCGATGATGCTCGCGCCGCTGGCCAAATTGCGCCGATGCTCGCTTACAATAACGTCAACGGCACGCGCCTACTCGGCACCAATATTTGGAACAGCCCGAGCCTCATTTCACGCGGCCAGCGCTTTGTCGAGAACGCGGTTTTTGTCGATAGCTACCTTGCGACCGATCCGACGTTCGTCAATTCTCACTTCTTCGCCAACTTCAAAGACGTTTTCGAAGAAGAGCCGGGCCTGACCGAAGTTCAGGCGTATGACTCGGCGTTGATTCTTCGCCAGTTGATCGAATCAGGTGAAACCAATCGCGTATCTTTGCGAAATAAGATGGCCCATCTTGATGGTGCGCAAGGAGCTCTAGGTAAAATTTCTGTCAACGCAGACCGAGAGTTCCGGCGACCGGTTGAGGCTCTTACTGTTAAGGATGGGCATATTATTAACTTCCCTGCGAGTAAGAGATAACGCAAGTCATCCGGCCCAGGTAACCTCAGGCAATTGCCTTCAGTAAGCTGCTCAAAGTTTTCACGGTAGGATTAAATTCTCTTTTCCCATCAATCAAGTCGTAAAGGGTTTGGCGCCCTAGTTTAGATTTGCGGACAATCTCCGCCTTGTTTTGAATCCGAATCTGTGTGACGAGCACATCCTTCAGCGTTTCAAAATCGCCATCAAGCAGCGCCTCGACCAGAATAGCCTTGAGGGTGTCACGATCCAAAATTTCAGCATCCAAAACCTTATGAGGATGTAAAACCACTGCCTTTGACTTCTTCAAGGAGCTTTTTTGCTTTTTTGATGTCTCTACTTTGGCCATGTTTTGTTCCTCCAGCTAAAATTACAATCACGACTCCGCCTAAGCGGGCCGTATAAACGCGAAGGCCTGATTTCCACTTCAGCTCCGTGATTCCATCAAAGAAATTCGTAACGCCAAAATGACCGTCGATCGCGATTCGATCCAGACGGATCTGCACCCTCGCCTGAGTCTCTTTGTCTTGCTCCTCGAACCAATCGGTGAAGTGATTGGTTTTTAGGATGGTAAAAGCAAGATTCAAGAGACCTCCGCTTATTTCTGACTATACGCTATTGCGTACAATTGAGGCAAGGGTAATCTGTCATCCTTCTACTCCCTGCCAAAGCGTTATAACTAGCTAAAATCATTGACCGGAAATTATTCGGGACAAAGAAACATCAAATTCCTCAATCCAACCTATAGTTTCCATCAAAATATTGAATAGATAATTCCACCGCCTGTTCTAACCGCTCCTCCCCCGAAGAAGGTCCTATCGTTCAACTTCTCGCGAAGGGCGCGAAAGTGAGGACGAAAGGCGGGGCCGAAACTGCCGCAGCGTCGTTAATCTAATAGAAGGGAGGACCGTTTTATGAGGTTGTTAACAAGGACCATCACCGAAACTGTTATTCAGGAGTGCCGCACAAAGCTTCTTGAAGCGCGAATGGACTTACTCAATCGCGTTCGTCGGCAGCGCTCAGAGTTTGAAACGCTCGACAAAAGTGGTGGTGACGAGGCCGATCAAACGATGGCACTTTTGGCAGAACATGACTTTCTCGCTTCTCAGCAACGTCTGCGCGAGCTCCTCATGGAAATTGATTTTGCCCTGTCTCGCATTCAGAGCGGAACTTACGGAACTTGCGAAGAGACTGAAGAACAAATTGAAGTCGAGCGCTTGCGCGCGATTCCCTGGACTCGTCTGAGTATTGAGGGCGCCGAAATTCGCGAAGCGGTACGCCGCAAGTTTGCTCGCCCTTAATCCGTCGCCGGCTGACAGATTCTTAAGACAGAAAATTACAGTGCCCAGGACCTTTTTTTCGGGGCACTGCCTGATTCGCGCGATTCTGACGATCCGGCTTAATAGAATTGGGCAAATTGAGGAACCTTCAAAATCACCTAATATTCAAAATCTCGCGTGGTTTCACACTCTGCGGAAGAATTGGGCAGTGTAATTTTTTTATTGCAAACTTTCCCCGTCACCCTTAGAAGCTTACAAAACCTGTACTGAGAAAGATTCTTTCTCGCAAAGTTGTGCTTAGTTTTTAATCATCTGCAGAGGGGCTACCAACGATGAGAGCAAACGAGCTTCAGTTTTTCAAAGAACTTCTTCTGGGTCAAAAATCAGAGATTCTCAATAAGTCTGATTTCTTTAAGACGGCAGCGACAGTCGAAAGCACCTCTCAAGGGGATGAGGGTGACTTAGCTGTTTCTGAGGTGAGTCTGAGTTTAAGTCTCAGGCTACGTGAAAGAGAAACTCAGCTCTTACAAAAAATTGATCGGGCATTGAGCAAGTTCGAAGAGGGCTCATTTGGCCTCTGCGAGCAGTGTGAAGAACCACTCCATGTTGCTCGACTCAAGGCGCGTCCAGTTGCTACTCTTTGCGTCGCCTGCAAAGAAGAACAAGAAAATAAAGAGCGATTGTTTGCTTAAGTTCAGCTGATTCCCAAAGACGCGAGAGTCTTCAGAGGGCTTCACAGAGCCCTTATCCAGTGATTTTGAAATCGGTTTTACAGTCACACCATCTTCACTATATTGATCAATGCTTTCGTTATAGGGACGATCTTAACCAGCCCATAAGGTCAATCAGAAGGGCTAGGAGACTGGTTTTCCGCGGGTTAGACTTTTGCTCTGATTTTTGAAAAATCTCAAAAAGAGCACACAATTCAGGTACTTTTTCGCTATTTCCGGACCTTTTCGACGCTCCCCGCCCTTAAAGCCCAAGCATTTGCAGGCCGACAAGTATGAAGCAAGCAACTCCTGTCGGGGGAACAAATGGCTTTTGACGATAAAGTGACCGAGATCCCTGAAACTCTTCCAATGCTTCCTGTACGCGACATTGTCGTATTCCCGTACATGATTCTTCCGCTCTTTGTTGGGCGAGAGGCTTCGATCCGCTCGGTCGAAGAGGCGCTGGCGAAAAACCGTCTTATCTTTCTGGCCTCTCAAAAAGAGATCACCGAAGAGAATCCGACGGAAGAGACCATCTACACCACTGGCACGATCGCGCGGATCATGCGCATGCGCAAACTCGCGGATGGCCGGGTGAAGATCCTCATCCAAGGCGAAGCCAAAGGGCGCATCAAACGCTATTTGAAATCGTCGCCGAACTTCGAAGTCGCCGTTGAAAAAGTCGCTGACTCTGAACTTCCCGGGGCTCCGGTGGAGTACGAAGCGATGATTCGCAATGCCCGCGAACAACTCGAGAAAATCATCGCGCTCGGCCGCATGCTGTCGCCGGATATTCTTTTGATTCTCGATGACGTCACAGATCCGGGTCGCCTCGCGGATTTGATTGCTTCGAACCTCGGACTTAAAGTCTCAGACGCGCAACGAGTGCTCGAGACTTCGCAGCCGAAGCAGCGCTTGCAATTGGTAAATGAAATCTTAGCTAATGAACTTGAAGTCCTGCAGATGCAAGCCCGCATTCGCAACACGGCTAAAGACGAAATGTCAAAATCACAGCGTGAGTACTTCTTGCGCGAGCAAATGCGCGCTATAAAGTCTGAGCTTGGTGAGCAAGATTCCAAAGGTGAAGAGATGGAAGAACTCCGTCAGAAAATCACCGACGCCGGGATGCCCGAGACAGTTTTAACCGAAGCTTTGAAACAGCTTGGGCGCCTCGAGAGGATGCATCCTGATGCGTCTGAAGCCTCGATGGTTCGTACGTACCTCGACTGGATGGTCGATCTGCCATGGAACAAGCATTCTGAGGACAATCTCGACATCAATCACGCGCAGCAAATTCTTGATGATGATCATTATGACTTAAACAAAGTGAAAGATCGTATCCTTGAATTCCTTGCGGTTCGGAAGCTTAAGCCCAAAGATCTCAAAGGTCCGATCCTGTGTTTCTGCGGACCTCCAGGGGTGGGAAAAACTTCGCTCGGTAAATCGATCGCCCGCTCGATGGGACGCGAATACTTCCGGATCGCTCTCGGTGGAGTGAAGGATGAAGCCGAAATTCGCGGTCATCGCCGTACGTATGTCGGCGCCATGCCCGGAAAAGTCGTGCAGGCACTGAAACAGATTAAAACCAATAATCCAGTGATCGTGTTAGATGAGATCGACAAACTCGGCTCAGATTTCCGCGGTGATCCGTCGGCAGCGATGCTCGAGGTTCTCGACCCCGAACAGAACCACGCGTTCCGAGATAACTACCTCAACGTCGACTTCAACTTGAGCAACGCTCTCTTTATCGCGACAGCAAACGTGGTGGAAAATATTCCCGCCGCTCTTCGCGATCGAATGGAGCTCATCCACATCTCGGGATACACAGAGAATGATAAGTTGTTGATCACGAAAAAACATTTGCTCGAAAGACAGATGGAAAATAACGGGATCAATGATCAAGAGATCGAGTTTACAGATGACGGTCTAAAATACCTCATCGGTCACTACACTCGCGAAGCGGGTCTCAGAAACTTGGAGCGCGAGGTCGGGTCTTTGTGCCGCAAGGTCGCTAAAATGAAAGTGATCGGCAACAAAGAGAAAATTGTGATCACGGCTGATAAAGTCTCTGAACTCCTGGGTGCGCCAAAATATTTGCGCGACGAGAAACTCAAAGAGAATCAAATCGGTATCGCGACGGGTCTTGCATGGACCCAAGCGGGCGGAGAAGTTCTGTACGTCGAAGCCCTCAAAATGAAGGGTAAAGGCGGCCTGGTACTCACCGGTCAAATGGGCGACGTCATGAAAGAATCTGCGACGGCAGCAATGAGCTACGCTCGCGCCAACGCGAAAGACTTCGGCATTCCCGAGGACTGGAGCGAAAACTGGACGGTCCACATCCACATGCCGGCCGGTTCGATTCCTAAAGATGGACCGTCAGCGGGTATCACGATGGCTACGGCACTGATCAGTTTAATGACCGACACCCCGGTTCGCGCCGATGTCGCCATGACGGGAGAGGTGACTCTTCAAGGCCGGGTACTGCCGATTGGCGGAATAAAAGAAAAAGCCCTTGCGGCCTTGCAGCAGGGTGTGAAGACCGTGATCGTTCCTTTCCAAAACCAAAAGGATGTCGCGGAGATTCCGGAAGAATTCAAAAAGCAACTGACCTTCATTTTTGTTGAGCATTTGGACGAAGTTCTCGCTCTCGCCCTCGAAGAGAAACTAGGTAAGAGCAAGCGCACCGGTCCGACCAACAAAGGCGGAAAAAAGCCGAAGGACGCGGCAGCAGCGTCAGCCGCTTAACCGGCCGCGCCGACCCGACGCTCACCAAAGCCGCTCTTTTAGAGAGCGGCTTTTTTATTGTGGCACGGCAAAGCCATTGCTGATTTCGCCGACGTTCAACGTGAGTTCAACGTGATTCGAAATTCAGGCCTGAGTCTTTAACGCAGAGATAAAAATTAACAATCTGCAGCCGGGCGCCCGAGTTGGTGGCGAAGACTTCGGTTGTCATCCTCGAGCACTCTAACCAGGGTCGCAAGGTCGCTGACTTCCGCTTTCAGTTCGATGATTTGTTCTTCTTTTTCATGAAGAATGCTCATGTAGGCGAGCTTCAACTCGGAGAGAAGTTTATTGGCCGACGAAAGAATGGGTCCGTCTGCGGCCATCGTGCTTGAGATTTGAGCAGCTTCGCCGTCGCCAGGTTCATTGAACGGCTCGGTCGGGGCTTCATCCATAATCAAATAGCGGCCATCTGCAAATCGATGTTGGAGACGACCGTCTTTGATGCGACGGCGCAGAGTCGAAATACTGACTCGGTACTTTGAAGAATAATCTGTCAAGCGCAGCCACTGTCCAGTTGCCATTGCTAGGTTCTATCATAATTCCTTTTGGGTGTGGTACTATGCGCTGATGCGCCTGAGCGAAAAAAAAAGAATCGCGCTTGTCCTTAGTGGCGGCGGGATAAAAGCTGCGGCCTTTCACCTCGGAGTTTGCTTGGCTCTCCGAGAAAAAGGTTTTTCATTTGCCGGTGGTACGGCCAGCGATATTGAGGCGCGTCACTCTGATGGTAGGCTGACTTTTAAAATCTATGTTGGCTCCAGCGCCGGTGCGGTGATTACGACTTTCTTAGCTGCCGGATACTCGATCGAAGCCGTGATCGATGCCTTTGAACGGGGCGCGGCCAGCGATCTCCACGGCCTCACCAAACTCCGCAGACCCGAAACCCGACTTAAGCCGATCACCTATCGCGATATTTTCGCACTGAACGGCGGCAATTTCCTTGGCTTCATTCCCAACATGCTCAGGCGAAAATCGATCGTGACTGGCGGCCTCGAAGCGCTGATCAAAAACGGTTTTAAGATCAATGGACTGTTTACGACTAAAGGAATCGAGCGCTACTTGCGCACTCAAGTCTTACGCGAAAACAGTTTTGCGAGCCTCGGGGTCGAGCTGTACATTGTTGCAACTCAGCTCAATCACTCGCGCAAAGTGATCTTTGGAAATTTTCCCGAGACCCGCAAAGAAAAACGCATCGAATATGCCAATTACGCGACGATCAGCGAAGCGGTGGCTGCGAGCGCGAGCCTTCCCCCAGTATTTGCCCCGTATGGAATCGTCAATAATAAGGGGCGTGAGATTTTTTTCTTCGATGGGGAAATTCGCGAAACACTCTCGACTCACGCAGCTGCCGATGCTGGTGCCGATCTTGTCATCTCGAGTTACTCCGTGCAACCGTATCACTACACGCCTGCCATGGGCAGCTTGCACAATTACGGAATTCCGCTCATCATCAACCAGGCTCTCTATCAATTGGTCGAGCAGAAAATCGAAAAGCATATTGAACACCAGGGCCACATCTCCGCCATTCTCGAGACAGTCGATGGCTACTGCCGCAATGCTGGACTTTCGGAGGAACACCGCACCCGACTGCTCGAAATTATCGCACAACGTGCGAATCACAAGACCGGCGTCGACTACATTTATATTCATCCGAGTCCGCAGGACCACGAGATGTTCTTCGTCGATCACTTCAGCCTCAACGCCGAAATTCTCGGCCGAATCGTGCACATTGGATTCCGTGCTGCCCTGCAGGTCTTACGAAAATTCGACCTTTGAGTAGATCGTCTCAATTTGATAATAAGTGACGCAGGATCTTGATATCAGAACATATTTTGCCGATCAAAAATCTATGATGTGCCGTCTTCGCTTTATTTTAATCGGCTTCCCTTTCGCCCTCATGACTTGCCTGTTCATGAGCGAATTGGCCGAAGCGCAGTGGGGTCAAAATCACGGTTTTGATTCTCCTACCCAGAACTCAGATCAGAACTCAGATCAGAATTTCGCAGCGGACCCAGATCCCCTCCTTGCCGATGATCCGGTCGAGCTTGCGCATGTCTCGCTGTTTCAGCGTATGCTGACGGATGAAAACGGACTGCCGCAAACACTGTTTGATCATTTCGTCGCCCTAGGAATTCCCCAGGAGCCACTCACCAAGGCCTTTAAGCTTTTCGATCAAACAGCCAATGACAGGTATCGCAAGCAATTTAAAAATCGGTCTTTTCTCACCATCATCAACAGCTCGATGCCGATGAACGAGCAAGGTTTTTGGCTTCTCGATCTTAAGGCAGGAACCGTCGATCGCATGGCAGTCTCGCACGGACGCAGAACCGACGTGGGTGGCAAGCCCAAGTACTTCTCCAATCGAATCAATTCTTTCAAAACCTCCATTGGCGGTTTTTTGACCGGAAGAAAGGTCGAGACTCATCCGATCTTTGGGAAAAAAATGAATCTCTACGGAATAAGTCCAACCAATTCAAACGCCTTTGCGAGGGGAATCTGGGTTCACGAGTACGACGTCGGCCCAGAATACAATCAAGCAAAATGCCGGCGGCGCGAACAGCACTATCCCTCGGGCTTGCGACATCCTGAATGGTGTCGGCCCGAAGGTGAACTCGACGAAGGTTGCTTCGGAATTCCGCGCGGTGCTCACACTCGTGAATTGCTCAAAAAAATTAAAGGTGGAAGCCTCATTTATGCTTTTGCATCGCAAGATTGACTTAGGCCTAAGGCGAATAAAACCGGTCATGCTGTTTGTAATGACAGTGTTTGTACTTATGCCGCGCGCTCTTGCTGACGACGAATCCGTGCAGAATCCAACGTGCTTTTATTCTACATCGGCCAGCGATTTGCCTGTACAGGTCATCTATCTAAGCGGTTTATTTCCAGCAAACAGCGATGATGATTCAAATGGTTACATCGAAATTGAAGAGGCAAATCGAGTCTACTTAAGCAGTCTCGCTAATAAGTTAAATATCAAGATCGCAGTTCCCCTGGCGCCGCTCCGAAACTTCGGTGACGGTTACGGGACGCAGCACGCTTGGAATCTTGTTTCACTTGCGAAAATTGAGAAAGCCGCTGTCGACGCGTGCGGCTCTTCGCTATCCCTCCACCGCGTGCTTCTTGGCTTTTCGAGTGGCGCGATTCGCCTGGCGCGAATGCTAGACGAAATGACATGCGCGGCATTCAAAAAATACAACGGCATCTTTGTGATCGGTGCCCAAGGTGTGAACGGTCCCCAGCAGGGAAAATGCGGCCGGACTGTTTTCGAAATTTCTCCCCACGTTTTCCCACCGCTAAGCCCGAGCCTGCCGGCGATCTTGAAAAAAATTCTACCGGCGAAACCGGCGGTGGACCCTAGCAGTCCTAAAATAAGCGAGCTAGATAACAATGCAAACGGAGATTCTCGATGAAGATTCTTATTCTTTTATGGTCCATGTTCGCGGTCGAAGCTCAAGCAAGGAGTTATTTCACTCCCACTTGCATCGTGCCCAAAGCCGGCTCGAACGGGACCATCACAGCTGTATACATGAGTGGCCAGTACCCACAATTTAAAGGGAGCGATGTCTTCACCAATTGGGAAACGGGAAATCGGGCCAAACTCCAGGCGGTCGCAGACGCGACGGGTGCGACCATCGCGGTCCCGCAAGCCAATGTACGCAATCTCTCAACTGGAATGGATTTCACCTGGATAGGTGTTCAGCCCTCGCTCATTATAAAACGAGCTAAAGCAGCCTGTAAGGGCATGACGTTTGACCACCCAGGGCTGATCGCATTTTCGAGTGGTGCGAAACGTGTAACTGTGTTGCTTGAAAGTATCGCGGCCGAAACTGGAGCTCTGCCACCGGGCTGCGGATCACTCGGCGTTTTTTCACGAATCGTGATCATGGGAGATCAAGGTGCGCACGGCAACTACAATGGCGGTTGCAACAGACGAATTCACCAAGTTGAAAATCATAATTTTCCTCCGCCCGGAATCAATCTGCAAAGTGAGATCGAAAAAATGCTCAAGCAAGCGGACGAGGCTGCGCCGGATGACGAGCCCACTGCAGAGGAAACGCCAGTCTACTGACAGCAACTGAGACAAACTTAGAGTAAATTAAAGGCCGAGCGAATCGCGCGAATCGCCGGCGACGAAAAAATTCCGACGACGACGATGATCAGGGCCGCTGCTATGACCGTGAAGCGGGTCATGATATTGGCATGAACGATCTCGGCACCTTCTTCTTCAGACATGTACATCATGACAACCGGACGCAAGTAGTAATACACGCTGATCGCGGAGCTAAGAACGCCCCAGAACGCGAGCCAGTACATATCTTGTTCGATCGCGGCCGAGAAGATGTACAACTTACCAAAAAATCCGAGGGTCGGTGGGATTCCCGCAAGACTCAGCATGAGAATGGTGAAGCTAAGTGCAAGTACCGGATGGCGGCGCGCGAGCCCCTTGAGGTCATCCATGCGAATGATCGTGCCGGCTTCCTTTTCTAAAAGTCCAACGAGCGCGAAAGACCCCATGGTCATGAAGGAGTAGCTAAACAAGTAAAATAGCACGCTCGAAGCGCTGGCATTGAAATCCGAGCCAAAGCCCGCGGCGATAAGGCCCACCATCGCGTAGCCAGAATGCGCAACGCTCGAATAAGCGAGCATGCGTTTGACGTTGTCCTGCATGATGGCCGCGGCATTTCCAAGCACCATGGTCAGCACGGCAATCCATGACATCGCGTTCATAAACGCCGCAGATGACGCGAGTCCTTGGCAATGGAAAAGTCGAATGAAGGCCACGAAGGTCGCTGCCTTCACCGCTGTCGCCATGAAAGCCGTGATCGGCGTCGGGGCTCCCTGGTAAACATCGGGCGCCCAGGCATGGAACGGAAAGAGTGCCACCTTGAATGAGAAGCCCAGAGTGACAAAACCAAGTCCGACCAGAAAGATTCGGTTGGTAGAAATCAGTCGCCCAGCGTTTTGCACGAGGCCGACCGTACTCTCGTTGCCGATCAGGTAGGTCGTGCCCGCAGTGCCGTAGATCAGCGCAATACCGTAAAGAAAAATCGCCGAGGCAAAGCTTCCGAGGATAAAGTATTTAAACGCGGCTTCTTTCGCGAGTGTCTCTTCTTTACTCATCGCCACCAGGATGTAAAGCGCTAGCGACATCATTTCAATACCGAGGAACGTGACAATCAGGTCGTTAGACATGATCAAAATCACCATGCCGATCGCGGAGCTGATTAAGAGAAAACAAAATTCCGAAAACTGTTTGCCCTTCGTCGCCGCGTGGTCATAGCTGAGCATCAGGACAATCGCAGTGATGAAATAAACAAGGCAGCTGCTCCACACCGAGACATCATCGAGCACGATGGCGAGCGAGAAAGCGGTTTTTTGGCCGCCGGCCATAGCCGCAGTGATACCGGTGGCAAATACCAATCCAATGAAGCCGTACAGCAAAGTGGAAAACGGTTGCGGCTCGCGATTGCCGCGGAAAACCTTAATTAGAATCGGAATCAAACTTACCAAAAATAGAACACTGATCGGCAAAATGACGACGGAATCCTGCAAAACTTGTTGGGTCTGCGCGTTCATTTCTGCTCCTTAACTGGCGGCAGGTGTGCGGTCACGCGCGCTAAGTTGCCCACTGGAGCTGCTGATCCCGCTGTTGCTCCATTCGTCGCGGTGATTCGGTAATTGTCTTTGTTGTCGACTAGGTTATCGACGCTTGCCTTTGTCCAATCGAGAAAGTGATTGGGAAAAAGACCCATCCAGAAAATCATCACCAGCAAAGGCACTATGACCGCGATCTCACGAAGATTCAAATCGTGCAGTGGATGATGGGTATCTTTTACCAGCTCGCCTGGCTCACCGAAAAAGACCCGTTTAAACATCCAGAGCATGTAGACGGCACCAAGCACGACGCCCATAACTGCCAAAATCGCGAAACCTTTTTGCACTGCGAAGGTCCCCATCAGGATCAGAAATTCGCCGATGAAACCATTGGTCATGGGCACCGCTATGCTTGAGAGCGTCACGATGAAAAACAAGATCGTAAAGATTGGAAGGACTTTTGCCAAACCGCCATATCGAGAGATTTCACGCGAATGCGTGCGCTCGTAAATCATGCCGACCAAGAAAAAGAGCGCGCCGGTCGAGATACCGTGATTGAGCATTTGGTAAAGACTACCGCTCACGCCATAGTTATTGAGCGCAAACATTCCGATCATCACGTAGCCCATGTGCGAAACTGAAGAATAGGCAACGAGCTTTTTGATATCTGGCTGAACCATAGCCACGAGTGCGCCGTAAATAATGCCAACCACGCCGAGCAAGATGAAAACCCACGCAAAGTGTTCAGAAGCTTCGGGAAAGAGTGGGATCACGAAGCGCAAGAAACCAAAACTTCCCATTTTCAGCATCACGCCCGCCAGGATGACCGAACCGGGAGTCGGCGCCTCGACGTGCGCATCGGGCAGCCACGTATGCACCGGAAACATCGGAACCTTAATTGCAAAGGCGATCGAGAATGCCAGGAAAAGCAGCGTCTGCGGATTTAAGAGGTCACCGGCAATGAACGGCAATTTAAGCTGATAAAGCGCCGGAAGGCTCGCAGTCATCGTGCCGAGGGTGTCGTGCGCAGCGAACATCAAATAGATGATCGCAAGCAACATCAGGAGCGAGCCCACCATTGTGAAAATAAAGAACTTTACGGTCGCGTAAACGCGCCGCTGCCCACCCCAAATACCGACCATGAAATACATCGGCACCAGTGAAAGTTCGAAAAAAACGTAGAATAAAATCGCGTCCATCGCGACGAACGAGCCGAGCATGGAGGTCTGCAAGACAAAAAGAGCGGCGTGAAATCCCTTGATCGATTTATCAATCGATGTCCAGCTGCCGAGAACCACGAGCGGCGTGAGGAACGTCGTCAGGAGAACGAGCCAAAGAGAGAGGCCGTCGACGCCGATGTAATAACTGACTCCGAATTCGGGGATCCACGGGATGTTTTCTGCCATCTGTAAGAGGGCCGAACCCTTATCAAAATGGCTCAGGATACTGAGACTTAGACCGAACTCAAACAACGCCAAGAGCAGCGCCACGGGCCGCACCACGGTTTTCGGCACGCACATCACAATAACGGCAAAAAGCACCGGCAGGAGC
Source organism: Bdellovibrionales bacterium (assembly GCA_043746165.1). Taxonomy (GTDB): domain Bacteria; phylum Bdellovibrionota; class Bdellovibrionia; order Bdellovibrionales; family JAMPXM01; genus JAYTRM01. Next base: position 10,846 of record JAYTRM010000191.1, on the reverse strand, counting down.
GTAATCGCAGAAAGAAGATTCATTAGGTCCTCACCTCAAAATCAAAAAGATAGTCGCGGCCACGCCCATCGCAATGTAGAGGGCGTACTGCTGCATATTGCCATTTTGCAAAGTTCTCATCATCGAGCCTAAGCCTTTAACCAAATCGGCAAGCACGTAGGTGGCTTTGTCGATGAAGCCGACGTCGACATAGGCCCATAAGGCTTTACTGGCGCCCACGATCGGGTCGATGATCTTGGCAACGTAAAATTCGTCGACGAAGTATTTGTTGTAAACCAGGTTATAAAACCAGCGAATATTTGACACGAAAGCTGCTGGACGGCCTGGCGAGACGACGTAGAACGAATAAGCGAGCAACGCCGCCACGCCTGCGACCGAAACAGACACGCCCATCAGCGAAAGTTCGAGCGCAGTCTTTGCGCCGCCCTCGGCGACCTCAGGTGTCACGATCACGCCTTCAAACCAGTGCTCAAGCCAGTTGCCCGGATGACCGGGAAGAATTTCAGTGAGCGCATGCGGAATGCCGATAAGGCCGCCGACCACCGACAAGATGGCCAAAATGATCAGCGGCAAAGTCATTACAAGTGGTGATTCGTGCGGATGCACGCTCTTACTCACGCGGCTCTCACCCCAGAAGGTCATAGCCATCAAGCGAGTCATGTAGAACGCCGTGCAAGCTGCAGCGATCACGCCAACGATCCACAGACCTCTGTTGCCGAAGGGACTACTGAACGCCTGCCAGAGAATTTCATCTTTGGAAAAAAATCCAGCAAAGGGTGGAAGGCCAATAATTGCGAGCCAACCCATTAAAAAAGTAAAGTGGGTGATTGGCAGGTATTTTCGGAGTCCACCCATTTTGCGAATATCTTGCTCTTCGCTCATGGCATGGATGACCGAGCCCGAGCCCAAGAACATCAAAGCTTTAAAAAATGCGTGGGTCATCAAGTGAAAAATCGCCGCGCCGAAGGCACCGACGCCGCACGCAAGGAACATGTAGCCCAGCTGCGAAACTGTCGAATAAGCGAGAACTTTTTTGATGTCCCATTGGGTGAGGCCAATCGTCGCCGCCAGCAAAGCCGTCGCCGCACCGATCACGGCGATGACATTCAGAGCATGGGGGGCCGCCAGAAAGAGCGGATGCAAGCGGACGATCATGTAAACGCCCGCGGTCACCATCGTCGCTGCGTGGATCAGGGCTGAAACGGGCGTCGGACCGGCCATCGCGTCGGGCAGCCAGACGTACAAGGGAATCTGCGCCGACTTGCCCGTCGCGCCGACAAAGAGAAAGAGACAGGCGAGAGTCACCGGGCCAGTCCAAAGAACTTCTGGAACGTGGGGGGCGTGTTGAATCAGTTCTTGAAAGTTAACGGTGCCGAACAGGAAAAAGAGCGAGAAAATTCCAAGTAGAAAGCCGGCGTCGCCGATTCGGTTGGTGACGAAGGCCTTCATTCCAGCGGCGGCTTTTTCTTTGTCCGTGAACCAGAAGCCAATGAGCAGATACGAGCAAAGGCCAACACCTTCCCAGCCGATGAACATCATCAGCAAATTATCGCCGAGGATCAGGAGAAGCATGTTGAACAAGAACAGGTTCAAGTACGCGAAGTACTTCGATGGACGGGCATCGTGCGACATATAGCCGACCGAAAATAGGTGGATCAGAGTTCCGACCCCAGTTACGACCAAAACCATAATTGCACTGATGTGATCGATGACGACGCCTGCCGAAATTCGCAGCGAACCAATATTCAACCACTCATAAAATTGGGCAGAGACCGAAGAAGGCGCACCTTCGCCGAAGAGTTTTGAGACCAAAGCGATGGCGCACAAAAATGAAATCGCAACCGCAGTGGTGGCGATGACGCCCGCGAGAAGTGGTCTGGCGGCGCTGTTACCGCCATGATTTGCATGGTCGCCGTGCGCGTCGTCGTGCGCATCGTCGTGCGCGTTGGAGTGCCCGTCGGCTGGCTCCGCAGCATTTCCGTGTCCGTGCTCACCATGGCTATGTGCGGGTTGTCTCTCGAGGCGAACGCCATTGATCAAAAAGCCAACGAGTGGCGCGAGAAGGAGAATGGCAAAAAGCGCGGTATCCGTCATGCGGTCGTTTCCTCTAGCCTTTCAAGTGCTCAAAGAAGCGAATGTTCACTTCGCGAAATTTTTTAAATATTGTCACGGCAAGAGCCAGGCCAACAGCGGCTTCGGCGGCCGCGATGGTCATGACAAAGAAGACCATGATCTGACCGTTGACGCTCTCACTGAAGCGACTGAACGCCAAAAAGCTAATATTGACGGCGTTGAGCATGAGCTCGATGCTCATCAAAATAACGATCACATTGCGGCGAAGCAGAACGCCGACCATTCCAAGCACAAAGAGAATGGCCGAAAGATAAAGGTACTGATTCAGTCCAACTTTGAGTGCGGCTTCAATGGTCGGCATGTGTTCCCCCGGCGATACGAGAAAGAGTGACCGCGCCAACTGCAATCATAAGAAGTAAGGCGCCGATCGCTTCGAAAGCAAAAATGTAACGGGTAAAGAGCGCAGTTGAAAGGGCCTTAGTCACATCCATGGCTTTTTGAGGATCGTTGTTCAGAGGAACAAAACCCGGATCTGACGAGAACGTGTACCAAGTGTAAGTGAGCAGCATGCCGAGCAGCACACCAGCTGACGCGATTTTGAAAACGTTGCCGACAAGGCCGCGCGAAAATGTTTTCATCTCGTGTTTGAGATCGAACAACATCAAAACCATGACAAACAAAACCAGCACGGCTCCGGCGTAGACGATCAGCTGCACGCCGGCAATGAAGAATGCATTGAGAGTGACGAAGAGACCGGCGATGCTGACCATGGTGACAGCGAGGTAGAACGCCGAAAAAATCGGGTTTTGAACGGTGATCACTCCAACGCCGCAAAAAAGCGAGACCAGCGAGAGAATATAGAAGAGATAATCATTGACGGTTAACATGGAAAATTCACCTCGTTCACGAATGACTTACGTACAACCAAACCGCAGTCAGCACAGTGTTGAAAAGCGCCCAGGGCAGCATGGACTTCCAGCCTAGGTCCATCAATTGGTCGTAGCGAAAGCGTGGCAAAGTCCAACGCACCCAGATAAAGACCCAGAGAAAAAATCCGATTTTCACTAGAATCACCAGATGAAAAATCAGAGCCGTCAAAATGCTCGCGATATTGGGATGCCCGAGGTTTGTGTTCAAGAAATCCAGAACTGACGAGGGCATGACACCGGGGAAATTATAGCCGCCGAAATAAAACGTGGCTAGCAAGGCACTCGCGACCATCATGTGGCCATACTCACCAATGTAGAACATCAACATCTTGAAGCCGCCGTATTCGGTATGAAATCCAGCAACCAACTCACCTTCGGCTTCGGGCAAATCAAAGGGAAGTCGGTTGGTCTCGGCAAAGGTCGCGCAGAAAAATAAAACTGCGCCGAGCGGATTGTAGAATATTCCCCAATTCGGAAGAAACGGAACGACGTGCACATTGCCGAGGAAGGTAAAGGTCAGCGGGCCGGTCTGGGCAGTGACAATGTCGGCAAAATGAAACGTTCCAAAGACCATCAAGATGCCGACGAGAGAGAGGCTGAGCGCCAATTCGTAACTGATCATCTGCGCACTCGCGCGGACGGCGCCCATAAGCGAATACTTATTGGCCGAGCCCCACCCTGCCATCAATAGCGAATACGCCCCAAGCGAGGAAATGCCGAGCACGAAAACGATGCCGACGCCGATGTCGTAGCCCTGAAAGAGAAACTGATACGGCCCAAAGCTATGGCCCAGCATCTGAAATTCTTGGATATCGATTGGCAGCGAGAGCGGAATCGAAGCAAATGCCAAGGCACCTGGAATGAGCGCCATGATCGGAGCACCGAAGTACATGAGTCGCATTCCTTCTTCGGGAACGAACTCTTCCTTAAAAAGAAACTTTACAGCATCGGCTAGAAGCTGCATGAGCCCCAACGGACCGACTCGGTTGGGGCCGAGACGATTTTGAATGAAAGCGGATCCGCGGCGCTCGGCCCAAACGAGAATGGGCACGGCCTGAACCATCATCAGGAAGATGACAAACATTTTAGCGACGTTGACGATAACCTCGAACGCGTCTTTTCCCATTGCTTAATTCCAATCGAGTGCTTTGGATTTCACTTCCCAAATCAGACCGACAACGAACAAGGCGATGAAAATTCCCATGCCGATCAAAATGTAGCCGCCCATGCCCTGCTTGATAAAATCCGTGAAGGCAACGGCCCATGGATACATAAAGATGATTTCAATATCGAAAATAATAAAGAGAATGGCTGTCAGATAAAATTTGACCGAAATTTTGCTGTCTTTGGTGCGTTCGCCAGGGATGCCGCATTCGTAAGGCATTAACTTTGCCGGGCTCATTTTACGCTTGGGACCGAGTTGCGCGGTACCCCAAACAAGAAAAATTCCGAAAAGAAGAATGATGAATCCCAATAACATCACCGCGAGCAAGCTCGACATTCACCCTCCGTCATTCTCAAGTGCTTTTCGTTATACCGACGCGATTCGGATAATCCAAGCGTTATAAGCGGTTTCGCGAGTTTCGGTCGGGCTGGCACCGCACTCTTTGGCGCGGCGCAGCTGTAATGATTTTATAAAAATGAGGCTGAACCTTTTCGACACCTCGGTCGGACAGATCGCATTTCTCTTTTTCCTCGCGCCCGCGCATGCGATAGTGGCAGCCTTCTATGTCGATCGAGCCACTCTCCCTTCATTTTGAAAAAGTTCTGGGCCGGGCGTTGAACTCTGCGAGTTCACGGCAATCGTTGAACTCGCCGAGTTCTGCGGCCAGCTCCGGTGATGTGCATATTGAAATCTCCGGAGTCGACTCCAAGCTCGCACTTGCTCTTTTCCTCAGCCAATCCAATGACCGCAGATTTTGGCAAGAGCCAAACCTAATCGTGGTCAGCCGAGCCAATGAAGCCGAAGAACTCGCCGAAAATTTGCGTTTTTTCGATCCCGAATCCAGAATTTCAATTTTACCGGCGTTTGATGTTTCGCCTTTTACCGGACTCTACCCGAATGCCCGGACAATTAGCGGGCGCTTACGTTGGCTGCACGAAGCAAAATCGCCAGGCCTCAAACATTTTTTTATCGCTTCGGCGCCAGCCTTGTTGCAACGAACGCTCTCCGCGGGTCGACTCAATGACCACACCCTAGAAATTGCCGTCGGCGAGGACCTGCCTGCAGAACTCGCCCGCTTGCTCGGCAAACTCGGCTATCACTCCGTGCCCCTGGTTGAAGATCAGGGTTCGTTTGCAATTCGCGGCGGCATTGTTGACATCTACTCGCCGGCCCATGACCTGCCCATGCGGATTGAGCTGTTTGGCGATACGGTAGAATCTCTTCGGTTTTTCAATCCTGAGACACAGCGGTCGGAGTCAAAGGCCGACCGGGCGACGATTTTGCCGGCCCGTGAAGTTATTTTTGATGACGATGTTCGCCAACGGGCTTCGCTCGAGTTCCAGGCAAGTTGCCGCGGGCGCGAAGTCGATCAAGAAGATCGCGAATCCATTCAGACGGCACTCGCGCAGGGCCAGTATTTTTCCGGTGTCGACTTTCTCATCGGCTCATGTGAGCCGGAATTTACCTTTCCCATCGATCATTTCAGATCCCAGGGTCTCAATTTATGGCTTTTAAATCTTTCCGAAATCGAGCGTGAGGCCGATGCCCTTCACGAGTCGCTGCTCAAGGAATTTGCCGAGGCGCAAGATTTGGTGATTCGGCCCACGCCGCTCAATCTCTACGGCAAATTTGAAAGCCTTCCGCGCGATCACGTGCGCTTTACAATGTCATTTTCGAAAGTTGAGTTCGCCACATTCGGCGAAGATCCGAGCGCCCGTGAATCGACCAACGACCGCGCGGTGCAGGTCGCTTCGCAGGATTTGCGGTTTGCTCCACCGGCCAATCCGGCAGATGCGCTCGATGCGATGCTCATGCGAGTGCACAAATGGCGCGAGTCTGGTGCCACGGTTTTGGTAGCGGCCGCAACTCAAGCACAGTGCCAACGGTTAACAGCATTTTTTGAACGCAGCCGTTTTCGGGCGTCTCTCGTTGCGGAGGCCGACTTTGACCTGGCAAGCTGGGCGGCTCTGCAGGAAAGCGACCCTCAGGTCATCCACATTGTGCCTCGAGGCTTAAACGAAAGCTTGCGGCTCACCGATGAAAATCTAATTTTTATTCGTGACGAAGATTTCTTTGGAAAAAAACAACATCGAAGGCGTGAGCACAAGGCTGCAGGTACGCTCGAGCAACGCGCGGGCGCACTGAGTTTTGCCGATCTCAATCCCGGCGACGCGATTGTTCATGTGGCGCATGGAATCGGAATTTACGACGGTCTTAAAGTGATGCCGATTGCGGGCATTGAGGCCGAATTCATCGCGCTTTCTTATAAAGACGGCGACAAGCTGTACCTGCCGATCTACCGGATCGCCCAGATTCAAAAATATTCGGGACCGCGCGGCTCTCACTTGATCGACAAACTTGGCGGCACTCAGTGGCAAAAGACCAAAATCCGCGTTCGCGGTCATCTGCGCGAACTTGCCGCCGAACTGCTCGAGCTCTACGCCAAACGTAGCCAAATTCGCAGACCTTCGTTTCCACGCAACGACGATGATTTTGCGAAATTTGAAGGCGCGTTTCCGTATGACGAGACGATCGATCAGCTCAAAGCCGTTGACGATATCGTTGGCGATATGACGTCGGATAAACCCATGGATCGGCTGGTTTGCGGCGATGTCGGCTTTGGTAAAACAGAAGTGGCGATGCGCGCGGCATTTAAAGCGATCGAGGGACAAAAACAGATTGCGGTGCTCGCGCCGACCACAGTTTTGAGTTTTCAGCATTTAGAAACATTTCAGCGCCGGTTTAAAAATTGGCCCGTGAAGATTCGCGCCTTGAATCGCTTCGTCTCTCCAGCAGATGTGCGCAAAACTTTAGCCGAGGCTAAGGACGGCCAAATCGACATCGTCATCGGCACGCATCGTCTACTCAGCAAGGACGTTGTGTTTAAGGATCTCGGTCTCTTGATCGTCGATGAAGAGCAGCGTTTTGGTGTGATTCACAAAGAGCGTATAAAAAAGATGCGCACGGCTATCGACACGTTGACGCTTTCGGCGACACCAATTCCGAGAACCCTGAATATGTCACTCGTTGGAATGCGCGACCTGAGCATTATCAACACTGCGCCAGTTGATCGCTTGCCAACTCGAACGTTCGTGACCCGGTACGATCCCGAGACCGTACGCAAGGCGATCGAAGCGGAAATCGCGCGCGGAGGGCAGGTTTTTTACCTGCACAACCGCGTGCAGAGTATTCAAGGTGTTGCAGACGAAATTCGCCAGATCGTGCCGCATGCGCGGATCCGCATCGGTCACGGGCAGATGGATGAAGGCGAGCTCGAAGAAGTGATGGTCGCTTTCTATCACCATCAAATCGACGTCTTGGTTTGCACGACGATCATTGAATCGGGCATTGACAACCCTCGCGCCAATACGATGTTCATCGACAATGCTCATCAGTTGGGCCTGAGTCAGCTTTACCAACTGCGCGGCCGGGTCGGACGAAGCAAAGAGCGTGCGTATTGCTACCTCTTAATTCCGGCGCACAAGCGCATTGAAAAAGACGCTCAAGAGCGCCTGAAGGTGATTCAAGAAAATACCGCTCTCGGAAGTGGTATCCGTATCGCGCATCATGATTTAGAACTTCGCGGATCGGGAAATATTCTCGGTGAAGATCAGTCAGGCCAAATCGATGCCGTCGGCTACGAAATGTACCTCGAGCTTTTGCAGCAGGCGATCTCAGAACTTAAGGGCGAGCCGAGCCTGGAGCAAGTTGAGCCCGAGATAAATGTGCGCATTCCGGCGCTCATTCCTGATCAATACATTCCGGACATTCGCATCCGTCTTTCGTATTACAAAGCGATGACCGAAATCGCGCAGCCTTCGGACATGGATCGAATCGAATCTGAGCTTTCTGATCAGTTCGGCCGCATTCCCGAACAGGTCGTCAATCTCATGGGATTGATGCTCATTCGCCATCACTGCCGCGAACTCGGCATTCGTGATCTCAGCTCCGGACCAAAGTCTGTTTCTCTCGCGTTCACCGAGCAGACACGGCTTCCGCCAGCTGAAGTCGTAAACCTGGCAAGCCGCGAAAGTAAGAAGTACTCGCTCACTCCCGATATGCGTCTCATTATTCGCCTGGATGTCTTGAGCTGGCCCAACATCTATGACGAACTTCTGCGTTTGGAAAAGCTCGTCCCTCCTCGTCTGGACCCTAGCCAAAACCGGTCGAAGCCTCAGGCCGTGGCAACAGTGCGCCGATAAGTATTTGAATTGTTCGTGCCGGCCTTTTCAGGCTGGGCGCGAGCGGTGAAAATGAAATTGGTGGTACCGCTGTCTTCTCAATCGAAACTGCAATTTATTTTTCCCTTCGCGTTCGGAATGCTGACGATCGCAAGTTCGGTTTCGTTTGCGGCAGAGAAGTTTGCGCGCGACTCCACGGCGATTGCCGTCGCTGAGCAAATTAAAAATATGACACTAAGGCAGAAAATCGGACAGCTCTTGATGATCGGCTTCAATGGCGTGTCACTTGACGAGAGTCTAAAGGACACCTTGCCGGCAGTGCAGCCAGGGGGCTTGATTGTTTTCGGCCGCAATATCACCTCGGCTCAACAGATTTCAGATCTTCTGTTTCGCGCCCAACAAATCTCCGAAAAAAACGTTCACGTCCCATTACTCGTCAGCACCGATCAAGAGGGTGGAAGCGTCATTCGCTTGAAAACTGCCAATCCTTTGCCGAGCGCGCTGGCGATCGGGCGGAGTGGTGATCCAAGTCTTGCAGAAAAAGCCGGTTTTGCCACGGCTCGCTTGATGAAAGCGCTTGGTTTTAATATGAATCTCGCGCCGGTCCTCGACGTGGCCGATCCGCATCGGATGTCGTTTATCGGCACCCGCTCCTACGGCGAAGAGCCAAATCTGGTCGCCGACATGGGCACCGCATTTTCTTCTGGGCTCATTCGCGGCGGCGTCTTGCCCACGGGAAAACATTTTCCAGGGCAGGGAAGTCTCGCGCAGGATCCGCATAGCGAACGTGCCGAGAAAAATGTTTCTCTGGACGAAATGATGAAACTCGATCTTTTGCCCTTCACCAAAATCAACAACAGCCTCGGCGACAGATGGGCGATCATGGTTGGTCACATTGCCTGCCCCGAAATCGATCCAAGCGGAACGGCAGCGGTTTACTCGAAGCCGATTTTGACGGACGTCTTGCGTGACACGATTGGTTTCAACGGCTTGGTGCTCACCGACGATATTCAGATGGAAGGTGCTGGTGAGCTCAAGGATCCCCGTGAGCGCGCGGTGCGCGCCATCGAATCTGGCGCCGATATGATCATGGTCGCATGGAATCGACGACTACAACGTGAACTCGTAAACTCCATCGAGCGTGCCGTGCAGTCTGGTCGCTTGAGGGCGGCGCGGATCGAGGAAAGCGTCGGACGAATTTTGCGAGTGAAAATGATCTACGCGGCCGGTCCACCAGTTCTGCACACCCGCTCAGAAATGAAACTCGCCTTGGAAAATAGCGCGTTCTCTGAAATCGCGACCGCCGCAATGGTGGCGCAATTTCGCCGACCGCTCGATAGCGACGAAATGCAGTTGCGACAAGCAACGCTGGTTAAGAGTGGGCAGGAGCCCAAAAGTCATCCGATCTTCGTGTTCTCAGCCAATCAGCGTTTTGCTTTATCGTTTAAACTCGCCGCTGAAAAGAATCGAAGGGTTGGTACCTTTGGCATCGACTATTTACATCCCGAGGCCGTTAACCGCACCATGCTAAGCAATCCGCGGGCGTTCGGTGTATTTTACGTTTCGGGCGCCCAAGCGGAAAGAGCCGCCGCACACATCGCGCCCGACGTCGCACGAAGAATGCTACTTGTCTCGACCGAGACGCCAGGCAGCCTCGTCAATGCCCGTGACTTTAATTACATTGCGGAGACTTACTTTCGCCATCCCGAACTCGGCAAGATGATCGCAGAACGGTACTTTAACCAAAAGCCGACAGTGACGACCGAGGTCCGCAGGCCCACACAAGTGAAGAACACCCGGGGTGGGTGAGAACTACAGGTCGCAAGCCGTCTATACTTGAAGGTCCAGTCTAAGATCGCCGAGCACGCGATGCCGGGTTTGAATGGAAGTGATCGCACTCTGGTTTGCGTTCCACTTCACAGTAAAAGATGTACCCTGTTGCCAGTCGATCTCTCGGCTCCCATCTGGCGCAGGACAGAAGATTCCCGCGTGCTCCTCGCGATTTGGCGCTATTCTCAGGGCTGCGGCATAAAACTTTGAGCCCACGGGAAAAACCACGGCAACTTCCCGTAGCTCAGTCGCCTCTTCACGCAGCAGCTGATTGAAAAGAAATAAGACGTCAGAAACCCCGACCGGATTGAGTTTAGGTTCCCTGATTTGCGCGGAACTCCGATTGCGAACTTCAAAGCCTTGAGTTTGCTTCTGCCATTGCCACGAAATATTTTTCCGGTCGGTGCCTTCAGCTTGAGAGACTAGACCCGCGTGGCTCGACTCTGACCAAATCGCGTAAGTCCATTTTTTCAAGATTGCGACGGTCGCAACACCTTCGACTTGCGACAGCCAACCTAGTTCGGTCTTCGTGCGCCTGACCTGTAAACGGGCTGAATAGAGACTTTTTTTGGACGTAAACTCGAATTGTTCAACGTCCATTGGCGCTGGGAGCGAGTGCGGACCGAGCCAGATCACTTTTTATCGTGAGCTTTTGCCGAACTATGCGC
>JAYTRM010000190.1:0-2966 GCA_043746165.1 Bdellovibrionales bacterium | reverse complement strand
CACGACGTCGGCAACATGAATTGCAAGATGATCAAAAGCGAGTTTCGACTGCAAGAATTTCATGTAGCGAATCGTGCGGCTTATGAGCTCTTCGTAATCGGCCTGTGCTACCGGCTGCGCAGTCGAAATTTCACTTTGATAAGTGATTTGTTTTTTTGATTCAATCGTCAGCTCTTTGAGGCGGATTGACCACGACGGAGAAAAAAATTTGATTTCTGCCATCAGGTGCAGTTGATCAATTGGCGCGGTCAGTGCGGGCGAAGTCTTCAAGACGAGTAAATCCTCGAATAACACATCCATCGTCCACTGTTTCCAGCTTGTGTGCTGGAAACTGACGTGACCGCGTCGCCAGGCTATTGAGAAATCTGCGGGCAAGTAACGACGGCTCAAGACCTGCCAAGTATCTTGCGGATGCAAGTAAGCCCAGGTCGCAAGCCCTGTAGCCGAGATGAGAACCAAAGTGATAAGGCTCACGAGCCCGAAAGTTAAGATTTTTAGGAATTTTAAAACAGACGTCATCTCAAAACTCTTCCCCGAAAGAAACAAACGTGACGACCTGGCCACTTAGGCTATCGCCTGGTGCACTTCGCGCCAAATAACCATAGGCACAGGTACCACGTAAAGTGCCAAATGGAGAACCCCAACGCACGCCGAGGCCTGGTGAAGAATAAATTTCAGGAGAAAGGGAAAAATTGTTATTCCCCAGCTGGGCGACGTCGTAGAGCAAAAAGGGTTCAATGTGATAAGGAACCTGCTCCACGAGTCGAAGTTCGAAGCCAGCATAGAGAGCGGTCAAATAGCCAAGCTGTCCATTGTTCAGGCTTCCGCGCGAAAATCCGCGTAGGTTCTGATCGCCTCCGTAGAAGATTCGATCGTCGACAGGGAGCTGTGCCCGGTCGGCATCCGAGTTCACGTTCGCCGCGATGGCGATCGCCTCAGTGCGGGTTGCGAGCACAAGCAGTGGAGGGGAGTAGCTACCGATATTCCAGAGATACTTAAAGTCGGCGGCCATGCGATCGACGTTAACGGCGGAGCCCAGACCCTGGCGGCTTGTGCGGTAGGTGAATGATCCGTTCCAACCCTCGTTTTGATCGCCTATGAACGCCTCATAGGCATGACTTGAAACGTTGATCGCCGCTTGCCAGGATACGTAGGAAGCATCGCCAGGACCGATACCTGAAAGAGTGCGTTCGTTTGTAAACGAGGGCCCCGTGCGGAGCGTGACAGCTGTTTTCCTGATATCCCAGTTTCGTCCGATATCGGCACCGACAGCGGCACGGTCGATTTCGTAGGCACTCTCGACTCGGTGTTCAGCGACGAAATTAGGACCGAGAAAAATGGCGGGCCAGGCGCTAAATACGTAAAGCTCAGAACTCAAATTCAGTGACTGCCAGATCGGCGAGGCGTGCAAAACTGCGCTGTAGTTCGATGCAAAGGCGTCGAGCCGGGAATTCATGTAGCGCAAATCGGCAAAAGGAAATTCTTCGGTCGAGGCGCCGAGGCCAAAGCGCAAAAGTCGCGGTTTACCTTGACTCGTCACCATTTTGAGATCGACCAAGTCCTCATGGCAATGGGTAGAAAAATAGGCGCTTTGAAACAATCCTTCGTTAAGAAGTCTGGTCGAAGTGATCTGTGTATCGATCACATCGTAAACATCACCGACGTGGTAGCCCTCAAAGCGTTGCAAGGAGACTGGATCGAGGCCATCGATGCCAGCCCGTTCAACGCCGTTAATTTTTTTGCGCCCTCCGGTTTCTACGACGACGCGAATCTGTTGATCCCATGCATGTCCATTAACGGTAATCTTGGGACACGCAAAGCCTTGCCGGCGAAGCGAGAAGTCAGCCCAAGTGTTAACCTCATCGAGTGTCTTGGGTGTCAGGGGATAGCCGATGATTTTTCTCTTCTTCGCAGCGTCGAGAAGGCCGTCAGCCCCTTCTATGACGAGGCTTTTAGTTTGCAGTAGGGGACCTTTCCAAAGGTCGAGCCGATCTCCGTCGCGGACAAAGCGCGGCTCCGGATAACCTTGGTTTTGCAAAATCACGCTGAGCTGGTACTGGGCCTGGGGAAGCGGCACATCGCCCCAGGCTTCACCGCCCTTTGTGCTTCCGCAGACAAGCGCCTTTTCGTTTTCGCCAAGTTTGAGCACTCCGTCGTTGATGAAGACGTGAGGACAAAGAGGCTCTGGCCGATCGACTGACTTTGGTCCTTCGGCGCGAGCTACCTTCAGCAGTATAACGATCAAAACAACAAGGACAAACGCAATCGGGCGCAACTTCATAGAGCGATCAATAATACCGCGCCAATTGCTTTTGACGTTCACGGGCCTGCAAAGTTCTCACGGCCCAAATCGCAAAAAAGCCAATAGCCATCACGGCCATCAGATTGGTGATCGTAAATGGGCGCACGATGCGACTAGCTTGCTCATGTGTCGCATTAACCTTCGCTATGAGCCGGTCTCGCGCCGCCTCGAAGAGTTCGAGGTCTTTCATCACCTGTTGTGCTTTTATATTCGTCAGTTCCATAACTCCTGTGCCCTCCATCCATAAACGAAGTGAAAATGACTTTTAACGTTTTGCGGCTTTTCGGAAGGCCAAAGTCTGTTTCCAGTCCGTGAAGGGAATGCCACATCAAACCCATGCCCACAAGGCAAAAAGCGACGGCGACAAGCAGCGCACTGAGATCTATCCGGTCGGTAGCAAAATGTGCTAGAAAAATAATCAGTGCCGTAAGCAGGGCTCCTGCACTCATCAGAAAAAACACCATGCATAAAAAAAGTTCAGCAAAATGCTTGAAAGCCTTCGTCAAAGTCTCGCGCATCTCGAGTTGGATTAGCTCAGACTCGTTGCGAATCACTTGTTTCGCCGTATCCGTAAGCTCTCGGAGCAACAAAGCGTAAGTGTCGGAGGTCAATTGATCTGGAGTATTCATTTTTGTAACAGCCCGCGATTGTTGTCGTGGTCCAC
>JAYTRM010000189.1:0-1793 GCA_043746165.1 Bdellovibrionales bacterium | reverse complement strand
CACATCATAAAGACTACGATTTTTTTGACCGACATGGCTGATTTTCCTGCCGTAAACGAGGTGTATGGACAGTACTTTAAAGCCGCCCCTCCCGCCCGTTCAACGGTTGCGGTGGCGGGCTTACCTCGTGGAGTTAAAGTCGAAATCGAAGTGATCGCAGCGCGTCCGTCGGGTCATTGAAAGAAAATGAAATTTGCCTTGAGGGAACTATTCTCTCGTAAATTCTGGCGGGTTGCAGTGCTTGCCAGAATCGCCGGTTTCGTTTCGGGCTTAATTTTGCTCCTGATCGCGTGGTCGTTTCTCCACGAATTTCGCCTGATCATGGCCCAGCCATTGACCAGTTGGACGGAGGATGTCTCTGCAGATTGCGGAGTCGTGTTGACCGGAGGGCCGAACCGTATTCGCGAAGGAATCGACCTCCTCGCCAGAAGAGATATACAAAAATTAATTATCTCGGGCGTCCATGCGCAAGCGACGCTGCGAGAGATCTTCGCGCCTCTTCCATTTTACGGCGACTTGCGCGAACAAGACGTGATCCTCGAAAGGCGTTCACGCACGACCTACGGCAATGCCCAGCAGACGCTGCCAATTGTCGAAGCGCTTCGCTGCCGCGATGTCGTTCTCATCACGTCACGCAGTCATATGCGGCGAGCGTTGGGAACCTTTCGCGCAGAATTTCCAGCGAGCATTGCGCTCATTCCGCGTTCCGTGGTGTCGTACTCGGTGGAGCCGACTCCGTCTGAAGCCGCGATCGAGGCGGTTAAGTCGATGTTTTATTCGCTCTGGGCCTACTAACCTCTGCCGTCAGCCTCTGGGCGACTCTGAACTGCGCGATTTGCCTTCGGGCGCGCGATTTCTGAATCTCAAGCCTGAGCCCAGACTTGGCCACGGGCCAGTCTGGCCGGATGGGATCCTCTTTTTTAAGCTCTATTTAACCTCCATTTAACGTCTGTTTGAAGAAAACCGGTCTTCAGCAAGTAGGGGCTAGACGACAGATTGTGAATGATCCTGCCGATAGATCTGGTGATGGAAAGCTCATTGCCTGAAGGATTGAAGAAAAAATCGCCGTTTGATTCGCTCTGGGGTGTGATCGATCAACTTGGCGCACGCCTCGTTGGCTGGTTTCGTTACACCTGGCAAGTTTGGCTGATGATTTATCTCTCAGTGCGCGCAACAGTGACGGATCAATCGCAGGGCCTGCGCACTATTTTTGGTGTCGTGAGTTCGCAAATCTACTTTACGGGATTTCAGGCGCTTCCGCTCATCACGGTGCTGGCGCTAGCAACCGGCGGAATCATCATTTTACAGAGTTCACTTCAATTATCGCTCATCGGCGGAGCTTCGATGCTCGGTAATCTTTTAATCGTGGTGATTATTCGCGAAGTCGGACCATTGCTGACGGCGCTGATCGTGATCGCGCGGTCGGGAACTGCGGTTGCGAGCGAAATCGGCAATATGCGTGTCAATCGCGAAATTGAAGCATTGGAATCGATGGGCATCAATCCGCTCTCCTACATCGTTTTTCCGCGGATTGTGGGCGGCGTGATCAGTGTCCTGTGCCTCGCATTTTATTTCAATACCGTTGCCCTCATGGGCGGCTTTTTGGTTACGAAGTTAATTCATAACATGCCTTTTAAATTCTACGTCAGCTCGCTTGCGGGCGCGCTCGAAGTGACTGACGTCGGCCTGTTCTTTTTAAAAAACAGCTTTAGCGGACTTATTATTTTCGTCGTTGCCTGCTATCAAGGGCTTCTCGTCAAACAGAGCTCCCACGAAGTGCCTCAGGTGACGAC
>JAYTRM010000188.1:0-25154 GCA_043746165.1 Bdellovibrionales bacterium | reverse complement strand
TTGCAGAAAAGCGCAGCCAATTAGGTAAGCAGGTCAGGCTGCTTCTCAAACTTAGCCCCGATTTGACCGACGAAGAAATGAGCCGCACGGTTCTCACCGCCGACACCGTTGGTTTCGATGGCTTCATTGCCACGAATACGACGATCGAAAGAAAGCCGGGCCTAGGTTTTCCAAATGAAGGCGGTGTGTCGGGTGGGCCACTGAAAGAGAAGTCCGCCCATTGTCTACGCCAAGTTCTCGAGGCTCTCGGTCCGCGTCGGCGCAAAGGCAAACTTATCGTTTCAACCGGCGGAATCATGACGCCAGCAGACGTTCGCCAGCGTCTCGCACTTGGCGCTGATCTCGTGCAAATTTACACGGCGCTAGTTTTTGAAGGACCGTGGTTTTTTTCTCGCGTCGCCAAGGCGATGGCCCAAACCCAAGTAGGTGTCTGATCCTGCGGCTGACGTTTGAGTGGAACTCAGCTAGAAAATTAGAAACACTGGAAAATTCATGCCCTTTGCCCACTTACTGTGGGAGTATTTTCGCACCATGAGTCTGAAACGTCCCAACTGGATTCCGGTCGTCACCGGCCTGATCCGAAAAAATGGCAAAGTCCTTGTCGGCCAGCGTCCTGTCGGACACTCTCTCGCCGGTCAATGGGAGTTTCCGGGTGGAAAAATCGAGCGCGACGAATCACCCGAAAAAGCGCTCGCCCGCGAGCTGAGCGAAGAACTCGCCATTGAAGCTGACATCGGAGAATTGAAACTCGCCGGCACTCACTCGTACGGCGAGACCGGCATCGTCATTCTTTTTTACGAAGTTCTCTTTTGGAAGGGCGAACCCAAAACCGTTCACCATATGGAACTCCGCTGGGTCGAACCTTCCGAACTTAAGACGCTGAGGATTCCTGATGCCAATAAAAAAATCCTCGATCGGATTATCGATCTCTTACAGTCTTAAGTCCGATTTATGACAAGCTTGCCTCAAACTTGAAGCAACCGCGCGAGGCCTCATTTGGCGAAAATTGTATTCTTGATCGATCGCCTTCCACCTCACGCCGACCCCATCGCCGAATTTGCGTACGATCTTATTTGCGGATTGGCCGATCAAAATCATCAGATCAGGCTTCTCTCAACTTATCGACCGGGTGAAGCTTTGCCGGAGTCTCATCCGCGCATTGAATTCCTCAGACCATTTCGCACCTGGAGCCTACTCGAGCTCGCGAGAGTTTTGCCGCTTCTGAT
Organism: Bdellovibrionales bacterium; assembly: GCA_043746165.1. Lineage (GTDB taxonomy): Bacteria > Bdellovibrionota > Bdellovibrionia > Bdellovibrionales > JAMPXM01 > JAYTRM01. The sequence continues at coordinate 23,928 of JAYTRM010000188.1, read as the reverse complement.
GGAGTATCAACCTGATATCATCCACATCCTTCAACCGCGGGCTGAAGCCGCAAGGGGTTTCACTTCGGCATTGAATTTCTTGCCGAGTTTGAGTTCATCTCTCATCAAAGCGCGACTAGTGACGACCATTTTTGAAATCGAAGCGAGTGATGTCAAAACCTTGAAATGGATTCTGGCCTCGAGCCACGCGGTGACCACAGCCACAGCTTCGCAACTTGAGTTGACCCGCAAACTGACAAACATGAGGCGAAATCCGCCGCTGTTTGAGCTCTTGCCCATCTCTTCGGCCTTCGTGAAAAATTCTTCACTGAGCGCCCCGCACATTCCCGATGCTCTACAAAGTTTTTTTTCTCGCCGAGATCTCGTCGTGGTTTTGCCAGGAGATGTCAGTCATCATCACAGCGAGGTCATTGCACAACTCGAATCGGTTCTTGGCGACTTACCGCAAAGCCAAATTCTCTTTGCTGGCGGCTGGGGAAAAACCTCGATTCACGAGCGCCACCTACGCATGCAAAGGTGGGAGAATCTCCTCATCGGCGACCGAATTCTCATTTCAGGCCCGCTCAATCTGGACTTAGAACGTTGGTGCCTGAATCACGCAGCGCTCGTAGTCTTAGCCGGAATGCCGATCGAGTCCAGCCAACTCGCGCGCCTTATCCGCGAAGCCATGCACGCCGCAGTCCCTATGCTTCTGACCAACGCCCAGGTGACTCACGAAAAACTATCTTTTGAAAGCGGCGAAAACTGCGTTGCGATCAGCACGTTTTCATCAATCGCAAAAGCGACGAGCAAAATTCTCCTCGATCCCGAAGCTCGAGAACGTATCCAATCAGTTCTCCGCCAGACTTCAAATATTCAGGCCGTCGATTTACCAGCCAATGCCATGAACCGGCTCTACACGAAGGTCCTTGAAGGACTCTAGCGTGAGCGATCGTACGTAGCACCAGAAACTGCCCCTTCGTTTCAGTAATTCTCGCTTCCTCGTGGTTCCGAGGTTGCAGCCCCGCCAAGTTCCTTTTAGAATTTCAAGACGATGTCCCGCGAAGAATTGCCGAAGAAATTGAATGTCTGCTTGATTGCACGGCAATACCCGATTATGGGGCGCGCGACGGGCTATAGCTTTTTGCGACTCATCGCCCGTGGCCTAGCCGCGCGCGATCACAACGTCACGGTCTTGTCTGCCGAGAATCCCCAAGGCCGAGCGGAAATTGAACAGGAGGGAGTGAAGATTCACTTCGTCATGGAAAGTCGCGCGGCCCGGACGAGACGCGATCCCTTTCCAGATTTAGTGAAATCAAAATTCCTAGACCTTCATCGCACCAATCCGTTTCACCTGCTCCACAGCGTTGACAATTCGGCGCTCAAAATCAGCTTGTTCAAAAAAAATTATGGCGTTGCTGTGGCTTACGACGTTGCCGCAACGCGCATGTCTGAGTTATTTTCACTGCTTGGCATGAGCCAAGAAAGTCTTGGCGGAATTCTCGGAACGAGCATCGCTGTCGGCTATAAATTCTTGAGTTCTTATTATGGTAGCGACCGGCAACTGCTCAAGACTGCTGACGGAGTTTTTGTCGCGAGTCCTCGTGAACGCATCACACTTGAGCGCTACTACCTTTATCCCGACTCCCGAATTCACACGGTACCGTATGGAATCGAAATCGGCGATCTTTCGCCGCGTGAGAGATCCGAGGAGCTCCGTCGCAAACTGGGACTGCCAGAGACCGCCAAGGTAGTCGCGACAATCACCGACATGACCGAAGTCGGCGAGGTTGTCAATTTGCTAAGGGCGTTTGAGCAGGCGGTGATCAAGAGACCAAGTTCGCGTTTGATTATTGTCGGCAACGGCCCACGCTTTAAAGTGATCGAGCGCGCCATGCTTGACCTAGCTCTCGGTTCGAAAGTTGTCCTTACGGGCGACGTCAAGGACTCCGAAGTGCCTGATTATATCGCGCTGGCCGATGCCTTCGTCAATTTGAGTTCACGCACCACCGGCTTTGAACCTTCGCTTCTCGAAGCCATGGCTCAGAAAAAAGTCATCATCGGCTCAGAGGTAAGCCCAATGGCGACCATCGTCGAGCATAGTCGCGACGGGTTTTTAATTCGGCCTGCGGATGTCGCGGAACTCACCAACCTCCTGCTCGACATTTTCAACAACACACTACCAACCGCCGAAATTGGCGAAGCGGCTCGCAAGAAAGTCCTGGACCTCTTTGATCCACAAAAAATGGTGATCGAGACCCTGAAAGCCTACTATGCTATCTTGGAGCGGCAACCGAAGCAGCTTCGGCGTAATATGAGTCGTGCCATGAGCGGTGCCATGAGCGGTGCCATAAATGGCACGACGAGTGGATCGAGCAGCCAAGAAGAGAAGCGACACCAAGAGAAGCGAAATGACAGCGACCCAAACTATCGTCACCCCGAGCGCTAAGGCCCACGAAAGAGTCAACTGCAGATGGATTCGCGACTTAAAAGTTACGAACCGTCGCGATTGGGCGGTTTATTTTTTTAAATCCGTCATTGGCTCACCCGTGCCATGGCTTCTACCGGCTTTCGTAATTTGCGCTTTTTTCTCTCGTGCCGGAGTCGAAATAGCGGCCTGGCTCAGCGCGAGCCTTACTTTTCTCTATATCTTAGCCGATCGCTTCGCGAGCACTCGTGAATTCAAATTTTTTCGGGTCGGATGTGACTTCTTTTTAGTCGGTATCGTCTTGCTGGGAATCATCTCGAGCATCACCGCCGACTCACCTGCGTCCTCTGTCGAAGCTCTGGGCTCCGTACGCTGGGTTCTTCTCTTTTACTTGATCACCTACTGCTGGGAACTTTTCCCCGGACTCAACCGCGTCTTCAACTTGCTGGTTATGGCAAGCTTAGTCGCTTCACTTTATTTTGTCTGGCAGCATCTGACCGGCATCAATATTCTCGATGGCACCTCACTTCCCTCAGTTCCGGTACCTGGAAAAATTCTATTCATCCCGAGCGGTTTCTTTGGCTCGCCTGAAATTTTCGGCACGCTCGTTGCGATCACCTTGCCTTTTCCCGCGGCGGCTTTTGTTTTTTGCGACCATCATGCGGGATGGTTGAAGCGCGGCTTTTATCTTGTCAGCTTTGGTCTACTTGTCGTCGCAGCAAGCTGGACTTACCAAGCAGGTATCTGGGTCAGCAGCCTCGCTGCCCTGCTCACAGTTATGGTCATGGTCCCTCGTGCGTTGATCGGGCGTTCATTTAAACTTTTGTTAGTTGCGATTTGCATACTCGGCGCCCTGATGTTTGAGTCCTTTGGCTCGACCGACATGTTTTTCACGGCGATCGAGAATAGTGAGTCGTTGCGGGGCGACCAACAGCGCAAACAGATCAATAATCAGGTGGAGCTCTGGGAGTCGAGTCCGTGGATTGGAACTGGCACAAAAGCGATAGCTTCGCCAAACTATGATCCCAAAACAGGAAATATTTACTTTCAACTTCTCGCAACTTCGGGGCTTCTTGGTCTCGGCTGTTATTTTCTTTTTATCTTGGGTTTTCTTCTCGGCACCTACCGGATTTTCAAAGAAATCCCGACCACCCATGACTGGCATCGAGTTTTTATTTCGGCAGCTCTCGCAAGCCAGGTCGCGTTTCACGTGAACGGCTTGTATTCGTCCACACTGAGCGAGGATGTCGCTGTGAATTTATTCATCGTGGTCATTTCGGCGGTCAGCTACTTGATCGAACATTACTCGCGTGGTCTGGTGACCGACGATAAGAGCCTTTAACTGGACCTTAATCAACTTTCGGCGAATCCAACGCACCACGCATGTAACGAACCTCACGTTTTTATGCGCTCTGTTTAGCTCAGAATGAAAAAATCCGTTGGAATCAAGAAGACGCGCCCCCTATAATGTGATTAACGAGTGGTTTCAAACAGTTGCTTATATCAAGAGTCTGCAAGCGGACTAAGGTTGGACGATGACGAAAGCGGATTTGATCAACTTGATTTCTGAAAAAGCCGGCATCACCCGTGTGAAGGCCGAGACTGTTGTCAACACCATTTTTGATTCAATGGTGGAGTCCTTGATGAACAATGACCGAATCGAAATCCGCGGTTTTGGGTCTTTTGTGAACCGCTATTACGGCGCCTACAAAGGTCGCAACCCGCGCACGGGTGAGGTCATTAACGTGCAAGAAAAGAAATTGCCGTTTTTCAAAGTCGGTAAGGAACTCAAAGAAGAAATCAATGGTGGGGAGGGCTAAACGCTCTTCGGCACCAAAAGTTAGGGTAGTCTTTGTGGAAATGCTCGGCAGCTTTCAATTTCTTTCACTTCAAATAAAGCCATAAATAAGCGGTCGACACCGAGGGCGATCCCACCGCTAGGAGGAAGTCCGGCGTAAAGCGCTCGCACTAAATCCGTGTCGATTGGTACGGTTGGCAGACCAATCGCTTTCTTTTTTTCATTGTCGGCGGCAAAGCGTTTTTCATTTTCTTCGGGGTCGTTGAGTTCGTGGAATGCATTGGCAAGCTCGAGGCCGCGCCAGTAAATTTCAAATCGGTCGGCGAAACCGTCGGGCCCGATGCGCGCGAGCGCGGCCTGGGAAGGTGGATAGCCTCTGACAAGGAGTGGTCCGTCTTTTCCCAAATGGGGCTCAATTTTTTCGATAAAGAGACGAAAGAAAACCTGGTCCCAGTCATCGCTCTCGTCCACCCGCAGACCCGCCGACCTTGCAGCTCCCAAAAGATCGTCGCGGGGCGATTGAGGGGTAAGCAAGAAACCGTCAAAGGCAGATCGGAAGAGCTCGGCCATCGTCGTCCGTTTGAGTACCATCCCCGTCCACTCCGGTCGGTGTCTCGCCACTAAAAATGAAAATAGGGCTTCGCAATCATCGGCTATGGCATCGAGGTCGCAGTAGGCTCTGTACCACTCGAGCATGGTAAATTCGGGTTGGTGGTGGCCGCTGATTTCACCATTACGAAAACAGTTTTTTAATTCAAAGATTCTTGTCCAACCGGCGGCTAACATTTTCTTTAAATGAAACTCAGGGCTAGTGGGAAGATAAAAAATCTGACTCTTTGCACCCACCTTCCAGTCGGTAGAAAAAGGCTCCAGAAACGGCTCGGTACCTGGCGAAACAACAAGAGTTGGAGTGTTCGCTTCGATGAAATCGCGGCCACTAAAAAACTCGCGCAGAGATGAGACGAAATCAGCCCAATCTTGAGATCTCTCGACCGTGAAGCCGCCGGAGTTCGGCACAGATATGGTACAAGGGCAAAGTAGTTCGACTGAGCGAACACGGCTCTGATTGATTTCGAGGCCGACGATATCGCCAACCGTCAGCACATTCGGTTTCGCCCTTAAAAGCGGATCTAGACTTAAAATAAAAACTTCGGGTGCCAGCGTGAAAGTACTTGTCGCGCCACCCGATGAAATTCGACACTCACGACCCGTCAGGTTTTCGAGGCGACCGGCTACCCATCCGTCAGGCGAGTTTTTTTTAAGATTCATTGCAACGTCGCGGGTTTGCGGGCGTGCCTGAGGATACCTCTGCCAATTTCGTGAGAGAAACTCTTTACGATTCATCTTCACGTTGTACGAGAATGGCCCACTGCCAGCAAGCTCGCAGGGGTCGAAATGCACCGCACTAGCCAGCTTAAAAAGTGTTCCCGCAGGGTTCATTGCATCTTCTCTTTAAGTGCGCCAAGCTGAAAGCTCAACAGGTGAAGAGCAGTTTGAAGCGAAGGAGGATCGATTGCCGACAGCTCCAGATGAAGTTTCACGAATTGAATTTAAGGCCGGTGATTTTCTTTTTCGGGAGGATGAAAAAAGTTTTCACTTTTACATCATCCAAAAAGGACAGGTCGAAGTTTTTAAATCTGATCACCGCGGCGAAAAGATTCCCCTTGCTACGGTCACGGATGGTGCTTCTCTTGGCGAGTTTGCGATGATTGATCAACTGCCACGGTCTGCTTCGGCCCAAGCGAAAACCCCGGTCATCGCGATTTGTGTCAGCGAACGAGCCTATCAGAAATTACTCCAGGATCTGCCAGAGTGGGCTCTTTCGGTGATGAAATCGCTGGTGGAGCGACTGCGCAGCACCAATGAAATCGTCCGCTCTCACCACGCTTCCAATGATGCTGTTATGCGAGAAATGGACGTCGCCGAGTACGATACCACCGCCAGTCGCAAGCGCGAAGCTTTGCCGGAACGCGATGACTATGATCCCGACGACACCCCAGATTTAGCTTAAGGCTTGCCGCACAAAGTCGTGCGAGCATTGCGTCGGGGCGTGTGAAGGAAATTTAAATTTTCTGTCATAATTTCGGCCTTTCATGCTACGAATTTGGCACCGATTTGGCGACGATTTGGCTTAAATCTCCCTCGGAGAAGTTCGCTAGAAAGCTGCTGGCGCGCTCTTCCAGCCTGGCGTGGGGGCAATGATCCGTCGCCGGGTCAATTTCTCCGTCAATTTTTCTATGGAGGTTTTCTTTCATGACTTCAATGAGGACGCCCAATTCGCCCGAGTCCCGTCGGTCTTTTCCACAAGCTTATTCAGAAACTTCTCAAACTTACAGAGAAATCGATTTGGACATTCGCACCCATCGTAACTTCCAATCTCGGCACGTCGGTCCGAGTCCAGCAGAAGTTTCAGAGATGCTGAAAGCACTGAAGCTTACTTCGCTCCAAGCTCTCGTTGAAGAGACCGTACCTGCCAAAATCATGAGCCGCGGCCCACTCGATCTAGCTGAGGCTCTGAGCGAATCTGAAGTGCTCGGCAAAGCTCGGCGCTACGCAGGCCAAAACCAGGTGATGAAGTCTTTTATCGGAATGGGCTATTACGGCACCCACACTCCCTCTGTGATTTTGCGAAACATCACAGAGAATCCCGCTTGGTACACGGCCTACACGCCCTATCAAGCCGAAATCTCGCAGGGCCGCCTCGAAGCACTGCTCAATTTTCAAACGATGGTGATGGATCTAACCGCCATGCCCGTCGCCAATGCTTCGCTTTTGGATGAGGGAACGGCCGTTGCAGAAGCCATTCATTTGAGCCAATCGGTCACCAAAAATCAAAACGCGACGCGGGTTTTAATCTCCGAAGATTGCCTCCCACAGACGATCGAAGTGATTCGCCGCCGTGCTGAACCGCTCGGAATCGACATCGTAATTCAAAATCATCGCGATTTCGCATTCGACGATCGAGTTTTCGCCGTGGTTGTCCAGTACCCTGGCGCCAACGGTGAAATCAATGACTTCACGGAGCTCGCCTCGCGTGCACACGCAGCTCAAGCTTCCGTTATTTGCGCAGCCGATCTTTTAGCGCTCACCATGCTCAAAGCCCCAGGCGATTGGGGCGCCGATATTGTGGTTGGCAGCACCCAAAGGTTCGGCGTGCCGATGGGATTTGGTGGCCCGCACGCGGCCTACATGGCAACTCGCGATGAATTCAAACGCAACTTGCCCGGACGACTTGTCGGTGTTTCGATCGACGCCAATGGCAATCCTGCCCTACGTCTCGCTTTGCAAACTCGCGAACAGCATATTCGCCGCGAGCGCGCGACGAGCAATATCTGCACGGCCCAAGTTCTGCTCGCTGTGATGGCATCAATGTATGGTGTTTATCACGGACCTGAGGGGCTCAAAAAAATCGCCGGCCGAACGCATCGTTTGGCTATGATTTTCGCCGAGGGGCTCAAAAAGATTTCGCTGAACGTAACGACGCAGAATTTTTTCGACACGGTCACAATTGAACTCAAGGCCGACGAAGCGGCGAGCGCACTTAAGCGCGCTGTCAATGACTACGGAAGCAATCTTCGTGCAATCAGCGCGACTCAACTCGGAATCAGCTTCGACGAAACCAGCACGCGCACAGACGTCGAAAATCTTTGGACGGTTTTTGCCAAGGCGACTGGTCGCGCTCTGCTGCTCGATTTCGACAATGTCGACAAAGAGTCTCTCGAGATAATTCCGGCAAGCCTTCGTCGGCAAACTGAATTCATGAAGCACCCCGTTTTCAATTCCTATCACTCGGAAACGGAAATGTTACGTTACATGTACAGGCTGCAAGCGAAGGACTTTTCGCTTGTCCATTCGATGATCCCGCTTGGCTCTTGCACGATGAAGCTCAACGCAAGCACCGAGATGATTCCGATCACTTGGCCGGAGTTCAACCAACTCCACCCCTACCAGCCGCGCGAGCAAACACGCGGAAGCCTTGCGATGATTCACGAGCTCGAAGGCTTTCTGCGCGAGATTACCGGATTTGATGCCATCAGTCTCCAACCCAATGCTGGTTCGGCTGGTGAGTACGCGGGTTTGCTCGCCATTCGCGACTATCACCACTCGCGCAAGCAGGGCCATCGCAATATCTGTCTGATTCCGACCTCCGCGCATGGGACCAATCCCGCCAGTGCGGTGATGGCCGGAATGACCGTCGTCGGTGTGAAATGCGATGACCAGGGCAACGTCGATGTGCCAGACCTTCGCGCGCGCGCAATCGAGCACGCAGATAAGCTCGCGGCACTCATGGTCACCTACCCGTCCACTCACGGAGTTTTTGAAGAATCGATCAAAGAAATTTCCGAGATCGTACACGCCCAAGGCGGTCAGGTGTATATGGACGGCGCCAACTTCAATGCGCTCGTCGGACTCTGCCGCCCAGGTGAATTCGGCCCCGATGTTTGCCATCTCAATTTGCACAAGACTTTCTGCATTCCACACGGCGGCGGCGGACCAGGCGTTGGCCCCATCGGCGTTAAAGCTCACCTCACTGACTTCTTGCCGACAGAAAAGCCAGGTGATCATCGCCCGGGACCGGTGGCGAGCGCACCTTACGGAAGCGCTTCCATACTTCCGATCTCGTGGGCCTATATTTCTCTCATGGGTCGCGATGGTTTAAAAGCAGCGACAGAGGTGGCGATTCTCAATGCCAATTACATGGCTGCGAGGCTTGAAGGCCATTACCCGATTCTCTACAAAGGCCGGCACGGGCGCGTCGCCCACGAGTGCATCATCGATCTCAGGCCGCTCAAAGCGGCGTCAGGAGTGGATGTTGAAGATGTGGCGAAGCGACTTCAAGATTACGGATTTCACGCGCCGACGATGTCTTGGCCGGTTCCGGGCACGCTCATGATCGAACCAACGGAGAGCGAATCTAAAGCCGAGCTGGATCGTTTCTGCGAGGCCATGATTGCGATTCGCGAAGAAATTCGCGAGCTCGAAAGTCCTACAGCAAATCGTGAAAATAACGTTCTCAAACGCGCCCCCCACACCGTGATGGAAATTGTGAGTGACAGCTGGGATCGCCCCTATTCCCGTGAGAAAGCTGCATTTCCAAAGCCCTGGGTTCGCGAGCGCAAGTTCTGGCCCAGCGTCGCGCGAATCAATAACCCCTACGGCGATCGGCATTTCATTTGTTCTTGCCCAGCCGTGGAGTTGCCGCCGGAGAAAAACTAAGTACAATGGGGACGACCGGATTGAGCGACAATTGGAGAAAAATATGAACGGAACGAAATATATCGCGACAGTTGTCAGCGCGATCGGCGCGAGTGGCTTTGCACTGTGGTTGATCCTGGCCAGTATTTCGGCGATTGCCGATCCGGCACTTCCGAATGGCCAAAGCCGAAGTCAGACGACCACGACAACAACCACGACGACCACGTCGTACCGTGAAGGCGACGAAGTCCCGCGTCCCGAGGCGACCGCTCATCCTGAAACTCATGACACTCCTGCTCATGAAAACACCATGACCGCACGCTTCGGTTCAAAGGGACAGAGCGGTTTGGCAGGATGCAAAACTGATGAATTGGCGACGGACCTTGTCAAGGATCTCAAAGGCGATTGCAATGCCTGGGTTAAAGACCAAAAAGCTGGGCTAAAGGACCGCTTTTTATTAAGCACATGTGAAGAAAGTTGTGAAGATTGCGGAATGTCACTGAAGCGCTGCTCTGTGATGGGTTCTGTTCGTTATCTCGTAAAGTGACATGCCTTTCCATAGCCGAAATGTGGTAAGATATCCTGGCTTTAAAAAATAAAGCGGGAGGTTAAAAAAGACCACATTTTCCTTTCGGTTCCGGTTCAATTATCTCACAATCTGAAATCAAAGTGAGGGCAATATGAGACTCGAGATCCGTTTTCGTCAGATGGAGCGATCTGAAGCCTTAGAAGAACTAGTCCATGATAAAATCTCTCAGGCCGTGGCTGACTTTAGCAATCGCCACGAAACCCACATCCAGGTCTGGCTCGTCAGCGATTTAAATCGCACGAGCCGCTCGCAAGGCTCGTTCATTTGTGAAATTGACGTGCGCTATCCTCCTCGCAAAGATTTTTATATTCATAAGACGAGCGATGACATGCGCGTGGCTATCCAAGAAGCCACCGACAAACTTCGAGCTCGTCTCAATGATGCTGGAAAAAAAGAGTTGTCTGCGCGGCAACGCCGTCAACTTGACGACGAAGCAGCGACCTCCGCCTAACACTCAACCTTAGTCGTTAACTGACCGTCAGTGACCGCCAGTTAACGTCAGTTATCATCAGAGGCTCGCCATAACTTTAAGGTTGTGACACACTGATCGGAGGAGACTCCGAACCATGTCAGTTGTAGCCGCTGCTGATGACAAAGTTGAAAGCGTCAATCGTGAAACCAAGCATAAAATAGGTTTAGTCCTCTCGGGCGGTGGCGCCCGTGGGGCCTATCAGTCCGGAGTGCTCAAGGCGGTCACTGAAATCACTCGCAAGATGGGTATTCGCCGACCGCTTCCGATCATCACCGGTGTCAGTGCTGGTGCCATCAACGCATCTTATCTCGCGGCCACTGCAGATGACTTGGTCGTCGGAGCGCAGCAGATGGCCGATATCTGGTCAAAAATCACCGCCGATCAAATTTTTCGCACCGACGCTCTCAGCGCTGGCCGTTCGGGCCTTCGCTTGCTCACGGACGCCACGATCGGTGCGTTCTACAAAAGAAAGCTTTCGAGGTCACTTCTCGATACGGCGCCTTTGCGAGATTTTTTGCTGAAGACAATTCCGTTTGAACGCATTTCTAGCAATGTCGAATCGGGTTTCTTAACGGCGCTTGGCCTCACGGCGATGAGTTACTCAGAATCAAACAGCATCACCTTTGTCCACGGTCGGACTAATCAAGAAATGTGGACAAGATCGCGCAGAAAGAGTGAGCGCGCTGCAATTACGGCTGAGCATGTGATGGCCTCGTCCGCGATTCCGCTTTTCTTTCCGCCCATTCGCCTGGCCTCGGAAGATTTTGGCGATGGTTGCCTTCGCAATACGGCCCCTCTCAGTCCTGCCATCCACCTTGGCGCCGAGAAACTCTTAGTCATAAGTGTACGTAAGGCCGATTCCGGCGGTCCATCTAAAACTGCTACGATCGAACCTTCTTTTGCCCGCGTGCTCGGCGTGATTCTCAATGCGCTTCTTCTCGACGCGATCGACGTCGACATGGAACGAATGAGTCGCATCAACTCAACTATTTCCATGATACCGGCAGTCCATCTTCAGGAGATGAAGTTACGGCCCGTGGAATATCTTTGGCTCAGGCCATCTGAGGACATTGGTGAACTCGCAGGCGATCTTTTCGAACGTCTCCCGAAAGTCATTCGCTACCTGGTCGGTGGACTTGGCAGCTCGCGTGAAGCAAGTGAACTCACGAGTTATCTCTTGTTTGATCCCGACTTCTGCGGTCAGCTGGTAAGCCTCGGCTACCGCGACGGATACGCCCAGCGAGAAGCGATAGAAGAATTTTTTCAGTGATGCTGAGGGCCGCGGTACGGAGGCAGTTCGCGCGGAGGAAGGGCACTTGAGTCATCAGCTCCACCTCGGTTGCGAGTTGTCTGACTGGTCGGTTGACGCAGTTGATCGTGTTTGCCAAGCAAAGCCAAATGCGGCACTAGCGGATGGGCGCCTGGTGCATCGGCAAAGTACTTCACAACCGAATCCAAGTTCTGTTTCTGATCCACTGACAACTGAGTGAGAGCCTTGTCGTAAAAAATGCCAGCTAAGATATCGCGCACAAGACCTGGCTCCGATGACCCCAGAACGGCGAGCGGCTGATTGCCTTTGAGAGCCGAGCGAAGGTCGGTCGGAGCTCGCAGTTTGAGTGAGTATTTTTTTCTTCCCTGAATTCGTTTGAACATTCCGCCAGACGGCAGCGCATGAAAATCAAAAGCCGCCCTACCGAGAATCAAACTTCCGCGTTGCCCGTCGAGCGAAAGTGCCGAAACGCCGAGGTCGACCGGCCCCGCAGCCGTAAGGCTAATGTTGGCAACAGGAAACCATTTGTCGAATTTAAAAAACTGATCCGGAGAAAAGTCGCTGAGTGTGACGCGCCAATTGTCACCTCGAAAGTTGATGGTTAAGCGGGTGGAGAATGCAGTCACGGTCATTTTGCTCGGTGAACCTCCGTCCATCACGCCGAGAAATCGAAGGTCGACCGGGTTTTTCAAGAACTCTGGATCGACCTGCGGATTAATCTGCAAAAAACTCTCTGAATTAAAACTGAGCTCCCGCTCTTCCATTTCAAGGTCATGAAAGTCACCGATTACCAGCGAACTCGAAAACCAGACTCGCTTTGCGGTGAAAGAATTTTGCACATGATCGAGGCGCAGGTTCTGTATAGAAATTCGATCGATGACATTTGCCTTCTCGCCGCCAGCATTCGCGATGTCGACTTTTGCAATTTCAAGATTCGCTATTTTTAAATTTGAAGTGAGCTTCGGAAAGCATTTCACGATGTCGGTCGACTTAATCGCAGAGAGGGAGCGAAGGCTTAAACTCGAACCATCTTTTACCTGAATCGAAACTTGGGCAATCGAGAGAAATTCAAGTTCTGAAAAGTCCTTGGCAGAAAACTGCAGCTCAATTCCCTCAAGTCTTACTTCAAGATCATCGCTTTCTTCGCGCAGCGAATCGATCTTAAATCCTTGCTCGAAATTTCCGCTTATTTTTTCGCGATCCACCGGAAAATGCGCTCGGTAAAGAGCCCACCAGATCGGAAACACCGTAGTCTTTTGCAAAGATCGGAAACCGGAAACGCCAGTGAAAAAGATGACCAGCAGCGCAAGCAAAAACGCCGTCACCTTCATGTAAAATCCGCAAGGTCATGGCTGGCGCATGCGCCTTTGATCAGGTTACCCACAGACTTTTATCGGAAATATTGAACCGGTGCCTAAGCCCAGAGTCGAGGTTCAGAGCGAAATTAGCGTCTCAAAGGGGTACGGTGAAGCGTTTTGACTGGAAACTCTCATTTCGATTCAAATGATCGAGAATACCCTGATAGCTCTTCATCTTGTGACGAGTCCAATCGGGCGCGATCAGCTCATCCCACCTTGAAGAAAGAGCTGCGAGTCGGTGGACCGCAATCTCGGGACGTAAATGTTCAAGAAAAAGTCCAACTCGATGGGCGTAAGCTTCGAGATCGGGAGGCTGAAATTTTCCTTCATTGTAGAGCGTCTCGAGCGGAGTTTTTTTCAAAACGTGGAGGTTGTGAAGTTTGACGTTAGTAATCGGCAATTGATTGCACAGCACCGCTGTCTCAATAATCTGTTTATCATTTTCAGTCGGCCAACCAAATATCAAATGCACGCCGGTGTCGATACCACTGGCCGCGACCCGCTCGATCCCTTTGATGGCGGCTGCGGCGGTGTGCCCGCGACGCATCCAGCGCAGCTGCTCGTCATCGAAGCTCTGGACGCCGAGTTCGACGCTGACATCTGTTCGCTCTTTGAGATCGCGCCAGGTTCGCAGCACGGCCTCTGAGACGGTATCAGGACGCGTGCCAAAGACGAGCCCGACAACGTCGTCAAATTCGAGCGCGGCCTCTATCGCTTCCTGCAAGCGGCCAAGCTGGGTGAACGTGGTCGTATAAGCTTGAAAATAAACAAGAAAGCGAGTGGCATTGAAGCGCTCAGTGATTTTTTGCCGGTGCTTAATGATCTGCTCTCGCACCGCCAAGCCTTGGCTTTCGGGGTACGCAAACGAACCGTGCTCGTCACAGAAGATGCAGGTTTGCATGCCCTTCAATCCCGCTCGGTTCGGGCAATTATCGGCGATCGATATCGGGATTTTGACCACTTTGGTGCCAAAGCGCCGTCGGTAGACTTGGCTGATTGGAAAATATGGCACATTGGCCCACGGGCTCTTGACGTTCACGCGCCTGAAAGTGCAGCATGTCGCCACCTTTTGTCAATCCGTGTTAAAAAGTGAAGGTCCCGATGACAGAATCTTCCCAACTCTACTCTTTCATCACCACCGCCGACGGTAGTCCCAGCGTCCGGATCCTGGAACGTGGGCCTGCGCTCGGCGGTGCTCTTGACACGACATCTTCAGGTGAGGCCATGCACAGCCTCAAGGGCGCCTTTTCAGAGACCGTCTACATCTACGGCACGGCCATCGATCACGCCATGAAGCTTCCTTCGCCGCTTGCGGTCCTTTCGATGGGCTTGGGCCTTGGCTACGTCGAACTCCTTGCCGCTGGATTGGCATTGAAGGCTGGTCGTGAAAACGAATTGCGAATCGAAAGTTTTGAGATTCTCAAAGAGTTGCGTAGCTGGTTTGTAGGCTGGCTCCAGGGAAGCAATGGCGTGCGGCCAAAAGTGCCACCAGAAGTGCCTTCAGATGTGCCTTTGGGCTTCGCGACAAGTTACGCACAAATTCTCGAGCTTACCGCGCGCGAGACGGGCGTTTCAGCAGAATCGATTCGAGGGTTGCTCCTTCGAATGCAAGAATCAGGACGCTGGCAAGTTCGCGCAGCTCTAACTTCAAAGACAGTATTTGATCACAAATTTTCTTGCATTTGTTTTGATGCCTTCAGCTCAAAGAGCTCACCCGAACTTTGGAGCGAAGATTTCTTGCGAGATTTTCTAGCAAAGTCGGCCTCCGAACATGCGGTGCTTTCAACTTACGCGTGCACGGGAAAACTCAAGCGCGCGCTCGTAGAAGCCGGCTTCACTCTGCAAATTCGCTTGGGCTTTGCCAGTAAACGAGACTCGACTTTCGCCTCGCGGTAGTTTTTGTGTTTGCAAGAAATTTGCAAACAGTCCCGGTCCATCGGCCCGGAGACATTTTTTTCGAATCGGGCGATGATGAGTTCATGATTTCTTCTCGCTTATCTCAAGCTCGTTTCGCCTTTTTAGTGCTCTTTCTGCTCCTGCTGTTCCCGACCAAGGGCCTGCCGCACAGGGAGCCCGTTACGGTCTCGAATTCAGTCCGCGAGCAGTGGCCCCATGACGACTCAAAGCTCGATCTCAGCGATCGACCGGCCCCAGCCCCAGATGAGCCCAACTTTGATTTCATCTCCGGGGGATCACGGTCCCAGCGTGGGCCAGCTTCTGAAAATAGCGCAAAAAATTCCGCCGGATTCCCTCACGACGTGAGCGAAGGATTTGTACTTAAAGTTGTTTACAAAAAAGAGACCCAGGCAACGGCTAAACCGGCCGTTGTGAGCGTCGCCTATTGGGTGGTCAAACGAGATGATCACTTTGATATGTTGTATGCCAATAGCCGCCAAAGCCAAGGATCGTTTAGTCTCTCGGCCGAAATTTTTCTTAAACTCCAAGGATTTATTCAAGAGCTCAAACCCACGACTCTCAACGTTTCAAGATGCCAGCAGTCCAACATTCGCCTAGATGCCCTGGTCGGAGGCAAGATCGTCAAAACTGTGGTCTCCTGCATTTCAGACAAAGGCTCTGATGCCGATCATCTCCGCGGACTCGCCAATTCGCTTAGCTCGTTAGTCGAATAAAAAAATCATATTTAGATAAACACGCCCATTTTTTCAGCCCACTTCACCCAACGATGATCGCGCGATACAAGACGCGGCGGTTGCATAATATCGGTGATCGGGGCGCGGGTCACCATGCCCTTGCGATAGACCACCGCTTTTCCCCAATCACTGCCAGCTACCATCTCTGCGACTTCCATTCCCATCGCGAGCGTTAGGAAACGATCGGTGGTCGTCGGCGGTCGTGAGCGCTGCAAGTGGCCGAGTACAACGTGCCTTGCCTCCCAGGCGGTCTGTTTTTCAATCCAGCGCGCGAACTGCTCGGCAAAGCCTCCGAGACGTTCCGCGACCGGGCTACCTTCAACGCTGAAGGCGACCTTGGCTGACTCTCCTTCGGCCATGGCGCCTTCCGAGGCAACGACCATCATTCCTCGTCTTCCCGCAACCTTCAGCTGATTCACTCGCTCTACCAGCTTGGTGCGTGAAAAGGGACGCTCGGGAATCAAAATTGCGTCGGCGTAACTGGCAAGACCTCCACCGAGCGCGATCCATCCCGACTCTCGGCCCATGGTTTCAACAACAATGATGCGGCGATGGGCATCAGCTGTGGCGCGCAGGGCATCGACCGACTCAGAAACGACAGCACACGCGGTATCGTAGCCAAAGGTTACTTCTGTTCCGCTCAAATCATTGTCGATCGTCTTAGGAACGCCGATCATAGGAATGGCGTGACTCACGCGCTCAAGCGATGCGAAAGTTCCGTCGCCGCCGCAAGCGACAAGACCGTCGAGGTTGAGGCTTTTGTAACAACTCAAAAATTCTTCAACACGACCCGCAGTCGAAGACTTGTTCGAGGTGCCGATCAGCGTTCCCGCATGAGAATGGGCACCGATGACGTTAGTTTCCGTGAGCTCAATCGTCTGCCGGTTGAAGATTCCCTCAAAGCCATCGCGGATTCCAATCACTTCAATGTTTTGGAGTCGTAAAGCCCTGACCGTCGACTCGATCACTCCGTTGAGACCTGGCGCATCTCCACCACCTGTAAGTAGGCCAATTCGCGTTTTCTTCAAAGTATCCTCCAGGAGCCTTTTGATTTTCGTCTAGATTTGACAATCATGCACAACCCCGCCCATCCTGTCCAGACGGAGCCGATCGAATGGAACTCATCGAATACTCAAGCGCGCAGGCGCTGCACCAACGCTGCCGCGATTTTCTGATGGAAGATGAAGGTGCCAATAACCTTCTCTTAGGTTCACTGATAACACTGGCCCGCAATCCCGGAGGGCGTAAGGCTAAAATCAGCTATTATGCCGGTGAATCCGCCGGCCGCATCACCACTGTGGCCCTCAACGTATCAGGAAAACGACTTCTTTTTGCCGCTCAAGATCAGGTGGCTGCGAGCGCCCTCGGCGAGCAGATAAAAAAACACCTCGGCACAATCGATGGCATTTTTGCGCGAGCGTTTGCGGCTGAAAGTTTTTGCCAATCATTTGGCACCAAGGGTCGCGTGAGTCGACAACTGGGGTTGGGCTTAAGCGAAAGCCACGGCCTTCATGCCCAAGCCTCGTCGTCTTCGTCGTCTTCGGCTCCGGGCATTTGCCGATTGGCCGTCAAACGCGATTCGAACTGGATCCTAAATTGGTCACGGCAGTTCGTCAGTGAAAATCGAATTGAAGAATCCGAGCAAGAAACTAAGGATTCCGTGCGCCAAACGATTACCAATCGCCAATTATTTATCTGGGAAGATCGGGTTCCCGTCGCCATGGCGTTTTACGGCGGAGTGACCCCAAACTGGGCCCGCGTCCATACGGTCTACACCGATCCCCAGGCCCGCAATCGCGGCTACGGTAAAAATCTAGTCCGGGCCGTCACATACCGCTTGCTCACCCAAGCGAGTCGCCGGTCTTGCTTTCTCTTTGTCGAACCGGAAAACACGGCGGCGGTGCGCCTTTATCAATCCCTCGGCTACAGCCGAATCGACGACTATCTGGACTGCCACTTCGAAGCGGTCTAAACCTTAGGGTTCAGGGTAAGAACGACTGGAAAATGATCGGAAGGAAGTTGCTTTTTTTCATTGAACGTTCGTGGAATCAATATTGTTCTTTGATTCTGATCCTTAAAACGATAACTCCAGGTCTCCTGCGGATTGACGCGCGAAAAGATGGACTCAGGAATAAAAATAAAATCAATTTGTCGGTTCTGCGGAATGCGGTCTCTGTAAATCTGTTGATACGTAAAGCGCTCGTCAATGGCAACGCCCGCCACTTCGAGGCAATCGCGAAGGGTCGTTAGCCTATAGAGCGCTTCGAACTCGACATCCGGCTGCGGAAGTCCCGCAGCACCATTAAAGTCGCCAGCCAAAAGCACAGATGCCTGCGGAAATTGAAACTGGATTTCCTGATATATTTGAATGAGTTTTTCGAGCTCCGCCCTGCGACGGTCACGCCCTCCGGGATCAATTCGATTGCGATCGAGCGGCGACTTCAAATGGACGAGGAGTAAAATAAAAGCCGGATCACTTTCGTCTGCTGCCAATTCCTCATAAACTCTGAGCTCAAGAACGTCGCGCGAAAACTTATGACTCTCAAAGCGGGCCGATCGCAAATGCCCGTAGCCAGACTCCTTGGATTGCCGTTCGTGCGGATAAAGAAAATCGAGAGAGCGATCGCGGTATGAATTGAGGTCATAGCGATACGGCAGGCTTTTCTTAACTAAATATCCGAGATCGATGCCGCGATTGGAATTTCCTTCAAGCAAATGTCCTTCGTATTTTCCACCGAGAAAAAGCTGATTGAAGTGACTTAGGCTTTCTGTTCCACCGACCTCCACGAGCATCGCGATGTCAGGATTCATATCGAGAATCGCTGCGGCCAAAGCTTTGAGAGACGCAAGCGGTTTGTTTGGCACTGTCGAAGCCGATAACTTCTGCCATTCACGTTCGGTGAAAGAGTCAAGGTCGCGGCCATCGTAATGATCGAGTCGAATAAAAAGATTTTCGACGTTGAACTCAATAATTCGGATTCGATTGTCGTTGAAGTGGCTCATCGCAGATGAGCCTACCGCTTCTCGTACTCTGGATCAATTTCCGTGAACTGCGCCCGCCGCGAGCTTGTTCCACTGCCGAGTCATCTCTTTAAGCGAAGCTGAGTCAACCTGGGTCAAATAAGTCTTATAACTTGCAGCCAACTGCGTCTTAACCGAAACCTTTGGACCAGGTGAAGTCGAAGAAAAAGAACTTTGATGGTAGCCGGTGACGATCTGACCGTTGCTGTTGACGTATTCATTCAGGCCAGTATAGTCATTGGCCGTCTGCGCGCTACTTGTGCCGACGTAGTTGCAAGCTGAGAGGTTCGCCGTCGGGGGCAGAGCTTGAACACAGCTCTGGTAAGCGTCCCATGCCACCTCAGGTGGATTCGGATTACTGTAGGGAACATCCGGAGTCGAGCAACCCGTGTTCGCGAGCGAAAGTGCGCATCCAAGCGCCAGCATCAGTCCGATAAATTTTGAATTCTGTGTGGTGGCCCGAATTTCCATCGAACTTACCTCCTGATGGTTACTACCCTCATGAGTGCAACTCCATGACCAGCAAGGTGGCGGTTCACGCCAGTCCAAAAGCAACCCAGCGCTCCTGAGCCGACCGTTTCAAGATGAGATTTCATGGGTTCGATGGAGTCAGCCTGCGGGCTGAAGTCGGTCAGGCAGTTGTCAAAATCGTAGACAGGTCGTTTCCCTCGCGGTCAAACCCCTGACCCAATACACAGTATCGGGTTTTGAAAAAAAAACGGCCACGAGATCGTGACCGCTTTTTGCCAATTGTTGCCAATTGTTGCCAATTGTTTTGAACCGTTGATCCAACAAAAATCAATGTTTGTGCGGATTTTTTCCTTTTGCGGGCGCAGCTGCTGGCGAACCCGGAGGAGCTGCTGGCGGAGCCGGAGCGGGCTTCACTTCGATCAATTCAACATCAAACAGCAAAACGGAGTTTGCCGGAATACCAGGGCGACCTTGCGAACCGTAAGCGAGATTGGCTGGGATGGCCAGCTTGTACTGCGCTCCTGGCTTCATCAATTTGAGTGCTTCAGTCCAGCCGGGGATGACGCCTTTAACCGGAAATTCAGCCGGTTCACCACGATCGCGCGAGCTATCAAATTTTTCGCCGCTGGTGAGCGTGCCCGTGTAATGAACTTTCACAACGTCGGTGTCTGATGGAGACGCGCCTTCACCTTCTTTGATCACTTCGTACTGCAAGCCGCTTGCGGTCGTTTTCACGGTCGGCTTTTGTTTGTTCTTATCTAACCAAGCTGCGCCTTCTTTCTGGTTTTTTTCGCCAGCTTCTTGCGCTTTCTTCATCATAGTCTCTTGCATCTTCTGCATCGCCGCTTGCAGCTCGTCTTGCTTCAGCTTTGGCTCTTTACCGCCGAGACCGTCATTGAGGCCTGCAACTAAAGAGTTCATGACCACGTCGGCATTTTGTTTTTTCAAACTCGTACCGATTTGCAAACCGATGGCATAGCTGGCTTTTTCCTGGTCAGTTTTTACACTTGCCGGTTTGTCACATGCAATGAGTGCCGTGACTGCAACAGCTGACAGAAGGGTTCCGCTCCGAACAACGAACTGCGATGCTTTCATGAAGTCTCCCATGAAGTCTTGGATGTGATTCTTGGTCGCCGCCCCCGTTAGCCAGGACAAGCGCAGTCGCCTGCGAACTTACAGACGATGTTATTTTTACAATCAGTGCAAGAGTAACGCATCAGGGCGACATGTCACGCAAGAAATAGATCTCATAATGACTTCTTAGCAAAGGACCGCAATGCGTCAGTAGCCATGAAATTTTTCTCTCGAAAATTTCTCCAAGTTCGTGGAGCGCGTTTTCTAGCTTGGTCCATAGGTTGCTATCGCTTTAGGGATCTTAGAGGTTTCAGAGAAGACCTCTGGCTTTCGCAGTTTCGCTGGGCCGGTGACCTTCTAACCTCTAGGAAAAGAGCCGTGCGCAAAAAGTACACGGCGCAAATTAACGTGCTCGATTGGATCGGGCGGGAGCATGACCGAATGCAAATGTTGCTCATACTGTCTTCACTTTTGAGTCTCACAGTCTTGAGCGGCGTGATCTCTCAAGCGACGTTTTTAACGACATTCTTAGGGACGGACCTAACGACGGAGTCGGCGCAAAGAGCGCCTGCCTCGGAGGTCAAAAAATCTCACCAGACTTTTCGGGTCGGGACTCAGAGCACCTTGCAATTGCTGAGTTGCCAAAGCGAAAAATCCCATCCCTTGGATTTGCACTGCGAGGTGATTCGAGATGCTAAGGTCAAAAATTCTCTGAGTCTCAGCTCGGGAAGCAAGATTGTGGTTTTTGATGTAAGCCACGATGACAAGCTCGGAGATCTGATTCAAATCTCCCCGTCTTCATCGACAGTGTCAAAGTCTTCAGTCTCGACAGCTGGTGATTTTTCTGGTCGTCATTGGGTTCGTGCCAGTGATCTTTACTTCGCGGATTTGAAAGAGTCGGGAACGGTTTCGAGCGACTAAGTCCGCTTCTCTGCGACTTCTCTGCGACTCCTTCAGGTCTTCCTTATAACGTCGCCCGAATATCGGCCGTCGATTGCTCGGGATGGCGAATTTTGAGTTCTCAGGCTTCCGCAAAAATTGCAGAGCCCCCATGGCATCACGTCGATTTGCAAAAATCGCCAAACTGCACATGGGGGCAATCTTACTATGCACGCAAGTCTTACCCGGTCTTTCAGTCAAAAAACCGTCATTTCATCAGCCATCGCGATTTTGCTTCTCGCCGCTTGCGGGCGAGGGTCAAATTCTGATGACTCAGCTTCCGCCTCTTCCGATCCCCCGCAAAATCAAAGCGATGACGGCATCGTCGGCGGACGAAAAGTGACTGAGAGGGACCGCGCCGCCCGTTCAGTCGTAGCTCTCGTTTCACGGCAAAACGAGGGGCAAGCCCTCTGCACCGGAACGATCTACAACGAGTCGACAATTCTGACTGCGGCTCACTGCGTGGATCATGATCCAGAAGAACTCTTGATCGTTTTTGCCAAACAGCTCCCGGGTGAAAGTGCTAAAGCCGCTCCCGAAATTTCAATCGAGCGCGTTCGTCACGCAGACTCTTTTGCCCAGCATCCTAAGTGGCATAAATCCGAAACGCCTGGCGAAGGTGACCTTGCATTGATTCACTTTCCCGGCGGACTGCCCGCGGACGCAGCGCCTGTTGCTCTTGCCGATCAAAAGATAGAACTCAAAACCGGGACACCCGTTCTTCTCGTCGGCTACGGAGTGACGAGTGGTCTTGAAAAAAAAGGCGCAGGAACACTGCGGTCCACCGAAAGTAAGGTGAATGCAATACTTTCGCCGAGCCAGGTGTTAACTGACGGCCGGGCTCGTGGAGTTTGCTTTGGAGACTCTGGTGGACCGGCGTTTATTCGCAATGCCAAAGCGTTCATTCAGTGGGGTATTGCGAGCTCAGTGACTCGAGAGTCCTGCGATGAGGAGTCGATCCACACCGACGTGCGACCGTATCGCAAGTGGATCAGCAAAATCGCAAAAACTTTGGCGCAAAAGGCGGCACCTGGCGACGGTAACATTCAGCTCGACGATCCAGACGTCAATTGAACTCGTATTTCTGAAAGTCTTCGCCATCGCGACTATCACGCGTAATGACGACCAGTACCGATGCTCGGCCTGTTGGATGAGCCGCTGGAGGCGTCCATTGGTTCGGGTCGGTATTGGTTGTCCTGGTGAATTCGTCCGAACCGTCGGAATAAAACCAGGATGTCGTATAGATCTCTGCCTGGGAGGCGATGCTCGCATCTGGATTCATATAATTATAGATTTCAGGCGAAACTGAAAACGCGATCGACAAATTCTGCAGCACGCTCGTAAAGGTATTAACTGCTGTAAGCGGTGCTCCGTTGGCGGTGAGGGAGCTGATGACCGGATTCTGATTCTTACTAGACTTCGCGGGTGACGATACGATGATACGCTTGAACGCTGTCACCGAAGTTCCATCTGTGGATGTAAGCGTGTAAAAAACCAAATAGGGAACTCCGTTGTATTGAGAATTCGCATTTGCCGATGCATAATTGCTGGGGCTCGAGGGAACATTGACAGTAAAAGTTGGTGCTGAACCCGTGAACGTGCCATTTGAACTCAAAGTCGAGGTCGAAAAAGATGAAGTTTGATTTGAATCGACGACTAGGCAAGCCGGCGCAGCTCCTAACGAAATACCAGGGTCAGCACAAGTTTGGATCGTGACGTTCAGCGTGCGCCCACCTGCCGTGATATCGCTGACCACGGGTTGAATGGTGATTCCCGAAGTACCGGGATTAACCTCAGATTGGTTTGCTTTGAGTGTCAGTATTCGCAAATCACCAAGCTGGATGTACTTTGGAAAATTGTTATCCGCGCAAGCTGCACAAAAAAGTAGTGCGCTCGTCGAAAGGGCCAAGACAATCAAACGGCGCAACTGATTGAATTTCACCATCAGAACTCCCCTTTCACGCCGAAGGTAGGGAGAATAGGTAAACCATTTAAATTTGTCTGCTGCTGAAAATTGTAGGACTATATAACCGACTGCACGTTCTTATGGTTTGTGACGTTTTCAATATCGAGGTAAGCCGTGAGCACCCAAGTATCGTAGATCCATTTTTTATCAAAGCGAACGTCGAGTTCATAAAATGGATCCATGCGGCTCGAATAAGCAAGCGCACTAAACGGAATGTAAACATCGCTATCGACATCGAAATTGCCGCCATTGTAAGGGGTGTATGGGTCACCTGTCGTGTATCTCGCCCGCCCAGAAAATTTGCAGTTGACGCCAAATTCTCGCTCCGCAACGAGGGTCATATTCTGAGTCTGATCATATTGAAAGAGTTGCTCGCCCGAAGGCGGATAGGTGCGTGTACTCTTCGATAACGTGTAGGCCAGCCAACCGCGCCAAGTCTTGCTTTGGTATTTTGCCATCAACTCAAGACCGTAGACTTTTCCGAAGCCGTTATTGTTGTAGTATTGCGGCTGTCCGTTTGCGTTAATAGCCGAAGAGTTTTCTAGCAAATTATAGAGATATTTATAAATCAGATCACTCGAGACCAGCCAACCCTCTTGGCCACCTTCTTTAAAATCTTGGTTCGTCTGAATAAATAGTGGGTCAAAATGGCGGAGAAATGAACTTGTAGAGTTTGCGACAGGTTGCATCGAATGCCATATGGTGGGCCAACTCGG
>JAYTRM010000187.1:0-4891 GCA_043746165.1 Bdellovibrionales bacterium | reverse complement strand
CGTTGTCAAAAGGAGAATATGTTGACGCAAAGTTCAACTCGGGGCATGAAATTGTCTCGATAAGGAGACGCCAAAATGTCGGGCCCAAGCTCAGATAGTGTCATGCCGAGTGTTCCTCAGAGTCCGCTTCAACCTCTGACGATTGCAAGTCACCTGGCTCCGACGCCGGCGGGGCGTCCGCGCTTTGCTGCGACGGTGCAACTCAACTCGGGCGAGGCACTCGCAGTTGCCGATCCGCGCGCGACAAGAGCAATGGTCGCACTGATGGATATGAATGCGCTTCACGGCGGCGCCGCGAGCCACTTTGGCGGTCCCGCTGCTTTTGCCGAATTGATGTCGGCTGCGCACGGCTTAATGTACTATTGGTCGCTCAAGACCAAGCGTCCCTGGCATCAAGCTTTTCACTTCGTCAACGATGCGGGCCACTGCGAAAATGGGCTCTACGCAATTAAAGCCAACTACGGCTTTGCCGACCTCAATCTCGATGCGCTCAAGAAATTTCGCTCGATCGACAGCTTCCTGACCGGTCACGGTGAGGCGCATTTGTTTCGCCAAGGCGTGCTCGTCTCGAACGGTCCGCTCGGCTCGGGCATATCGCAAGCTCAGGGCTTAGCCATCGCCGACGCAATGTTGGGTGGATCAAAATCTGGCGGCCAATCTGGCGGCCAGTCTGGCGCCCAATCGACAGACAAGCGCGTGACCATCTGCGCACTTTCCGACGGCGGAGCGATGGAGGGCGAAGCGCGCGAATCGATGGCCGCAATCGCCGGGCTCGCCAAGCGAGGTAAACTTGCTCCATTTATCCTGCTGGTCAGCGATAACCGCACCAAACTCTCGGGCCGTATTGAGACCGACGCGTTTTCGATGGAGCCGACCTTTCAGGCGCTGGAAGCTCTCGGCTGGAGAGTGATTCACCTGGCCGACGGCAACCACCTGCAAGCGTGCGTCTCCACGCTCGAAGAAGCGCTCAATCAAGTTCGTCAAGATCCGACTCAACCCGTGGTGATCCACGCTCGTACGGTTAAGGGCAAGGGCAACAAGAAAGCTGAAATTTCGAGTTCGGGCGCGCACGGTTTTCCGTTGAAAAAAGCCGACGAGCTAAAAGCATTCCTGACCGAAATTTATGACTCGGCGGCGGTACCGCCTGAATTTCTTGCCTGGGCCGATGAATTGGTTGCATGGGAGCTTCGCAAAGCTTCAGCTCCGAAGCCCGAAGTGCAACTCGCAAAAGGTGCTGCTTGGCTTGCGAAAACTCCGAATGAAAAAATTCAAAACGGTGTAGCTGCAGCATTAATCAAATGCCGAGGGCGCGGACTTCCGGTAGTTTCAGTGTCGGCCGATTTGCAGGGTTCGACGGGCGTCGCTGATTTCCACAAGGCTTATCCCGAGAGTGCCATCGACGTTGGTGTCGCCGAATCGAACATGATTTCAACGGCGGTCGGGCTCTCGCTCAGTGGCTACATTCCGATCGTTGATACCTTCGCCCAGTTTGGAGTGACCAAAGGTGCTCTGCCGATCATGATGGCGTCTCTTTCACAAGGACCTGTCGTCGGAATTTTTTCCCACACTGGATTTCAGGATGCGGCTGACGGTGCGTCTCACCAGGCGCTGAGTTTTTACGCGCAGGTCTCCGCGATTCCTCACGTTGAAGTTTACTCTCTCTCGACGAGCAGCGAAGCCGAAGCGCTCATTACCGAAGCGCTCGAAAATTTTGCCAGCGATCGTCAGGCAGGACGTGTTCCCCCGACGAGAATTTTCTTTCTAGGTCGTGAAAACTTTCCGCGCCGGCTCACCGAAGCAAGCCAGAGCTACGCTCTCGGTCGCGATCAAGTCGTCTTCGACACGAGTGCAGAGTGCCCAAATGCTGTAACAATCGTCGCCGGCGGCTCGCTCGTGCCTGAGGCCATAAAGGCTGCGGACATTTTGCAAAAAGACGGCATTGGCGCAATTGTCGTTCACGCCTCGGCAGTGAGTAAACCCGACTTAGAGACAATTCAAACACAGCTGAAAAAAACTGCGGGACGCTTGGTGACGGTCGAAGAGCATCGCCTGACCTGCGGAATGGGCAGCATCCTTTGTCATAACCTGGCAATGAACAGCATCAGCCACAGAATCAAGTCGCTGGCTGTGGGGGATCACTTCGGTCAGAGCGCTTACTCGGCCCTGGATCTTTATAAAAAGCACGGGCTTGATGCGGCTTCGATTGCTAAGGCGGCCCACGCGCTGATGTCTACTTCTACTTGTACTTGCAAGGGAAATACCGAAGGCACTTCATCAGGCTTATAAGTCTGAGCGTGCCGAGCCTATAGCCGGTAACTGGGGTGCAACTAAGAGCATTGCTAGACTTCAGGCTCAATTGGATTTGTATATCGCGTTCAACTATGGGTACGAGTTGATGGGTTAATCTTCGATCAACTCAACTACGGGTGGCGCATTTTGCTGTAAAGAAATGAACAACCCACCAGTGACGTTTTTAGAAAAGAGTTTCATATCTCTGAGAATATTTGAAATCAACTCGGCTAAATCTTGGTCAGTCAGTTTTGGTCTAACATTTTCCGTAGCTATAATCCAAGTTTCCGTCTCTGCTGCAAAGGGTTTAAAATCTTTTGAATTGTTCGTAACAAAAATTCTGTTTCCGATAAGTTTTTGACGAATAATGCTTGGATCTTTCTGACCGTTGTCTGGAGTATCCACTCGAATGTTTTTGTCTTTGAGAAAAGGAATAATGCCAGAAAGGTTTTCATCAACGATAATCCTACCGCGAGACATGCCTTGCACTATTTCCCTTCCTAAGATTTTTTCCAAGGTGGGATACTCAGCCATAAAGACTCCAATCCGTTACCCCTATGATACTGAAATATCTAGTGATTGTCAATTTTCTCCCCGTAGCACACAATAAGAATAATAGTAAGAGACCAGGTTTTAAGAGATAGGAGAGTTGTTCAATCCGTGGCAGAAAACGACTTCGAGTCATTTAACTTGCGCGAAGGCACGCCGGTTGATCACGCCGTCAGGCAAAAGACGAAAAAGCCAGATCAGTTAGGATTCTCCGCCGGTCTTTTCTTTGACGGGAGCTTGCGCGGTTGCCGCAGGTGCGGCAGCGGTCGGCGGAGGAAGTGATTCGCGCCTTTGGCCTGTCACGTCGATTTCGTCGCCGTCGAGGCCCTTTTTAAATCCGCGAATCGCTTCGCCGAGGGATTTGCCCAGGCTTGGCAGACGCGACGGACCAAAAAACACCAACACGATCACAAGAACAAGGATCAGATGTACAACTGAAAAGCTACCCATGACTGCGCTCCTGAGCACTCAGCTTATTGGCTGAGTAGTTTAACTGTCAGCCTCTTGGCTGAGGATTACGACTGACTTTTACTGACACCGTCAACCTATCGGCTGAAATCAGCTGTTCCTGTTAACACGTTATCAGGAACAAGTCGTCAATTCATCTCTCTTATCGGAAAACCTGAGATTTCGGCACTAGAAATCGTAAGGAAGTCCTCAGGATTCTCGATTTGAGACGCAATCGAAGTGCGAACTCTACGAGCTCGTATCAGAAAGAGACTCGGCCGAGGAGGCGTCATGCGAATTGTCGACGTCGTCTACAGACCGGTCGCCAGAACCGTCACCAGAACCGTCACCAGAGCC
Source organism: Bdellovibrionales bacterium (assembly GCA_043746165.1). Taxonomy (GTDB): domain Bacteria; phylum Bdellovibrionota; class Bdellovibrionia; order Bdellovibrionales; family JAMPXM01; genus JAYTRM01. Next base: position 1,249 of record JAYTRM010000187.1, on the reverse strand, counting down.
GTCGCCAGAACGGTCATCGGAGTCCTCGCCAGAATCGTCCTCCGAATCGCCGTCTGCCGCGTGACTTTTCGCTCCGCCGGGAGGGCTATTGCCGGCTCGATCTCCAGGGCGACGGCGCCTGGGCCTGCGGCGCCTTTTAGCTTTGGCTTCGGCTTCTAAGTTATGAAGTTGTCCGGCAAGCTTTTCGTAGGTTTCGTGCCAGAATGTCGCCTCAGGCGCCGAAATTTCAAAATCGGCTAATGCAAGGCGAAAGGCAAGGCGAAAGCCTTCATTCTTCATTAAACTCAGTTGGCGTCGTTCGCCGCGACGACGAAAATCTTCTGATTTTTTTAGGCTCGGAATGATCGAAATCGCGTCGACAAGGTTTGCTTGCTCAAACTTGTACATGCCAAGTTCTAAAGCCATAAAGTGACTCATCACTTCGCTCTCGATTGAGAGATGCTCAGAATTTTCACCGCCGCAATCTTGCGCCGCTCGCAAAAGTGCAAATACCAGCCATCCAAAAAGCTGGACCGTATCGGCCTGATTGTCGACGACATCTTGAAACGAATTTAGATAGCTAAGGAAAAGTTCGCGCCTAATCGGATCCTGAAAGAAATCATCGAGTGTCGGCGTGACGTGTTTAAGAATTCCGAGATCAAAGCATTCAAGTAAAGCGAGATCGGGCGCCTCGAGGCGGAGAATTTTTAGAATTTCTTCGCGCCGCCGGGGGAGAACTGATTTGGCGAGATCGCCGGCGTGGGTGCACATCGCCTGGCGAAGGCTTGGTTCAATCGTTAAGTGCAGTTTATGGGAGAGCCTTAGGCCGCGAAGAATTCGAATCGGATCTTCGCTGAGGCGAACGTTGGGATCACCGATCATGCGCAAAATTCGCGCTTCAATATCGGGAATTCCGCCGACGTGATCAATCAGCTGATCGTTGATCGGGTCGTAGAAAAGTCCATTGACGGTAAAATCGCGTCTTTGCGCGTCTTCCTCCGGCGTGCCGAAAATATTGTCGCCCGTCGGAGAATTCGGATCAGCCATGTCCTCAGGCGTAACCTCGCGGCGAAAAGTTGCAACTTCAAATTGCTGGTCTTCACGTTTTACCAGAACTAAGCGGAAACGCTTGCCGATAATGAAAGACATGTAAATGACACGTTTGACTTGCTGGGGAACAGCGGCGGTGGCGATGTCGAAATCTTTGGGATGGATATTCAAAAGCAGATCGCGCACGCATCCGCCGACCAAGTAGGTCGTAAAGCCGCTT
>JAYTRM010000186.1:0-7769 GCA_043746165.1 Bdellovibrionales bacterium | reverse complement strand
GCCTGCGCAAGGCGTGCTTTTTCCGGACGAAAAAGCTAAGCCGCGGCGCCGGTGAAGCCTCGGGGCTTGCCCCGAGGAGGTTCACTTTTCAACAGCCTGCTAGTTCTCACCCGCCTCGGGGATTTTGCAGCCAAGACCCATTTTGTTATATTTTTGGTAGGTCTTCATTTTTTCTGCGATTCCGGCTTGCTCGATGGGTTCAAAGTCTTCAAAAACATCGTTAAAACTATCCGGATTTTTTGCGCACACGCCCATCAAGCGGTAAGTGGTCGCCGCATCGAAGTCGCCATCCGAGACCGCAAGCGATGCAATCATAGCAGCCTTGACCTCGAGGCGCTGAGCCTCGGGTGAACGCTGATCGACATCCGCGGCTGTCTTTCGGATCACCTCGGCAACTTCAAGTGCAATCTCCATCTTTTCATCGGTATCAGCTTTCTCGTACCTTTGAATGAGCTCAGCAAGCTTCGAGCAGTTTCGGCAACTGTGATTGGTTGGAAGCGGATGGCCGCCAAAATCGAAACGCGGAAGCTCCGTGGGCTTGACCTCGGCGATTTGAGATTCAGTGTTTTGAATTTCTTTCGATTCAAGAATGTAGCAGACATCGGGCGTCTTGCCGTGCGGCCATGATTTCTCGATGGGGGTTTTGTAAGACGAACAAAAGCGGTCGCCACAGCCAAACTGAACGTGGCCCCAAAATCTTCCTCGCGGTGTCGGCGAGCGAAGAAACGCTGTGACGGCGCCAGGCCTTGCGCAGTCGGGTGAGCCGGGGTGGGCCCGTTTGTAGCCGCACTTTGCCATCTTGGCGGTGCAACTTGCACTTACAAAATCTTTGCCGGCGCCGCAATTAGCCTCACATTTTGCGCCAAGGTGGAGTTTCTTACTCATGCAAGAAACCATCTCTGATACTGCGGCTCCGCACATCGTGCGACCCTTGAGCGTTTTGGGAAGATATTTGTTTTCAATGAAAATACCGCAAGAAGCCGACGCGCGGCCAACGAGGTTGTTAGTCGCGGTGTAATTGCTAGCAGCTACGCCTTCTCCGCTGCGGGTTTCTGTGCCAAAGGAGCTGGGTTGCCAAACCAGGCAAAGAGAGGCGGTCAGAACAAATCGTAAAAGTAGACGAAGATTGTTTCTCACTCTTTCTCATATCGGCACGACGGCGGAAGACCTTAAGTAGGAAGCGGCGCGCCTTCTTTGGTCGAGCCGAGCTGGTGTTGCAATCAAAACTTCGAACGCACTCCAAAGACGACGTTTACTTTGGTCTTGCGCAATGCCATTGTTCTCATGTCCAGGGAGGTTTCGCTATGAGCTCAAAGATCAGGGTATTTGTTTGTGTTTTAATCATCAGTGCATGCAGCGGCTGCGCCGTTACCACGCAAAAATTGGATGATCCCGTAGGATCGGAGAGATCTCCAGCCCAAGCGCAGAAGACCGTTGAGGGCGAAGATGCGCAAAACCTCTTTGCGCTCTTGATCTCGCCGAAATTTGCCGTCAAAGTTAATCCTGGGTTTGAAATGGCCGGGCTTTCGGTCAGGGACGCAAAATGCTCCAGAGCTGGAGCTTGTCCAGTTGCACCAACCGAAGATTTTTCGAATTTTTCTTGCCAGTTTTCTGGCCAAGAAGAGCAGTTCTTGTCTGCTGATTCAGATACTCCCATCATCGTGACCGCGCTTTCGCAGCTGACGACGTGCCAGCCCGACGCTCAGGGTAACGCGGTTTTTTCAGCTGCTCACCTACGTTGCAACTCACACTTTGAAGCCGATGATGGCCCGAGGGGCGATCGAAAATACTGGTGCTGGCTGCAGGCCCCTTAAAGTTATCCGAGCATTCAGGTTTGAACCGACATGCTACCTGGTGTTTTGTATTGCTAAATTCTGACCCGATCTTCTTTGCAACTAGCAATTGCTCTAGCAAAGCTCCACTCCTAAGTTGTGGATGGCGGAAACGTCAGTTGTGGATGGCGGAAACGTCAACTCAAAAAAGGGGTAGTACATGAAAACGACTTTAGTCATGATCGCATGTCTTGTTGGCTTGGCAAGCACTGCAAAATCGGAGCCGGTCGCTGATGCGACCAGTGGAGCTCAAAATATTTGCTCGGCTATTTTAGCAAATTCTTCGCAAGGTGTTCTAGAAAGTCTCAGATCAGGAGGACCCGATCAAAAATGCCAAGGATCTTCGATCGACCAAAATGGCCGGCCGACGACGTGGTCATATTCGGCGACCTTCTTTGCTCTCAGCCACCCTGAAGTGAACGAACTGATCGTTGAACAACTGATTCGCGCCGGTGCTTCGCCGGTTTTCTCTGATAACGTTCTTCGACGCTACGAGCATCGCTGCCGAGGTGGCCGATGGGGGCAACACCAGTCTTGCAGTGATTCATGGTACTCATATCCCCAGGGCACGACCGTTGCGCTAGCAATTAAGAGCTATAAATTTGCAGCGCTTCAGTTATTTATCCAAGCGGGATTCGTTTTGGTTCCGGCTCCGGAAGCGGTCAATTGGCGATCGGTCGTGGATACTTCAGGCACTGCTGAGCAGAAACAGCAAATGCTGCAAATTTATCTGGCCCAAGGCGCTGATCAATATAAGGGCTCAAATGGAGAATCACTTCTCGGAGTCACCTTCACATCTTCAGAAAAGATCGAATTTAAGAAAGCCATCATCCAGACTTGGAATTTCTCGGACCCTCGTGAATCACATCAGGCAGCGTCTTATCTCTTGATGACATACCAAAGCTTGTCTGATCAGGATGCCATGGCGATGACGCAATTATTGATCGACCGAGGCGGCGACATCGACTCAGAGCAAGGTGTTGCACTTCGCACGGCACTTTACAGAGGCATGCTTGCCACCGCCAAATTGCTTCTCGATAATCGTGCGTCGGTTCGACTCGGTGATCGTGATGCGAGTCTCAATGGCATGGCTCTTCACTTGGTGCAAAACTTAGAGGAGCACGACACCAACCTTTCTCTGATGAAGCGAATTCTGAAAGCGGGCGCGCCGGTGAATGGCCGCAATTCAGAAGGCGCGACTCCACTTATTTGGACGATCGGGCTCTCAAGCGAAGCGCAAATTCTTCCTCGCGTGCAATTACTTCTCGCGAGCGGTGCCGATGTCAACGCCGCTGCTGACGACGGAACCACCGCGCTCTGCCAGGCTCACCAAAATAAGCTCAGCTCAGTCGAGCATCTCTTAATGCGGCACCACGCCGAGCTTGGGCAGTGCCCGAATCCTTAATTTGCTTGGCAAGCAATTTTAAAAAGGGCCTCTCGCAAGAGGCCCTGCTTAATTCGAAAGCGCGGAGCCGCGTCGGGAAACATTCCGCCGAGATAATCGGTCATCAGGCAGCGAAAAAGTTCAGACCGTTCTTGTTGCGACATCGCGTTTTTCATATCAAGCGGCATGTGACCTGACTCGATGAAATATTGCCCGAGAGCAAAGCTTCCGTAATAGCGAGTCGCCATGCCGAGATCCTGATGTATCAGACGATCAAGACTCAATTGATTTTCGTCTAAAATGACACCATTCCCGAGCGGAAATCTGAGCGTGGTGACACTTTTGTCATCGTGGCAAAGCACACAGCGCGAGGCTTCCTGATAGAGTCTCAATTTTTTGATGGACGTGGATCCCATGCAATTGGCCAGAAATTGGTCAAAATCCAAGCCGTGGCCAGAGCCGACCGCTGGAAAATCTTTAAAGAGTTCTGATGCACCCGTTGAACGATGTTTGATGAAATGCGAATTAAACCAAGCGATCGGTTCCTGAGCTGGAGGATCTTTCATCATCCAAAGACCTGCTTGCCGTGGAACGATGGCGATTGCCGCCTCCTGATGACAACGAAAGCACCGGCCATTCGCGGTATCAAGTTTTTCATCTGCACGTCGCTCGGCAATCGAAAGAGTGGCGAGAAGAGACTCCTGAGCTTCGGACGCGGGCACGCTGAGTACATTCACATTCTGATCGCGGTCGAAGTGAACAAATCGTATCCAACCTTTTTCCTGGAGAACACTGAGGTAAAGGTCGCTCTGAGGTTGAAATGCACTGCGGTACCTGAATGTCATACTTTGAGGAACTAGTTTCTGCAGCTTCCAGATAGGCTGTTCACTCTTTTTTAAGTCCTGCCAAAACGACTGGTTTTGAAAGACCTGAGGAAGATAGTAAAGCTCGCGTCGCAAGTGCTGCGGCACCAAGTGTGAAAGCGGGCTCTCTCTATCATCGCGATCAATCATAAGATCGCTAAAGTGCCCGATGGGGGCGAGGCATTTTTTGAGTTGACGGTGAGCGAGAAGAGTTTTCGAGTTTTGACACGATTGAATCTTTTGCCCGAACGCGATGATGTCGATTAAATCGCGCGACAGTTTGAGTTTTTCTCTTTCAATCTTCCACAGTTCAGCGTTGGCAGGACAGCTTCGAGAAAGCGTCGCTTTCTGAAGGCTTCCATCGACGTCCGCAGGCGCTAAACTGCTAAAAATAGCCGCCAGAAAAAACCAGCGGCACGCAAGCGTTCTAAGCGGAATCAGTTGAATTCCTTGTGCCCGTCGGTTTTCATCTGCGCCAGTTTCCGAATTAAATCGACGGCTGCCTTGTTCTGGTTTGCGCGGAAAGCTGCCGCGAGGTCCAAGCCGTCTTTTGCAACGGCATCCAACATTTCCTTATAAAGAGCCAGTCGCGCTGGCTGCTGGCTTGCTGGAAGGCTCGAGACCGAATCCGGGACAAACGATTCAGCTTCCTGGACCAACATGACAAAATCTGTAGCCAAGCGAGCGGATTCAGCATTTTTTGCTGGATTGTTCACTTGTGAAGCAATGGTTTTGAGGTCGGCCTTCATCCCATCCATGGTGAGCGCGAGCGTGGTGGGCGATGTGTCTAGTGCCAAAACTTTCTGAGAGTAAATGGCGGAGCAGAGCGTGAGCGCGAGAATAATCTTCATGTTTGCCTCTTTCTGCGGCCGGAGCCGACACCTCTTAAGTAACCTAAATTATTCAGCGGACTCAATACCGTTGTACAAAACAAAGACGACGAAATTTTCACATTACTAAATTTTGCCGCCGAGTTGAAACCAATCAAAAGTCAGAGCCGCAATTTGCTCGTCTTTAGATTCCTTAATTCGAGTCGCCAATGTCTCGAGCAGTGAAGACAAGCGATCTCTTACCCATTCAAAATCCTCTTTTGAAAGCGAAAGAGCCGCCGAATAGTGAAGGTCTCCTGCCGCTGATTGGGCAATTGACTCAATCGCTTTGAGGCGCCAGTTGGTGTGATGCTGTTGCAACGATGGAGAACCAAGTTCAAAATGCAAAAATGGACTGACCACTTTGAACTGAGCACGCTCTTTTTTTATAAGTCCTTTAGCTACCAGAAAACTGAGAATTGAAGTGAGCCTATCACCTGAGATCTTGAGTCCCGTCTCAAGGCTCTCCAATGTTTGAAAGGAAGGGTTCATCAGCGCCAGGTGAACCGCTGCAAATTGCCAGCTACTGCAGTAGATCAGCTGATCTTCGATACTGAGGCTTGTCGTGATCCCAACTCGGTCCTTCAGATGCGCATGGCGCGTCCGCCGCTCTGAGATTTGCCGGCCAATAACTCTTTCGAGATTCTTCGTCCCTGCCCTGGCAAAAAGGACGAGTAGTATAAAGAACTCCGTTTCTTCGTCTTTGAGGCTGAGCCAGCGCGAGCAGGCCTCGGCTTGCTCGATGCTGAAGTGGTAATCGCCTGATAAAACGTGCGTGATATAAGGAGTTTGGCACCCGATTGCATAAGCTAGGTCTTTGCGCATTCCGCGCCCTGCATGAGGCAGCGCCTCAATTGCTTCACGGATGAACTTTTTATAGTCTTTGTATTCGAAAACAGAAATTTTCATGCTGCCCCCTCCCCCAGGGAGAAATTTAGTAACACTAAAAATATGGCGGCTAATTTTGTAGATGGCAATTGCGGGATTGACCCCAGATGGGTTAATTTTGCATCTAACGAAAGGACATAGGATGAATCTCATTCTATTGAGTTTGCTAGGGTTTGGCTGCGCCATCGGCCTGAGCGCCCACGCTGCGGGCGGTATCGTTGGTGGTGGTGGAAACGCCTTCACGCAGCAGGACCCGTTTTTGCCAGCTCCCATCGCGAGCGTTCATGCCGAAGTCGAGAATGCCGTGGACCGTTTGGTGCCTTATCTCCGCATCAAACGCGGTCAAGCACAAAGCGATCCAGGCATGAGCCCGCTGTGGCAAAAGCTTTTTGCAAAACCCGAAGAAGTTTTTGCGGTCCTTGCTGTCGAGAAGTTTGAGATGCTCGATGATGCGGCTTGCTTTGACCGCAACGGAACCGCCTACGACGGCAGTACGCTTACCGGTTCGTCAAATACGATTTGCATTAGCATTCAAAGGCTTGCCCGAAGAATTGCACCATCTGAAATTAGGCGTCAAAGTTTTGCCCTTCTCATTCACGAGATTTCAGAAGTGCTGGGTTTCAGTGACGACGAAGCCGTCGATCTTCAAATAGAAGTCCTGAAATCGGATCTTGATTAAGGGATACGCCCCCGGCTTCTACGATAGCTCTGGCCGCGTCCTGCAAACGTTCATGATCAAAATGAGGGGGCTCGAACTGCGTCGTGGGAAGTAGCGCTAGTTTCTATTAAAACACCGCCTGAAGCATGAGCATGCAGGCAATTAAAATCAGTCCATAAAAAAGATGGCTCGCAAAGAGTGTTTTTTTGTCGATCCTTTGATTGAGAAGATTTCCGCATAAAATTCCAATGACAATTGACGGGCTCGAGCTGGCAAAAATAAGAGACACTTCTTTAGTCCAGAATCCGGTAAAATAATATCCGAGCATTCCCAGAATGCTAGCTGGCAAAAAGTAAGCCTGAATCGTGGCGCGAAATTGGCGAGGAGACCAACCTCTTGCGGCACCGTAGATCGCAAGAGGTGGTCCATTCATTCCATAAGAGCCACCTGTAATCCCCGCTAGAAATCCAAAAACCCAAATCAATCGGTCATTGGCCAATACCAAAAACTGAGGCCTCAAAATTGAAAATGTTGAAAACGCAAGAATGAGAATCCCTAAGATTCCTTTAGTTGCTCCTTCGGATACATAGCGAAGGAGCAAAAGACCGAAAGGTAAACCGCAAATTGTTGCAAGAAGAAGCTTTTTCGCGGACGAAATATGGATGTGTTCACGTTCGCGAATGACAGCAACAAGTGCGATGACGATAGAAGCCAACACAGTAATGGGAGCCGCAACTTTCACTGGCAGCAGGAGTGAAAGAAGTGGAACCGCAATCAGAGCCTCCCCAAAGCCAAAGGTAGTTCGAAAAATAGTTGCAGCAAAGAGGATAAGCGATATTTCAATAATTGAACGGGCGCTACTCATCCCGTATCTCCTATTAGGTTAGGACGTGATTGTAAAAAATGCTGGGATCAGATCAGTCAATATTTAGCATAACGCCACAGCGTTTCCTTTTTGGACAGGCAAAGACCGAAACAGAAAGAAATAAACTGAGCAACACAAACTTCATTTTCTCCCTGTTGACTCCGCGAAAATCGGCGGGGCTGTGGTTTCAACTCATTGAGAGTGCTGCATTTGTGTAAGGCGACAATAAAATTTGGAGGACAAAAGAATTACGTCATGAGCTTCCTCAGAAAAATCGGCAACAACCGATTGTTTGTCAATCCCTCTGAAGCCCTAGTTTTATTATTACGTGCAATCAAAATAGAACCTTCAAGCAGCATTGCAGAACATCGTCGGCCAGAAAATCTTGGCATAATGGAAAAATTGGAATA
>JAYTRM010000185.1:0-3331 GCA_043746165.1 Bdellovibrionales bacterium | reverse complement strand
GCCTGCGCAAGGCGTGCTTTTTCCGGACGAAAAAGCTAAGCCGCGGCGCCGGTGAAGCCTCGGGGCTTGCCCCGAGGAGGTTCACTTTTCAACAGCCTGTTAATCTAAAAAAGCTTTGCGCCGGCTCTTTCAGCCGGCAACTGTGGCTTTCGACTCAAATTAGATTTTCAAAGCAAATTTCAGGACGACGCGGCTTTGTCAGTGACCCATTTTTTAAAGGAGCCATTGAGGTCTTTAATTTCGCAGTAGGTGTCGATGTAATTATCCATGTTCCTCTTCACGCTCAGACGTAAGAGATTTGCGAGATCGCCACACTTGGCAGCGAGCATCTCGGCCAAAGCTTGCGAAGCCATGTACGAGTAGTGAATGTGCTCTTCGCTCCCGCTAAAGGGATGACCTAGTTCGTGAACATCAGTTGGAAAAGGTTGGCTCGCGAGTTTTTTGTAGTCGACTTTACCCGCCTTCGCCAGGTAGTTGGCGAGCCCTTCCTCAAGCCATTTGGGAATTGCTCCCTTGTACTTTTGGAAGGAGATAATATGCACGAGTTCGTGACCAAAAGTCGCATCAAAGAGTCCATCACCGACCCGCGGTCCGATGTGAACTGAATTATCTTCTTTGCGAGACACAGCGAGCACCGTTGGTCCGAGGCCGTGGAATCGTTCAAATTCAGCTTCGTCTTTATGAAACGTCACTTCGATTCGACGGATGTCCCACTCAAGAAAAGACTGCATGTGATCGGTGATTTTTTCGACCCGCACGCGCGTGAGCCAAGTCGGCGCATCGGCGATATGAATCTGATTGGTTTTAATTTCATTGGCGGCAAAAGCCGAAGCAGTGAAAAAAAACGCAAAGATGCATAAGGAAATCCGCAGTTGAAAATGCATTTCATTCTCCATGACAGAGACCTGCCTTTAGAGGCCTGAGTTTTCACTTTTACAAGTCGAGGACATTGTCGGGTGAATTGAACAGGATTTCAATCAATCCCAGCGACTGGTCGAGGTCGGTTGAGTCGCAGGACAAATAATTTCGCCCGCAGGTATCTGCACCACTTCGTAGCTGCCCGGAATCAGGTAGGGCTGATTTGAACGCGGAAGTGGCTCAAAGCCATTTGCGTCAACTACAAGCATATCATCTGGCGATACCGCGATTACGCCGACCGCTGCAAAGGGATCATAGGGGGTAAAGATCTTAATTCCGCGAGTGGTCTCAACGGCTCTTCCACCATGTGCGAGAATGCCGGTCAGTGCGCTCGGATAAAAAGGTAAGCGGGTGGGAATAAAGCAACGCTGACCGCCATCAACAGCGCCGGAGTGACCGGTCGGCAGAAAGTCCAGAGTCTCGACCGGAAGGCCTCTGCCTGTCTCTTGATCGACCTGCGGTGGCAGTGGTTGGGGAGGCAGGCCGGGTGGAAAGGTTTGCCCACCACTCGCAACCATCGATGATTTGAGCAGACGAAGGAGGTGCGCGCGATCGAGCCCGGGATTGAGACCTACCAAGACAGAAGCTAAGGCTGCGACATAGGCTGCGGAATTTGAACTTCCAATGAACGCGGCGGATGGACTGCCGCCTCCTTCGACTAACTGCAGGCGCGACAGGGTGACCAACTCAGGCTTTCTCAAAACAGTACTTGTTGAGCTAATCTCTGTGTCGTCGGCTCCAACGGTGATGACGCTCGAATTGTCTGCGGGCGGAAGGATCGATTCGCCGCGGGTGCGATTGAGCAAATCAATTCCCGGCCCGCTCACGGTAATCGCTATTTTATCGGTTCGAGAATTGAAATTGTGACTGCGAATCTTGGCGCGCAGATTGTAGAGACCGGGCTGCAATAGCGTTTCGACAATTTCGCGGGGATAAAGCGAGGCACCCGGAGGAGCGGGATCGGGAATGTGTTTCATCTGAATGAGCGCTGAGCTTGCGACAATTCGCAAGGTATCGTCGGTGAGAACTAAATCAAGGTCTTTGTCTGTTCCAACCTTGACGTCATCTTTGAAGTCGTTCCAGCTCAGCACGGCCCTGAGCGGGCAGGTATTGCCTGTATCGCTTTTTGCGCAGCGAATTTGCACGCTGTCGTTTGGACCGGGAAGCTTGACCCAATCATCGCTCGAAGGCACAAGTGCCGAGCGATAGGTGCTGGTCGCAAAATTTCCAGCCGCATTGATCCACAACACTCCGGCTTTTGTTGCGCGATCGACTTGGGCGTTGATAAATCCGCGCCCGTCGTTGTTTCCGCCGTACTCCCAAACTTGCGAGTACAAGACGACATCGAAATGCTCAACTATAACGCTCGACACGGCAGCGGAAAAATTACTGTAGCCGTAGGCAGAGTAAAGGTGAAGTTCGTAGCGAAGACCTGGTGTTTGCGAAAGCAACGCCGCAATGATCTGCGCCATCACTCGGCCGTGCTCATCTTCTTGCTGGACGTCAACAGCGACGGGTCCGGCATGAATGATGGTTTCTTGCGGAAGCGATTTGCCAATCTCTGTCTGCGCCCCACGAAAGCCATTATCGAGGATTGCGATTTTCACGGCTTTGTGGAAGGGGCTCGCTTGGTAGCGGTGAATGCCGATTCTGCTTGCGATCTCGCGTAAGTTTCCGATCACAGGGGGGAGTTGCAACGCCATTGCCGAAGCCGCGATGGTGACCAAGAAGATAAAGAGCAGAAGCTGACCCTTGCTACGGACTCGCTGGCTGATTGGGCTCACGGAGTTCCTCCTGTGAAACAGATCAGAGAGTCATGCCTGATTGTGAGCTCGTTGCCTAGGGGGAGGTGAGGGTGGGCTGAATAATTGCAAAATCATGAAAAAAGCCGGTGCCTAAGGCTTCCGGCTCTTGAAAATTATCCCTGGGTTTATGGAGACTTCGAGTTAGTAACCCTGGCAGTAGGGATTGTAGCCGCCATAGGGCCAGCCGTAATAATAGTAGTTATATCCACTGTAGTTGTAAGAATAATACGGAGTGTAGTTGTAAGTGTAGCCGCCGTAATAGTAAGTCGGATTATAGTAGCCATAGCCAGGATATCCCCAGCCGTTGCCGTAATAGCCGCCGTAACCGCTGCCATAATAGCCGCCGCTAAAACCTCCGCCAAAGTACCAGGAGGAGTCTGAGCTGTCGCGGTCAAGCTCGCCGGTCGGTGAATGCGACGACTTTGAGGGATGAGCGAGCTTAACAAATGAGCTTGTTGAAGTTCCCAGAGCGAGCGGGCTGTTCGGGAGAGCCCGGGTTGAGTGCAGGACTTCGGCCTGATTGGTGCCAGCTTTCACGCGGACAACGAGCGTTTTCGGCAGAGCTCGGCCGAGCTGAATCTGTTGCGTTGAAAATGTCGGTTCACGAT
>JAYTRM010000184.1:0-35889 GCA_043746165.1 Bdellovibrionales bacterium | reverse complement strand
TTTGCGAGTTTCCCAGCCAAGAGCAGTAGATTCAGGCCCTTAAATCATTCGATCGGAACTCTTTACGCGCCGGGCTTATATTCTTTTTATTTAGAGTTTATTGAAGAATTTCATATCTTTAGAGCGAGACTCCAAAGTCCGTGCTGAAAACTAACTCAGAACTCGCCGCAGATAGCCACTGAGCTGGCGCAGAACTTCGGGGGGAATTTCATGTCCGCCGGAAAAACGCAGTAACTGTCCGCCCCATCCGGCGCTCAGCAACATTTTTTCGAGACGAACGGCTGAGTTGATACTGAGAACTGGATCCCGGGAGCCGTGACTTTGAAAAAACATGAACTTTCGCGGCAAAACTTTCTGCGCCAGTACAGACGCAAGTTGAGTCCACTGAACTTCATTTAGAAAAGTACTCGATAGCATCACCAAACCAGCACTTGGCTGCGGAAGACGAAGAGCAACGTCTGTTGCGACCATGGCCCCTTGGCTAAAACCGCCGATCACAAGTTTTTTGGGGTCGACATCGAGTGCCGAAATCAATTCTAAAACTTCTGAAGTCGCCCGATCGAAGCCTTTCGGGATAAGAGTGTTGTCTTCAGGTTTTCCAACGGCTGCTTTTTGCAAATCTGAGATACTTAACGGATACCACGCTCGACCTTCATAGTGTCCACCGAGAGGTACCGTGAGGGGCGCATTGGGAAATATCCATCTCGTACCTGCCGGCGCTTGAATAACTTCGGCAAGTGAAGCGAGATCGTTCATATCGGCGCCAAACCCGTGCAGCAAGATAATCGTCGGTGTCTCGCGCGATTCGACAGCGCCTTCAGCTAAAATTTCAATAGCATCGAGCCCACCGATGGACCTGCGCTGACCTTTGATTCGTGCCATGGTCGAGATCATTACACCCTAATATTCAACGCCTCAATCGAAATTACCTTTTTCGATTTTTCAAACTCAAAAAAATCCCAATGCCGACTTAAGCGGTGTACTCTATGGGCATAACGACATCGACGAGGCCAGCCACACAAATGGCGAAGCCTTGGGGAACTTCCCCCGAGTCGTGGGCTCCGGCGTCTGTACCGCGGGGTCGGAAAGGCTGCGAGCGCTATGGAGAATGTTCAATCACTTCACTGGCAACTCTCGGTACTCAGCAAGGCGATCCATTACAAAAATCTCTCCGCAGCCGCATTGCATGTGGGCTTGAGCCAACCGCAACTCTCCCGCATCGTAGCCCGGCTAGAAGAAGAGCTCGGCGTCGTTCTCCTCGATCGAACCGCGAGGAGAAAATCGGGATGGACGGCGATCGCGTTCAAAGTCGCCGAAACATACTTTGCCAGTTCTCGGCGTTTAACTCAATCGCTTCACCAATTAACCGCCGATACCGGAATCAACCATTTATCGATCGGAACGCTCGAAGGCCTAGTTCCACTCGCCTCACAGTTTTGCAATTTGCTCTTTAAGGAGTCGAAGATGCAGATGGTGGAACTCAACGTCTATGATCTCAATGAGCTCGAAGAACATTTCGAAAAAGACGAACTGGATTTAATGTTTACATTTCGCGAGCCCAGCAAACAAAAGCTGAAATTTACACGCACGCTGGGTTACCAGACGCTTAAATCTGGCGGTGAAAAATCGGGGCCTTGGGTCGGCAGTCAGTATGAATTTTCGAGTCAAAAGAAGATAGCCAATAGGGAATTGCCCGTCTTGCTCAGCAATTCACTGCAAGTGCGCCGGCACTGGATTGACAATAAGCTGGGCTTCGGGGTGCTTCCGTCGGAGGTCCGGCACCGCAAAAGCCACGACGAGGACGTGCCCGTAATCCTCATCGCGGCCAGCATGTTCAATGCCGCGATGTGGAAGCGAATTGAGCAATTTCGTCTTTGATTGATCGTCAACCTACGGCTATGGTCGGCCCATGGAAAAACAAAGCCCCAAAGCCATTCTCTTAAAGGATTACCGTGCGCCTGAATTTGACCTGAACCTGGTCGAACTGCACTTTGAACTGGATGAAGAATCGAGTCGCGTGCATTCACGACTCCATTTTAAAATGCATAAAGGCAGTGGCACTTTATCGCTCGACGGTGAAAAACTTGAGCTTGAAAAAATTGCGATCGACGGGCGTCAGCTCGCAAAGCACGAGTATCAACTCGACGAGCATCACCTAGTACTACCGCAAGCTTCAGGGTCCTTTTGTCTCGAAATCACGACCCGCCTTGAGCCACAGAAAAATCTATCCTGCGAGGGCCTTTATAGATCAGGTCCTGCGGAGAGTGCGATTTTCTGCACCCAATGCGAAGCCGAAAGTTTTCGCCGCATCACCTTTTATCCCGATCGCCCTGACGTCATGTCGATCTTCAAAGTGACGATCGAAGCTGATAAGGGTAAGTATCCGGTTCTGCTTTCAAACGGCAATCGGATCTCCTCGCGAGATCTCGCAGGCGGCCGCCACCAAGTGATTTGGCATGATCCCTTTAAAAAACCGAGCTACCTTTTTGCCCTTGTCGCAGGCCAACTGAGCAGTCTTGATGACGAATTTGTGACACGTTCCGGCCGCCAGGTGAAATTGAAAATTTTTGCCCGCAAAGGTCTACAAGAGCGCTGCGTGCACGCGATGAATTCTCTCAAGTGGTCAATGAAGTGGGACGAAGACACCTACGGCCTCGAGTATGATCTCGACGTCTTCATGATCGTAGTCGCCGAAGATTTCAACATGGGGGCGATGGAAAACAAGGGTCTCAATATCTTTAACGCCAACTACGTGCTCGCCAAAGCCGAGACCGCGACTGATCACGATTTCCAAACGATCGCCGCCGTCGTTGGCCACGAATATTTTCACAATTGGACGGGCAACCGGGTCACCTGTCGCGATTGGTTTCAGCTCTCTTTGAAAGAAGGACTCACCGTCTATCGCGACCAGCGCTTTTCGGCCGACCTAAGTTCGCCAGCGGTCAATCGTATCAACGACGTCATTCACCTGCGCACGCATCAGTTCGCCGAAGATGCCGGACCAACCGCGCACCCTGTGCGACCGACTTCTTACATCTCAATCGACAACTTCTACACAATGACGATCTATGAAAAAGGCGCCGAGGTCATCCGCATGATCGAAACGATCGTCGGCCGCAGCGGCTTCCGCAAAGGGATGGATCTGTACTTCAAGCGCCACGATGGTCAAGCTGTGACCACTGAGGATTTTGTTGCCGCCATGGAAGCTGCCAACTCTGTCGATCTGACTCAGTTTAAAAACTGGTACGACCAGGCCGGAACACCGATTGTTTCGGTTCAATCAGATTACGACGCAAAAGCCGCACGTCTAACGCTCACTCTCGAACAATCGTGCCCGCCTAGCCCCGATCAACCAGTGAAGAAGCCATTTCATATTCCAATCGCGATCGGCCTCATTGGAAGAACAAACGGAGAAATGAAGCCGCAAATAGGTCGAGATATGTCCTCATCGATTTATTTAGTCGAAGGATCAAATACGGCTGTTTTGTCTTTGAAACAACCGAAGCAGAATTTTATCTTCGACGGCGTCAATGAAAAACCCGTGATCTCACTTTTGCGCGGATTCTCCGCGCCGATCCGGTGCAAGTTTGATTACAGCGATGAAGAGCTCAGCTTTTTGATCGCCCGCGACACCGACTCTTTCTGCAGGTGGGAAGCCGCGCAAGTTCTTACAGTTCGCCTGGTGCAAAAGTTAGTCGCTGATTTTCAAGCAAAGCGAGAACTTGAAAGTCCAGAAATCCTCATTCAAGCGTTTCAGCCACTCCTAAAAGGAAAAATCGCAGATCCTGAATTTGTTTCCTGTATTCTCAGTCTTCCTGCTGAGCAGTACTTAGCGCAGTTCTTTGCGACCGTCGATGTCGACGCGGTTTTCGCCGCCCGAGAGCATATTCGTCATTCGCTCAGCAAATCACTACATGCGGAATTGAGCGCGATTTATGCGCAGCTTTCAAACGAAGATACCTCTGGCATGTCGCAAATCGCCACGGGTCGAAGGGCGCTCAAAAATCGTGTCTTGAGCTATCTCGTCTTGAGCGGTGCACCTGCCGATATTGAACTGGCGACTCGACAACGTCGCGAAGCTCAAAATATGACCGAAGAACTCGGTGCGCTCGACGCGCTCAACGGAACCAATCATCCTGCCCGCACGGAAGCGCTGAACGAATTCTATGCGAAGTGGAAGAGCGAACCGCTCGTCATGAATAAGTGGCTCACGACTCAAGCAATTTCGCCGCTACCGGGAGTGCTTGAAGAAATTCGAAGACTCAGTCGTGACCCCGTTTTTGACGCCAATAACCCGAATAAAATTTATTCCCTCTATGCTGCCTTCTCGCGCTTTAATCAAGTGCGCTTCAACGATTCAAGTGGGGCGGGCTACTCTTACATCGCAGATCGGGTCATGGAAATCGACTCGCGAAATCCGCAAGTCGCGTCGCGTTTGATGAGTGGCTTCGGCAATTGGCGCCTCCTCGATGGAAAGCGCCAAGAGTTGATCAAAGGTGAATTGCAAAGGGTGCTCGCGCAGCCGGGGCTTTCGAGCAACGTCTACGAACTTGCGAGCAAAATGCTGCGTCCTTAAGCCGGGCCGCCGGTCCGGCGCAGGGCCCAAATTTTAACGACGCGGCAGTTGATTAATGGCATTGTAAGCCGCGACCTTATAGGCTTCGGCCAAGGTCGGATAATTGAAAACGTTGTCGACAAAAAATTCGACCGTGGCGCCGAACGAAATTGCGACCTGGCCGATATGGACGAGCTCGGTCGCACTTGTGCCGATAACGTGGATTCCAACGAGCCGGCGAGTTTTGGTATGAACCACGAGCTTTAAAAAACCGAATTCGTCTCCGATCATTTTTCCGCGCGCGAGTTCGCTATACTGGGCTTTGCCGACAACATAGGGAATTCCTCTTTTTGCCAGCTGCGCTTCTTGATAACCAACCGAAGAAATTTCCGGTATCGTGTAAATTCCATACGGAAAAGTATCGGGAAATTCCGCCGCCTGGCCTGTGAAGGCATGAAGGGCTGCAAGGCGTCCTTGCTCAGCAGAAGAGGCCGCTAGAGCCGGTGCGCCGATGATATCGCCGACGGCGTAAATGTGAGAAACTCCGGTTTGATAATTTTTGTTTACCTTGATATTACCGCGCTCGTCGGCCTCGAGGCCGACTGCTTTGAGATTCAATTCTTCGTAGTTGCCCGATCGCCCCAGACAGTAGAGAACGGCATCGAACTTCTCTTTTGTCTTTGCGCCACTGGCGTCTTGAAGTTCAACTTCAGCCATAGGTCTACCGCGCGGGCTCAAGACTTTTTGAATACTGCAGCATTGGGTCGAAAGTCTAACCGTAATTCCCGATCGAATAAACTGCGCACGAAGCGTTTCAACCAACTCCTGATCAATCGAAGCGAGAAGTGTCGGACGCCCCTCGGCGAGGGTCACGGTCACGCCCATTTTAGCAAAGATACTGGCGTACTCCACCCCAATTACCCCCCCGCCCAAAACGAGAAGAGTCCGCGGTTGAGTGTCGAGATCCAAAATCGTATCGCTGTCAAAAAGGATCTCGTTGTCGAAGTCAATCTCGGCTGGTCTTCGCGGCCGAGTTCCAACGGCGATAATGATGTTATCGGCGTTTATTTCGAAGCGTCCCAGGCGATTCTCGACGGCGATCGTATGGGGCCCGGCAATCGAGCCTTTGCCCGAAATAAATTCGACAGCATTGCGCCCGAATGCACCCTCAATCACTTCACATTCATCAGAAATCACCCGCTTCGTTCGTGCCATCACAGGGCCGAGGAGCGCTCCACTTCCCGGACTCGCCGCGAGCGCCGATTCACGAAGGGCTTTGCTGGGAATTGTTCCCAAGTGAAGGCACGCACCGCCGAGTCTTTGTTTTTCAATCACCGCCACAGTGTGGCCGAGTTTACTTGCCTGAATAGCAGCGCGCTGACCGCCAGGTCCAGAGCCAAGAACCACCAGGTTGTAACGCTTTTCGCGCGGAGCGCGGTCATATGCCTTTTCGCGGGTATCCACCATGTGAACCAATTCTACCCGATTCGATACAAAACCAAACGCCACATCGCTAAAACTTGGAAGACCTGGTCTTAGGACAAATGGACGTCGAGAACTTTAAGCTGCCCGCGAAGTGATTCGGGGTCTTTAAAGTGGATGGTCTTAAAGCCAAGAGCTGAAGCCGCATCGATATTTTTCTTCACGTCATCAATAAAAAGCGAGGCTTCCGGGCGGAGATCATGCTTTTTGATCAGGCATTTAAAAAATCGCGGATCGGGCTTGATGAGACCTTCTTCGCCAGAAATCATAATGTCGCGAAAATGGTCAAGAAAAAGAAATCGTTCACGCGCGAAATGAAAAGTCTCGCTCGACCAATTGGACAGGACGAAGAGACGGTGATTCGCCTGGTTCGCAAGATCTTCCAAGATCTTGACCGTTCCGGGAATGTCGCCACCGATCATTTTTTCCCAATTGCCGAAATAACTTAAGATGAGTTCTTCGTACTTCGGAAATTTCCGAATCAACTCTCGTTCACCATCGGCGAAAGTCCGGCCTGCGTCTTGTTGCTCGTTCCATTGTGAATTGCAAATGTGGGTGAGAAAGAACTCCATTTCGGGCTCTTTGGCAAAGTGCGAGCGAAAGAGATAACGGGGATTCCAGTCAATGAGAACGCCACCAAGATCAAAGACGATGTCGCGGATCACTGTCATTGGGCGCCGCAACACTTTTTATATTTTTTGCCGCTTCCACAAGTACAGGGATCATTGCGACCGACTTTAACTTCTGCTCGAAAAGGCTGCTGCACTAACTTTCCATCGACGAAATACCAGTGCCCGTCACGCTTGCGAAACTCAGCTCTCTCATGATGCTCTTGGGAAGCACCTTCAAAGTCATAGCGCGCGATAAATTCTACGGTACCTTCGCTGTCTTTTTCGCCGCCGTCTTCACAACTGACGATCTCCAGACCCTTCCACTCAGACTGTTTAGCCCAGTGGAGGGTCTGAGCGCGATCAAACGAAGAGCGTGCCGATGGATCAGTCGTTTTTTCGATGTAGTCGACATCAGCTAGTGTAAAAGCCGTATATCGAGAGCGCATGAGTTTCTCGGCTGTCGAAGGGCGCTTTTCACCCTTGAGAAAAGGACGACAACATTCCGCGAGGTCGAGCTTCGAGCCACAATTGCATTTTTCCATATTTCGCTAGTCTTACCGAAGGACGCTGTCAAATCAACCAGTCTCACGTCTAGGGGGGCCTGGATGCTTAACTTTTTGCTAAAATTGACCGATCTCAGTCTGATATGAAAGCGTTGAAAAGACTCAGCGTCCTCAGGGACTTATCGATGGGCCTACTCGTGCCCTCAATAGTAACAGTCATGATGGCTGCTGCGCCGCCCTCTATTTCTACACAAGCGGCCGAAGACTCAGGTGGAAGAACCGCCATTTCGCACCAGGCAAGCGCACCCGTACTAAATCAAATTGAATTGAAGCGCCGGATTCGGCCAGCCCTCGCATATTTAACGCTGCGGGACGGCGGTGTGCCGATTGCCACTGCCACTGGCTTTTTTATCAGTCAGGATGGAAAGCTCATCACCTCTCGCCATCTCATCCGCACGGCATTGTCCGTGAGCACCTCTGAACTGGACCTTCAAACTTCAGACGGAAAGTTGATTCGCGACTTTAAAATTATTGGTTGCGGAGATCTCCTGACGGCTTCTGGTCCTGGAGAACTTTGCTTGCTCAAAACTAAGTACGAGCCCAAAAGCATGTTCGGCGTTTTCGACGATCTGCTCGTCACTGAAGGCGGTATGATTGGCAACGCCATTCAGACTTCAGCGGGTCAAGAGACTTCGGTCAGCAAAGGAAAAATTCAATTTCTTGAATCTCACCTAGCTTTTTACAGTGATTCAGACATCGTCGCGCCCGGATCGCCAGTTGTCGATGACCGGGGGCATTTTCTCGGCGTGATCGGCGATGCGCGTTTTGACGCTAAACCGCACTCGGATTTAATTGCAGCGTCATCAGTCTCTCCATTTATAGATGCGCCGAGTGCCGGGCTGAGCCTCACTGAAAGCCGCACCGCAAACCATGAACAACTTCATACGGAGCTCCACCAATTAGCCCAGGCGCAAATGGATCCGGCGATCCGTCTGTTGATTGAGCAACATTCAGAAAATCTTCCTGCGGGATTTAAAAACGTCGATTTTCAGTTCGATCACTATTTTATGCAGGTGGCGATTCCCGAAATTTTCGACGATTGCTCGCAGACCGAAAAACGACGAGATTCAACAAAAATAATTTGCTCAGCACTTGGCGGATCAGCTCTATTTTCGATTACTCGCCGAGATTTTCACGGCGCGCCGGAGCTCGCGCACCTCGACAATAAACTTGTCGTCACCTCAGAAAGCATTCGCGCCGTCGAACAATTAAAGCGAAACGGCGAATGGGATCTCTACGAACCGTTGATCTCGGAAGTTCAAAAACGCCGCATGATGTCTGTTCCTTCTCGCGCCCAGTGCCAGACGCTCCGGGGCAATTTCGCGGCACACGCTATGTTCAACCAACAACCGGCATGTCGTTATTCGGTGACCAACGATCAAGAACTGGGAAGCTACAAAATTGCCGTCGACGTCGTCAAAGAGCCTTATCTGTACGAATTTGAGATGTGGATGAATGACCCGGTTCTCGACGACTATTTCGGACGGCTCCCAAGCCTGGCAGTGATCTCTGCCCGTTCGGACAGCTCCAACAAACCGCGATCTTCGGACGGCGCGCTCTTGAGATCGCTCGCGAGTCATTCTGCCGGCGAACCTCCGCCACCCAACTTTAAAATTCAATTCCCGGTCCCCATCAGCTTCATAGGCGTCAAAAATTCCAGCGATCACCGCACCTTTGATCTCTATGGCAAGAAGCTTTTGCTCGACCATTTTGAAGAAGGCTACTCACTGGTTGTGTCACATTCTCAAGCAGGATTGCTTCCTCCTGATTACGATCGCCACGCTCGGTCGACTTTGACTGCTGCCACTCACTTAATGGGAGCTACCCTGGAGGCCAAAACCCTCGAGACAGAGTCGGCCACGGTCATCGACCGACCGGCGCGCATTACGACAGCGTTCGGCAAGGATCAGAAGTCAACCGACGTATTGGTCCTCAGCGCAACCCTTTTTACTGCCAACGAAATCTACACGATCACTCAGATCACTTCAGGCAAAGATCCAAGTGACACCTACAAGGATTTCCAAGCTCTGCTCGGTAAGATCCGACTGAATTGAGCTGACGCCGCGCCGACTTCGAAGCTGAGCGTTACGTCCGTTTAAGCGCAACGCGAAGAATCTGTTTCATTTCGATATCGTCGACCGCGAGATCGAGTGAGGAGTGGCCAGCATGATCGCGAAGCAGCGGGTCAGCTCCCGCTTCGACTAAGACGGTGGCGAGCAGTTTCGCATCTCCCGCTACCGCAAGATGAAGTGCCGTCTGATGGTCACGATTGCGCGCGATCAGCTCAGCGCCGTAATCGATGAGCAAACTCGCGAGCGACGCGGCTCCTTCCGCATTGCTCAATGCGAGAAGGTGAAGCGGAGTATTTTCGAAGCCATCGCGAGTTTCGGTATTAACGAGAGCGCCCATCGAAAGAAGAGTATCGACCAAAAGCGGTTGAAAAGCCAAGATCGCTAGGTGGATAGGTGCGAAACCTTTGCGATTGAAGTCATTGAGCTCACTCGGGTGAGTTTTCACCCAATTGAGTGCACTTGGTAGATCGTTTAGGACATCTGCGAACTCTTCAAGCATTTGCCGCAACTCCCGCGACGTCGACACCGACACCGTGAACGACAACATCACCGCCACCGACAATGTCACCTGCCTCGGCTTCCCGACTTACCGGAATTTCAATTTCGAGCCGGCGAAATAAGTTTTGCCAGCGTGGGCCCCAGGGGCAATCTACGGAAACCCTAAGTCCCGAGCGCGGGTGATGAAACTCGATCGAAAGCGCTTTGAGCCAGAGTCCGGAAAGCCCAAGTTCCGCACGAAAAAATCGATTGTGATGCGAATCGCCGTGAATGGCATCGCCGATCAGAGGATGTGAGAGGCGCGCGAAGTGGCGGCGAATTTGATGAAAGCGCCCGGTTTCGGGACGAGCTTCTACGAGCGAGTAGCGAGCCGAACTATGCCTTTTTCCGACGGCGTACGGAAGTTCGATTCTGGTATGGGTGCGATAGCGCGTGAAGGATTCAACGGCAACACCTGTCGAATCTAATTCGAGCGGGAGGTCGATTTCGCCCTGATCGTCTGTCCAGCCGCGAACCACTGCAAAATAGGTTTTACTGATTTCGCCTGCTTGAAACTGCCGACAAAGGCTTGCGGCCGACTCGCGATTGAGCGCGAAAATAAGCACGCCTTCTGTCGCGACGTCAATGCGGTGAACGGGATAAACGTAACACTGAATCTGTCGCCGCAAATTACTCAGGCAAGTGACTTCGTCTGGCACGCGTCGACGCGGAAACTCGGGTTGGTGGACGTGAAAACCCGCTGGCTTCTCGATCGCCACCAAGTCTTCGTCGAGGCTAAGAATGTTGAAAGGATCGCTCATCTTGGTTCTTATAGCGCCGGGGGGTCAGAAAAGCAGCTGTTTTTCGGGACAAGGCACTTTCGTTCATTTCACCGTGCCGCCAGGCCGTGCGGTAGCTGTAGTACCGTAGGTTTTTTCAAAGGGCGGAGAACTCCGCCCCCATACTTGAAATCAGTTGGCCTTAAACAGGAAGGGATAGGAAACATGAACCTGCGTTCCGCCCTTGGGCTCAGGGAACTTCCAGCTCGCCATGCGTCTCATGATGCAACCCTCGACCATGGCGCTTTTCAGAGTCGAGTTATCAACCCTCGAGTCGGCGACTTCGCCCTGGGCTCCGATCGTGAACTTCACGAGAATCTTGCCGTACAAATCTGGATTTGAACTGAGTTGCCGCTCATAGCAGTAGCGGATCTGTCCGAGGTTGCGTCTGATAACATCGGCTATCGCATCGCGATCGAGGCCACCTTCAATCACTGTTTCGTCATCAACCATCGCCACAATATTGCCAGAACCGACATTCCCGCCAGCGAGCGCTGTGCCCTCTTTGAAGTCAGAAGCTCCGCCTGCTTTGCCACGGGTACCGACTCCACCGAGACGGAATGTTGGACCTTCTTTGGAAGCCGAGCCACCGCCACCGGTCGTGCTTGTTCCCGTGCTGTAAAAGGCTCTGCCGGTATTGACAGTATCCGGATTGACTCCGACTGCCGCTACCAAAATGCCTTGCTTATTGGCACGTTTTGCAATTTTTCCGATGAGATTCGAAAGTCCAGACTGACGCAAACTCGTGAGCGCCGTTGCCGCCTTCTCGCTCACCTTCGGAGCTTGGGACTCTTCAGGCTGAGAGTTCTTCGCCGTTTCAACGGGAGTCGGGCTGTTGTTGCCACCGGCTCTGGCTTTTGCGGCCTTGACCACTTTCATGGCGTCGACTTTCTTCTTCTGTACGACTTTAGCGTTGTAGATGATGTCTAGTGACTTTCGATCAAGTGCCTGTTCGGGTCTTTTGTCAGCTGACGGCACTAAAAAGACAAAAGTCGAAAGCATGAATAGAAAAACCAAAAGCGCCATGGCAAACGGCTTGCGCAGATCGCGGTCGAGCTGAAGTTTTTCAGCTTCTATAATTTCCTGAGAAGCGACCAAACGTTGCTGGATGGTCGTTTTACCAATTTCTGTTTGCAGCCAAGTCACCGAACGAGGCGCTGGCAACTCCGTCTTTTTGTCTCCATCGTGGTAAACGTAGGCCTTATCAGCAGGAAGAATTTTCGTTTCCAAAACTCGGCCACGGCTACGGACCACGACTTGATGAAGAGCCAATTTTCCAACATCGCTAGCCGATTCTTGAGAGGCAAACAGTTCAGCGTCGCGCTGTTTCGAAAAAAGTTCAAACCGATGACCGGCGATTTCGATTGCAGCACTTGCATCGACCTTCGCCTCAGTTCCGGACTCGCCGCCGGTCTCGCCGACGGTCTTGCCATTGATTCGAACGCTTTGTGAACCGCTGATATCACAAATGTACCAGTCAGACCCTCTGAATCTCAGGGCCGCATGGCAACCCTCAACGCCTTCGCCGCTAATTCGCAGGTCCGCCTCTTTCGACGAGCCAATGACAAACAGCTGAACCTGCGGCTTGACCCGCAGATATTTCTGATGTTTGGCGCCTTTTTTGTGCTCCAGAAAAAGATCTGGCATTCCCATAAAGTCCCTTTTCTCAATCAATCTTTTGTTACGACCGCAATTTTCACATCAGAGAATCCAGCCATCATCGAGGTGTACATGACTTTCCGAAGCAATTCATACGGCAGGCCTCGATCAGCTTGCATCATCACCTTGCCATCAAACGCAATTTCTTCGTTGACGGCGGCAATACTGCGCGCCTTTTTGGCTTGCTCATCTAGAGCCGTATAAAGGGCCCGAATGAATTGAGTGTCATTGGCCTCCACATCCTTGATGTCGAGTACACCTTGTTGCAAGTCGACAATCTTTTTATCTTCAACGAAGATTCCAGCTTTAGAAACCACCAGCTTCAACACGTCGACGGGATCTTTCGTGCTGCTTGAGGCCGGCAGAGTCAATTTGTCACTCGGCGAAATAATCACCGGGCTCGTCGAGTAGCTCTTGAGCAAGAACACGAGCAAGATAACGAACATGTCGACCATCGAGGTCACTTGGATTTTGAAGGTCGAAGAAGTTCTTTTGTCGATGTATTTAGAAAATCCACGCGCCATTTCAGCCTCCCGCCACGTTGCCAAATACGACATCCGGGAACATTAAGTTTGTCTCGAGAGGCTTACCAGACTCGTCCTTAAAAACGACCTTGGGTTCACCGGTGGCGGTGACGCGAATTTTATCCATGACAGCAACGATCTCATCGAGGGGAATGTTTTCCTCGGGGTTGAGCTCTAAGCGAAATACATCAGGATAAGTAGTCTTCAAAGACAGAGTCTGTTTGTGCAGAGCCTCGAAATCAAATTGATCTCCTTTGAGAGCCACCACGGTTTCTTTGGTTTCGCCGTTGTTTTTCACCGTGAAGTGAAAGCCATCTTTTTTGGAAACCGACAGCTGCACCTGAACGACATCTTTGTTTTTTTCGTTTGCTGCCGCGATGGCTTTTTCAACAGCCTGAGGTACTGGCGTCTCAATCATCGTGACTTGCACGAAGGCGACGCTCAACAGTAGCATCGGCACAATCGACACAATGATGTCGAGCATCGGCGCTAGATTGAGTTCAAATGTTGAATCTTCAGTTCGAGAGCTCGAGTATCTTCTCACAGGTCACCTCACCGCGAAATACTAAGTCGCTTTAAATCAAACAGCATCAAACAGCATCAAAGAGAATCAAACAGCCTTGCCAGTTGCCGGATGGGCGCGTTTTTTCTCCAAACCAATCGGAGTGGGATATGCGGCCTGGGCGTGAAACGCACCAAAGTCTCGACTTTTCAGCTGCTCAATCATGCGGCTCGAGCAACGATCGATTTCGTTGAAGAGTTTGCCCTGACGAGCGTGCAGAAACGAGTAGAACACCATAACCGGAATCGCGACCAAAAGACCGGCTGCTGTCGAGTGCATGGCGAGCGAGATACCATCTGCCAAGAGTGTCTGCTTTTGCGCAGGATCGGCGAAGCTCACGGCTTTAAAAGACATGATGAGACCGATGACGGTACCAAGAAGACCCACGAGGGTAACGACGTTCGAAACCATCTGCAGATATCCCAAGTTACGAGCGAGGCGCGGTGCGACTTCGCTCGCGGCGATGTCGAGCGATTGGTCGAGAGCACCTTCATCGCGGTCCGAGCGCTCGAGAATCCGTTTGATCACATGTGCGAGCGGCTTCTTTTGATTGGCGGCACAAAAGGTAATGGCTTCATCAACTTTATCTTCCTCGACGAGCTTCATTACTTTGCTCATGAAAGCCTCGGCATCCACTGAGTAGCCAAAGTACAAAGCTTTAACTCTTTCGATCACGAGAGCCATGGCGAAAAGCCCGAGCATCCCGATTGCGCAATCGAGTAGGTAGTTATCAACAGCGAATTTCATGAGTGCGTCCATTACGATCCCCCTTCAATTTCTTTCTCTATTTTCCAATTTTTCAAAACTTCTTGATTCTCAACTTTTCTATTTTTATTCGTGGGCGTGGCTGGTAAAATGCTCGCGTACTTTGTGCTCGAGCGAGCCACCTTTGGGTCCAATCTGCAGAAAACGAACCGCATATCTTACCGGCGACTTTGCTCCCTGAACCTCTTTAGAATATTTTTTCCCAACGATTTCACCCAGTGCATTGAAAGCCGGAAGGCCTTCAGCAGGCGAGAAATGAAGATTGATGACCTGCCCAGGGATGAGCGTGGAACTTTCGATCACGAGGCCAGAGCCTCCGGCGCTCGCTTCATAGCAATGTCCGACCCAGGCGGAACGCTCGTCATGTACGATCACATCACTTTCAAAAGGCCGTCTTGGAAATTGGCGCTTGGTAAAAACTGCGGACTGAGAACTCGCGCGCATGGTTTCAGCTAGCTCGCGAATACGGCTTGTCTGAAACGCTTCGTGTTCAGCAACCCGCTGCCAGCTATCGGCCCCGGCCTGGCAAATAAAATCAAAATCATAAACGGTCTTTTCTTGTAACGCTTGAACGACTTCGTGGTACGAAAGCGGTCCATAACGGTTCGTACCCTTTTGCACAAACCACTGATCGGTCGGGCCTGAAGTCTTAAGTGGTGCCTGGACTTCAACCGGTTGCGAAGCCTTCTCGGCGGAAACCGCTTGCGTGACAACGGTTGCGGCCTGCTCTAAGCTCGCGGGAGGCACGGTAGCTTTCGCTGGCGGGGCTTTAGGTCGGGCACTTTTCAGATGGCGGCGTAGCTCGTCGAAATCCATCATAGGTACCCATTCACTTTGTTCCTCAACATAAACAAAATCGGTGACTGCAATTTCTCCTGCAGCCAGTCGGGTCGAGATTTCACCGATCGACCAGGGTCCAAGCTGTTGCTCGCCCTTCATGACGTGGTACACGAGAGTCGAGTGATTTGAGGGCGCGTTGTGATCTGCCATTTGTCCTTGTCTCCGTGATTGACCTCGACTTCATCGACGGTCCAGCAAATTTCTTGAGCTGGCCATGAGGTTATCTATGTTCAGTCATTGATCTTGATCATATTTGTCACTGAATGGATCAGCCTGACGCGAAGGTCAGAACAAATCCTGAAGAATCCGTCAAATTCAATGACAGCAAGGATTTGCAGGTTTTGATAGGTTCGGAAATTCTTAAGAAATTGTCGAATGATTAGACAGGAGATTCAAGAGCCGCGGCAAACAACCTTGCTTGCATCTCAAAGTGCTTACTCTTCTTCGCTCTCCGCTTTTTTGGTGTCTTTGATGTACCGTTGGAAAAACAAATTCGAAAGCATCGAAGCTTTAATCTTCCATTTGGTCTCATTGACCGTAAGCGCAGCAACGGCGATTCTTTGATCGCGGTACCTGGCGTAGCCGACAAACCAATCACATTTTCCGGCGGGGTCTGTTCCCGTCAGCGAACCTGTCTTGCCTCCGAATTCGACCTCGCCATACATGGACTTGCGTGAAGTCGCGCGAAACGACTTTCGCGATGTACCAGAACGAACCGTTTCGTGAAAGAGTTCACGCAAGGTCTCGGCTGACTGGGGTTCGACGACGACCGATGCCTGGCGCGGATGACCTCTGTAGATGACTTCACCAGAGTCGGCGGTAAGGTGATCGACGAGGTAGGGCTCCATCATGACACCATCGTTAGCGACGGCAGCAGCAATCAGAGCGCCGTGCACTGGGCTCATTGTGTTGTCGCGCGTATAACCCGATGCCGCTGTGGCAACACTCCATGGATCGTCGGGGCTAAATTTAGCGTAACCGATCTGCACGGGCATATCGGCGCGAATTTGGTGATTGAAAAAATACCGCTCGGCGTACATTTGCAGACTTTGTGGCCCAACATAAAAAAGACCGAGCTTACTAAAAATGACGTTCACAGACCTGGCGAAGGCTTCACGCATAGTCATGTGCCGTGTCCAACGATTGAAAACCGTGCTCTCAACGTTGCGCTTGTACAACGTGTGCAAGGCGCCGTTAAACGGAACGTCGGTTCCCGGAGCTACCTTATTCATGTCGATCGCGGCGCTCGCCGTTACAATTTTAAAGACTGAGGCGGCCGGAAACGATGCCCGCAATGCAAGATTCTCAAGATCTCCATGTGAATGGCTGTAACTGACGAGCGAAAGAACTCGACCTGTTTTTGCGTCGATCGCCACAAACGCGCCATAGTCGGGTTTATACTGATTGAGCAATTTTGACATCATCGTCTGAAACGAATCATTGATGGTGTAGGTAACGGTGGTTGGATGATCGCGGCCATCAATCTTCAAGGAAAAATGCTGAGGAAACTCATTGCCGCGAATAGCAGCTCCCAATTGATCAGCGAGAATTTCTTTCGTGATCGGACCATTATCGAACTTGTCTTCGACTGCAGGGCCAACCGTTGCACCCTCGGGAAACGAAGTTTGTGCACGCGACCGCGATGGTCCAGAAACAAAAACCAAGATGAGAAACGCCAGGACCAACGCCAGGCTGACACTCCCGATGATAAAAATTTTGTTCTTCATGACTTGATTTTGACGGTCCAGACAAATGGCGTCAAGACCTAATCGCGCTCGCCCAAGACCATCTGTTCGGAGCCTGTTTAAAGCGAGACTGGCAGCGCCTCACAGCGTCTTTAAACGAACTGGAAAATCGGAGAACGGAATTGTTCGCAGCTTTTCTTCCGTGCGATTTCGAATGAAATAGCCACCCGTTTTCAATTTTTGCAGTTCGATAATTTCGCTCACAGCCGTTTGTCCATCCACGGTGCGCTGTCCGCAACTATTTCCGCAGTACCAGCCGTCCCAAGGTCCGTGGGTGACAAAACGAACACCTGTCAACTTCAGGCGCAGTGAATTTGCCAACGTTTCACTGATTTCAAAACTTCCAATTGCAGAAAAATGCGCTCCGCCCATAACCGCGTCATTGTCACCAAAGACAAAAAAGGTCCCGTCGCTGCGAAAACGAAAAATCCACCCTTCGTCGATGGACTTAGGTACAATTTCAGAGTCCAGCATTGGCGAAATCCCCGCCTTAGCAAATGAAGACTCACGTGTGTTTGAAGTCGATGCCTGGTCTTCAACGTTTGCAGTTGCGCCTTCCTGGAGATCAATTTTCATCACGACATTTTTATCATTTCGCAGCGTCAACTGCTTGAGGCATAAGCCTCGGTTGAGTCGAAAGACAAAGTCGATAATCTTGATCTCAGAACTTTCTGCCGGGAAATGGAGTGTGGCTTTGGAAAAGCCTCCTTCGGCAAAAAATTTCCGCATGTTGGGAAATGTGAAAGCCTCAATGCCATCGCGAAAATCAGCGGCGCAAGATTCAATTTCGATTTGTGTGAGGCCGCTGACGGGCTTGGCAAAAACAATTGCTAGCTTTGAAAATTGGATTTCTGGCTGGGAGAGAAGCTGACCCTTACCCACTAGAAAGTCTGCAGGACTCTGCGCGATCTCGAAACTCATACCGCTTTCACCTGCATAGGCTTGTAAAGGTCTCGCCGTTTGTTTGGTTTGATCCGCGTTAGGAGCAACCGGAGAAGAAAAATACACCGCCTGGACGACAGCGATTGGCGCAGAGGAAGCTGGACTGGCATTGCCACCAGGAGTGGCTTTAGGAGCGCTCAGTGCCTCGGCTGCTCGCACGCAAGGCAAGCAACCGAAAAGCTCGACCAGAAATAACGTCCCAAAAAGCAAGCGATGAAAGTGAAAAACAGATTTACTCATGTAATTTGAATTCTGTCCCGCAGCCGCTGAGTCGGCAAGACTAAAAGAGAGGCTTTTTGTCTAACAACCTGCCAATTCTAGACATTTTCTTTTTACTTAGTTAGCGTGGTGAACGGTGGTGAAGAAAAAAAGCCCCTGACTACCCGCTCTCTCGTCCCAAAACAGGTCGCCGTCTTGCGCCAGAGTGAGCGCACGATTGTAATATAACGAACGGTCGTGCTATTCTCTTGAAGATGGGAAAACAGACAGCGCGGCAAATTGAAATGACGAACGGCTCAAGACAAGCTTCTCGAAATGGGGCAGGCCGGCGGGGTGGAGCACAGGCCGCGATCAAAACTCGCGATTTGATTTTACAGACCGCTCTCAAGATAGTGAGCCGCGAAGGGCTCGCGGGACTCACGATCGGTGAACTCGCCAAAGCCGTTGGCATGTCCAAGAGCGGGCTATTTGCTCACTTTGGCGGAAAAGACCAACTCCAACTCGCAGTTCTTGAACTCGCGGTCTGGCGCTTCGTCGAGATCGTTCTGCGGCCGGCATTTCAGGAGCCGCGAGGTGAGCCGCGAATCACTGCGGTTTTTGAGAATTGGCTCGGACATCTTGACGGCGATGAGTTTCTTCCCGGCGGCAGTGTTCTCATAGCAGCTTCGACTGAATTGGATGATTGCCCTGGTCCACTTCGCGATTTCGTACAGAATTCGCAGCGAGATTTAATTTCAAATATCGAAAAAGCCGCGAAAATGGCGATCGACGAAGGCCACTTTCACCAAGACCTAGATGTCGAACAGTTTGCTTGGACGCTTTATTCATTCGTACTCGGCTACCATCATTTTACTCGGATGCTCGAAGATCCAAAAGCTGAGGTTCATTTAAAGCGTTCTTTTAAAACGCTGATGGCGGTCGCTCGGAATCTCGATCGCGGACCAGCCAAGCAGAGGCGAGCCGTGACTGAAAAAAAATTGAGCTTAAAGATCAAGGATAAGATTAAAAGACGTTAAGTCAGGGGGATTAAGTGGAAATGATGGCTGGATACGGATTTTTGTTGCAGGACGGATCGACACTTGCGGTCGGAATCACTTCAACCGTTGTCGTTTTGCTCGCGGTAGGCTTCATGGGCTTGCCGCTTTTGGCGTGGACCATTTGCACGATGGTTGCACTCTACCTTTTCGCTGCGCCACTTTGGCTGATGATCGCGGCCCTCGTCGTTTTTGCCGTGTTCAATATCAAGCCAATCCGCCGGGTCGTATTCTCGGCAGGGGCGATGAAAGTGCTTGGCCCGATCATGCCCGCGATTTCCGAAACGGAGCGAACGGCCCTCGATGCGGGCGTAACTTGGGTCGAAACCGACCTGTTTTCGGGCAAACCCGACTTTCGAAAACTCATGAACGAACCGTATCCCAAATTGACGGCTGAAGAACAAGCCTTCATCGACGGCCCTGTTGAAAGGCTTTGTGCGGCTCTGGATGATTGGGAAATTTGGGAGAAGCGGGAGCTCGGTTCTGAGGCCTGGAACATCATTAAGAAAGAAAAGTTTCTCGGCATGATCATTCCCAAAGAGTACGGCGGCCTCGG
Source organism: Bdellovibrionales bacterium (assembly GCA_043746165.1). GTDB lineage: Bacteria > Bdellovibrionota > Bdellovibrionia > Bdellovibrionales > JAMPXM01 > JAYTRM01. The sequence continues at coordinate 16,444 of JAYTRM010000184.1, read as the reverse complement.
CTTCTCCGCGCTCGCGCACAGTGAAGTGATCATGAAGATCTCCAGCCGCTCGATCCCGGCCGTCATCACAGTGATGGTGCCAAACTCCCTCGGTCCCGCCGAACTCCTGATTCATTACGGAACCGAAGAACAGAAAAAGACGCTGCTTCCAAAACTCGCAACGGGTGAAGAGTTGCCCTGTTTTGCACTGACCGAACCAACCGCTGGGTCAGACGCCGGCTCCATCACCGCCACCGGCATTCTCTTTAAGGGCGCCGATGGCAAACTCAACATCCGAGTCAGTTGGAACAAACGCTGGATCACCCTGGCCGCAATTTCGACGACTTTGGGGCTGGCGTTCCGCTTGCGCGATCCTGAAAACCTCCTCGGCCGCGGCGAAGATCTCGGCATTACCTGCGCGCTCGTTCCGTCCAAAACTCCGGGCGTCGTCCTCGGCCGCAGACACGATCCACTCGGAGTCCCGTTCTACAACTGCCCGACGCAAGGTAAAGATGTTGTCATTTCCGTCGACCAAGTGGTCGGCGGGCTCGACGGATGCGGCAAGGGCTGGAAAATGTTGATGGAGTGTTTGGCTGCCGGCCGCGGAATTTCTTTGCCCGCCCAATCGGCTGGCGGCACGAAAATGATAACACGTGCAATCAGCGCTTACGCTTCAATCCGCAAACAGTTCGGAGTTGCGATCGGAAAGTTCGAAGGCGTGGAGGAGCCCATTGCACGCATCGCCGGTTTCAATTACCTGCTCGAAGCCATGCGCCGTTACACTTGTGGCGCACTCGATAAAGGCATCAAGCCCGCGGTCGTCACGGCCATCGCTAAATACAACGCTACGGAACTCAGCCGCAAATGCATCAACGACGCGATGGATGTTGCCGGCGGATCGGGAATTTCACGTGGGCCACGCAACCTGTTCGCCCACACTTACATCGCAATGCCGATCGGCATTACTGTTGAAGGTGCGAACATCATGACCCGCACGCTAATCATCTTCGGCCAAGGCGCTCTGCGCGCACACCCTTTCGCTTACAAGGAAGTTAAAGCGATTGCAGAAAAAGATCTCGTCGCGTTCGACGAGGCTTTCTGCGGGCACATCGGACACGTGGTGCGTAATACCTTTCGCGCTTGTCTCTTAAGCCTGACCCACGGTTGGCTCGCACCGAGCCCAGTGGGTGGGAGTACCGCCCGTTACTACCGTCGCCTTTCGTGGGCTTCAGCAACGTTCGCTATTCTGTCTGACGTCGCCATGGCTTCGCTTGGTGGCGGCTTAAAAACGAGCGAAAAAATCACTGGCCGTTTCGCTGATATATTATCGTGGATGTACATTGGTACCGCGACTCTGCGACGTTTCGAGGCCGAAGGAAGGAACAAGGAGGATTTACCGTTTGTTCATTTCTGCCTCAACCACTCACTCTATGAGATCGAAAAAGCCTTCGACGGAATTTTCGCGAACCTGAAAGTTCCTGGTCTCGCTTGGTTGTTCAGTGGTCCCCTTCGTGTTTGGTCAAATCTCAATGCCTTGGGTGGAGAGCATAACGATGTGCACACCCATAAAATCGCGTCGGTCATTCTGAGCGACAGCGACGTGCGCATTCGCCACACCGAAGGGATCTTTATGCCAAAGAACACGGATGAGCAGCTGGGTCGCTTGGAAGCGACGTTTAAGTTAGTGAAACGAGCTGAAGACGCAGAAAAGAAAATTCGCAAAGCAATTCACACGAAACAAATGCCTAAGACCAAAGGCGCCGCCGCGTTCCAGGTTGCTCTCGACAAGGGTGTGATCACGAAGGATGAATTCAACGATCTGCAAAAAGCCGATGAGTTGCGATACGAAGCTATTCAAGTTGATGACTTCGGACAAGACGAGTACATGGGCCACCGCAGTCATGGAGTTATTCATCCCACTGCCTCGAAACCAGGGGTGGCCGCAGTGCCCGTCAATAGAACCGTTTAATTTATTCGTGGTTGTCCGTTGTCCAGCCGATAGGCTGGGCTTCGGACGCCAAGACGTCACGCAACAGCTTCTTCTCCTCTCTTCAAAAAAGTCGAGTCAAGTGCCGCTGGTCAAGTTTGGTGAGCTCGACATCGACATGACTATCAAACTATCGCCCCGCGATTTAGAATGATGGAGGACAGCATTGTCCAAGGAGTTCGTCATGCCGAATCGATTCACCGCTCAGTTAATCTTTGCAATGTCGGTGCTGGGACTTGCGACTTCTGCCTACGCCGATGGCGACATGCATAGCTACCAAGAGCTGTCATCACCCCTCGCAGTCACCGTCGATAAATCAGATCTTTCTGAAGTTGTCGTCGACCCGCTTCTTGGATCACCCTTCAACGCAAGAAAAGTTCTCCCGCCCCACAGTTTTTCGATGACTGGCTTCAACACCGAAAAAGGTGAAGCGCGAATCGATGTCGCGAGCCAGATGATGGGACTCGATTGCTATTCGGCCCGATACTTTTGCGAAATTGATTTGTATCTAGCCGGCAACAAAGTTCTCGCTACTGTTTCGGCGGGATCGAACTCAAAAATCGAAAACGTGGGCGATCTGCCGCTAGCTTGGCAACTCAACCCTTCCGACAACTACAACAATATCCGTTTAAAAAAGAATGTCGCGGTTCAGGTGGGTCACTTCAATGAAAAAAGTCAAATTGATTGGATCGTACCGGTTAAAACATACGTCTACGTTCCCGCCGCCAATGACGTCTCAAAAAAAGACCCCGTTGCACCACTATGCTCTAAGAACTCGACTGTTGGGACTTGCCTAAGCAAGTTTCCGGTCATCTTCAAAGTTGATCTGAGTCACGTAAAGTAAGCCGGAGACTCATTTCACACAGTCGCGGCTGATGTAACCCGGTGTTCCGGCCTTGTTAAAACCTTTGACCCAAGAGTCATCAACATTCTCAACCCAAATTTTTCTCGACGCCTTCACCGTGATGATGGCTTCGCTATCAGATGCCGGCTCGCGCGACATTTTGCAGGGCCCTTGCGTGACGACGAACATTCCGTCAGCTTTCTTGGACTTCGCTTTGTGAGCCACTTTTGCGTGACTCTTATGGCTTTCTTTGTGAGCTGTTTTGACTGCAGAATTTTCTCCGACTGGTTCTTCTTGTGCCATTGGCGGAGGAGTCTTCGTCGCATCTGAAGCCGAAGCGGCTTGGTTTTCCTTTTCAGCTTTTGAAACTGGCTCAGCGGCCTTGTCTGGCGACGCTTCATTTGCCGACTCAAGTTCTGAATTGATTTCCGAATTTACTAAGCCATCTTTGCCAGGCTTCTTGTCATCTAGACTCAGGTCAGATGGCGGCGGCATCTCGGCATTTTTCTGCGGAGCAATTTTTAGATCATCTTCAGGAGCTGGTTTGTCAGCTGCAGCGGCGGCCCTCTTCGCGCCAGACGCGGTAGCGGTTGGAACCGATTCAAAGTCGTTATCACCTTCATCGATGAAAACCGAATCTCCCGATTCAGCAGCGTAGCTGCGTGATGCGTTGAACTGGCACACGAGCAGTACAACGGCGATAATCCAAAGTTTGCCCATCGTTATCTCCCTTTTGAGAACGAGTTGATCCACGAGGTCAATCGGTTCAATATGAGTTTTTTTTGAGTCTAGTTCTAATGGCCTAAGGCGCCGAGCCTAAAGACCGGCAGGAGTCAGTTTCGAAAAAGGGTTCTCTTCAGTGGCCGAGCAATTGCGGCGATTGACTCGGCTTGGCTTCCATTTTCCAAACACCGCTGTTCAAAGAGATTCTAAAAACCGAGCAATTTGGAATCATTGCGGGTGCTGTCAGGTCAGGATTGAAATGATGGACGAGACGGCGCATTGCTCCTCCGTGCGAGCCGACCCCGATCCGGCTGCAGACTGTTTGGGCGACAAACTCTTCGAGAGCTTTTAGGGTCCTTGCTAAGTGCTCGCCCTTGGTCTCGCCCTGGGGAAAGCGAAAACTTAAACCCTGACCTGCAGGGCTTGACTCGCGCCAGGTCTCAATGGTGCCCGCGCCGAAACGCGCGTCGATTTCCGTCGCCAGCATACCTTCTGCTTGACCGAGATTGGTCTCTCTCAATCGCGGATCAAAAAACTCTGGCACCTTGAGGTCTTGATTGGCAATCCCGACAGTTTCGCGAACGCGGCCAAGATCACTTCCAAGGAAGACTTCAACGGGATGATTTCTAAAAAACTCCCTCAAGGATTCAGCCTGGAAGCGACCCGTTTGGTTGAGTGGAATGTCCGTTCCGCCCTGCATTCTTCCCTGAAGATTCCAATCCGTCTCGCCGTGACGAAAAATCCAAATCGTTTTTTTTTGTTGAGTTTGCGACATGAGAGCAATTAACTTCCGTCAGTGGTTGACTTTAAATTCGCCTTTTTCATCAAATGGAATGGACAAGGGGCCAAATTGAACTTCGCCCATGAGGTGGTAAGAAGTCGACTGCTTCTGCAAAAAATCCAAGATTGATGCGAAGAGGTCAGAAAATTTAACATTCACCGGCAGCTCCACAATGGCTTTGCTCTTGGCAGCCACCGCCGCGATATTTTTGATTTCACCTGAGCTAATCGAATGGGCGCCGATGTCAGCCTTGTATTGAATCGAATCGACTTTGATTTCAAATGGATTAGGATTTTCAACTTCGAAGCCAAAAATCACGGTGATGCCAGTCGAACTTGGATCTCGTACACTGACATGATCGAAAGTTACTTTTGGCTTTTCGATAAATATTCTACCGAGCGATGCGCAGGAGGCAAACCATAATAGACCGACAATCGAGAGCAGACCGACCGCAATTTTGATTATCGATTTCATTCTCATCAATTGAACATTTCCGAAGGCTCGAGCTTCTTGTCGACCACTTTGAGATCCGTCAGTTGTTGAATTAAAGTCTGCCAACGATCGCGACTCATAGAACCCACGGCAACAGCGGAATCCGCTGGAATGATCAACTTTTTCTGAGCTTCGGCCGCGGCAGCGAATGTCGCCGCATCCATTGCCTTATTGAGCGACGCCATCGCACCATTGGTTTTTTCAGGATGTTTCAAATAATCAAGCCATCCAGCTCGGGTGGCTTCAACAACTGCTTTTACCAGCTGCGGATTTTTCTTCATAACCGCACGGCGAGTGGCGAGAACCGTCGTATAGGGGTTGTAGCCTTCATCAGCAATCAGAAAACTTCGCGTCTCGACACCACTTTTTTTTGCCTCAATCGGCTCTGAAGTGACAAAGCACTGTTGGGAAAACTGTGGATCTTTGATAAATTGCGACAGCCCGCCAGTGTAGGGAACGATTTTAACCTGCTGTGAAGGATACTTTCGCAAGAGATAGTCCGTGTACGGAAGTCCACGCTGCATAGCCACAAGGCCCGGTTTAGCAAAAAGTTCAGAGATTGATTTTGCAGGATTGGAGGCATGCACCATGATGGCTTGGGGATTCGTTTGATAAACTGCAAAAAGTGCGACCACGTCAGCTCCGTGAGCTTGTGCCATCACAACTTCGTCAGCGCTGACGATTCCAAATTCAACTTTTCCACTTGCGAGCATCTGCACGACTGGGGTTCCCGAACCGCCCTGAAGGATTTCTACCTGGATATTCCGGTCGCGATAAAAGCCTTGTGCTTCTGCCGCGTAGAATCCTCCAAATTCGGGCTCTGGTTTCCAGTTCAAGGCGAGCTGAATTTTTTCAACTGCGGCTGCCTGGGCAAGTGGCTGCGAAATGAGTAGCGCACCGAAGAGAAGACCCAAAACAGTAAATGGCGTTTTTTTAAATTTCAGATTCATTATTGCGGTTTCCTAGCTGAAGCGTGCCAGTTTCGCAGGCACAACCAAGTAGCGAAGTCGATCACACTCACCATCATAAGCCCCAGCATTGACGAAATCAACACCGCAGCAAAAACCAGGTCAATTCGCTGCCGAGTTCGCGCGACATCGACGATCGATCCGAGTCCGCCACCGGCGATAAATTCACCGACAATAGCGCCGATCACCGCGAGCCCCGAAGATATACGTAAACCGGAAAAGATATAGGGAAGTGCAAACGGCATTCGCAAACGAAACAGGGTGTCGAACGCCGTGGCGTCGTGCAGACGAAATAAATCGACGAGGGCGGGATCGGTCGATTCAAACCCGAGCAGAGTGCTGGCGATGATCGGAAAAAGCGAGACGATGAAAGCTGACGCGATAACCGTAGGTAACCCAAAGCCAAACCAGATTACGAGGAGTGGCGCAATGGCTACGATGGGGACCGTTTGAAAAAAGATCGCGTAAGGCTGAAAGGCACTTCGCGCAAGCCTTGAAGATGCGAGAAATAAAGCAATCGTCAAACCGCTGACAAAACTGAGGGTAAGTCCGGCCACTGAAGCTAAGGCCGTTTGAGCAAATCCCGAGCTTAGCTCTGCCCGATCCGTGAAAAGCGTTCTCGCGACCTGCGAAGGCGGCGGAATCAAAAATGAGGGAATCCATCCGCTACGCACGAGGAGCTCAAGGCTGGCAAGACCGATGATCAAGGGTACTAGAGGAATAAAAGACCGCCACTTCATAACGGATCACCGCGCCGGAAAGCTGCCGTCACTTGAGCTATTTCGCCAAGGATTTCGGGCCGAGTACGAAGCGCTTCGTTTCTTTCTGTCGGTAGTTGCACGGGGTGGTCAACCACGATCCGGGCCGGACGTTTCGAAAAAACAATAGCCCGATCAGAAAGGAACACAGCCTCTGAAATAGAATGAGTGACAAAAATCACGGTCATTTTGAGCCTTTGCCAGAGCGAACGAAGCTCTTCCTGGAGGCGAAAGCGGGTATTTTCGTCGAGCGCCGCAAAAGGTTCATCGAGCAAAAGAAGACTGGGCTCACTGACTAAGGCGCGAGCGATTGAGACTCTCATTTTCATTCCACCGGAGAGCTGATTAGGAAACTTCGTAAGCGCATCTCCGAGCCCCATGCGGCGTAGAACTTCATGCGCTTGGTCCTTGGCATTTGACTGTTTCATCAACTCCAGCGGCAGGGCGGCGTTGTCCAAGACATTAAGCCAAGGTAGCAGTTGCGCTTCTTGAAACACAAAGCCACGAAAAGACTTGCGGGTCGGAAATTTAACCGACAAATCAACCCCTGGTTCAACGGTCAACCGCCCTGCGCTGGGCTGATCGAGCCCGGCAATCAATCTCAGTAAAGTAGACTTGCCGCAGCCAGAAGGACCCAAAAAAGACACAAACTCGCCCGGCCTTATTGAAAGATCAATATGATCCAGAACCAAATCAGTTTTCGCGCTGATTGCCCGCTCTCGAAATTGTCGACTGAGTTTGCTGATTTCGACCGAGGCGCCTGGCGATTGGTTTCTTTCAGGCTCTTTCTTTGGTGTAAGGTACAGTGGCATCTTGGACTTTTTTCCATTCGTCAGGAGAGTTGTTTGCCATCATACCGATTTAAGATATAAAAGCCAAAATGCTTCATTGCCCCTACGCATCGACTTGTTCTGGTTGCGAACTCATCGAGCTGCCTGAGTTCCAGCAAAAAGAACTTAAAATCAACGACCTGAAGTCGCACTGGCAGGCCGCCACCGGCACCGTCTTAGCCGAGGTCAATTACCTCGGGCTAGGCGAAGGCGGACTACGCGATCGTGCCGACTTTCAAATTGCCATTCAAAATGGACGTTCCCACTTTGGACTCTTCAATCGCGAGCGCAAAAACATCCTCGATCTCGAGGTGTGCCCTCAGCTCTCCCCTGCACTTTTAGTTTGGTTTGAAGAGTTTAGAAAAATTCCGCTGCCGATCAATCGGGGGTCAGTGCGCCTCAGAGTTGCTTCAGCGGGACAGCGGGGCGCCTGGCTCGACCTTGCCAATCTCGACGTCAAACGCCTTCTCGAAGAGCGAACAACCCTCGACCAACTGCGTGCGATTTGCACCGTCGAAATCGGCCAAAAACGCAAACGTCTCGTAGAACGTGACGGAAATTTGAAACTCGCCGACGCTATATTCGAACCTTGGTTTGAAACTTACGTTGAGAATCAACCGGTCCCACTTTTTTGCACCATCGGCAGTTTTACCCAACCTGGTTTTCGCGCCAATCGCGAACTTGTTCGCGCAGTCATGACTTTGGTCGAGAAAATTAAAAGTCCACGATTGCTCGAGTTCGGAAGTGGAATTGGCAACTTCACTTTGCCGATTGCCGCGACCGGCCTCGAGGTTCATGCCTTTGAAGTCGACCAGCTCGCAATAGCTGCCATGGCTCATTCCCTCCAGCAAGTCGGACTTAGAAGTCGAGTTCAACTCCATACCGGCAACTTTCAGTTGTCGCAAACCCTACCGGTCAAACCAATGCACAGTGACCTTGTTTTGGTCGATCCTCCGCGCTCGGGTTTGATGAAATTTATAGTCCCTGTAGCGCAACTCGAGCCCTCAGCCAGGCCTAAAGATTGGATCTACGTCTCTTGTTTTTCAGAAAGTTTTAGCCGTGACGGACAACGTCTCATGTCGCTGGGCTACAGACTTCGATCTCTCACTATCATTGATCAGTTTCCGCAAAGTCGACATTACGAAATCGTCGCGCACTTCAGTCTTGGTCTTGTCTGAGTCACAAACAGCGTTCATTCTAATTTCATGACTCGCATCATGAATTCTCTCAAGCGCTCGATCGCGTTTACCCTCTTTGCCGTCTCTCTCCTCAGCTACAGCTATTTTTATCAGGGCGGAGGTCAAAACGAGGCCGCCAGGTTTGATCTGATCCGCTCTTTTCTCGATGAGCAACGATTGATCATCGATACGTTCACCGCCAATTCGGCCGACGTGATCGTAGTTAATAGTCACGTCTATTCCGGAAAAGCTCCAGGGACATTTTACCTCGGAGTTGTTCCCTACTGGCTTACGACCAGCAGCTTAAATTTATTTTCTGTCGAAGCAGATATTCGCGATCATGTCGGCTGTCTTGTTGCGACCATTTTCGCAGTTTCCCTGCCGGCCGCGTTAACGCTCGTTTTACTTTATTGGCTCGGACTTGGCTTCGGAGCGACGAGGCGAGACTCGGCCGCTGGTGCTCTGGTCATAGGATTGGCTACGATCATTTTTCCCTTCGCAACGATATTCTTTAGTCACGTCACGGCGGCTTTTTGTCTGCTGCTCGCTTTCTACCAAATTTTTAGCTACCGCCAAAATCACGATCTCGTCTCTCTACCAGACAGGAATGATGGCACCCTAGAGAGCTGGCGTTTCATGGTTGCCGGTATCAGCCTCGGCTTCTCCATCAACCTTGAATACCCATCTGCCATCGGCGTGGTTTGGCTGACGCTCTATGGACTTATCAGCCTCCGGAGCGGGGAGCGCTTACGTCTCTTCGGCACATTACTCGTGGGGATTTTCATTGGCCTTATCCCGCTTTTTGTTTACAATTGGTATGCTTTTCATAATCCCTTCTACGTCACCTACGAAGCTTACGCCCACAGCGCAACCACTCAATTTACCGCCCACAAACAGGGAATCTTAGGAATCCGCCTTCCCTTTCTTGATCCCTCGGCCTGGCCGCAGTTTTGGTCGAACTTCGTGGAGATTTCGGTAAAGCCGTTGCGCGGATTATTCTTTGCCAATCCGGTGCTCCTGCTTGCTCTCGTGGGATATGCGAGTGTGTTTCGCCTGAAACGATTTTGGCACATCAATTATCGAGACGAGTTCTTCGTCTCGCTCTTGATGCTTATGTCTTACTTTGGACTCAATGCAAGTTTTGGCGATTCGATCACCTATTGGGGCGGAGGTGCTTCATTCGGTCCTCGCTATCTGATCGTCATGATTCCTTTTCTGATGCTACCCCTGATGAAATCGCTCGAGTACGCGTGGGTGCGCGCGGCTTTTGTACCCCTAGCTTTGGTATCGGCATTTCAATGTTTGATGGCGACCGCAATTGAGCCGCGAACACCGTACAGTCCACCGAATCCGATTTATTTCTTTTACTTTCCGCGCTACTTGACTGGCGTGCTCTCGATCAATCAGATCGGGATTTTTTCAAATCGCCAACTCACCATCAATTCGGTCGCCTTTAACTGGGGTAAGCTTTGGAACTTTCCCCCGAACTTGCAGTTGGCCCCACTGTTTGCCATCTGGCTCATCGCGGCCTATGCACTCGATCGTCAATTGCAGATTAAATCGCGCGGATTTCTTTTTGCCACGGGAATTTATGTGATGATCGCGGCTGGGATTCCGCTCTGTGCACTTGCTTTTGCTTAAGCGGCAACCACGAATTTAGATCCACATTCTGCGCAAAACTTCGGCGGAGCTTCGTAGCTCGCTCCACAAGACGAGCAGCAAGAAGTCGCTGGCTTCACAACTACCTTCTTGAAACCTTCAACTGGTTCATGGGGATCAACAGTGCCTTTTTCGTTCCAGCGATCGATTTCGCGAAGGATCTTCCAGAATTTGGCGGTCTTTTCAAATTCCTGAAGATCAAACTGCAGTGTGACACCCTTTTCCGTCGACTGGCGCTTGACAAACAAGCCCTTAGTTTCGAGACGAGCCCAATGATCACCAGCCAGCTGAATGCCCAGATCATCTTTTACTTTGCCGGTCACTTTTTCGTAAGGAAGGGTGACCGTGTGATTGCGCTCTTGAGGCATGCCTACGGCAAGTTCGAGGAGTGCTTGCACAATCGCCAACTCGCGATCTTCTGCTTTGAGTATCTCTTGCTTTCCACCCTTGAAATAATAGTACTGGTAGAATTCAAAGAACTGCTCCAAGAGAGGCAAATCGGAGAATGTGATACCGACAATCTCTTCCGGACTATCAGGGGTCTCATCGGCCTTGCCCATTGTGTATTTAGCCCAGCCGAGTTTGACAAAAATGTTTGCGGCCATCTCGAACCTACGTGGTGGCTCAAGAAAAATTCGTTGGGCATACTGACGGATCGCAGGCCAGCTAGCACTTACAGTGCCTTCCTTTGTGACCTCACCTTTGATACGGACAGTGTGAAAAATCGATGCAAATGCTTTAGCCGTTTGTTCTTCGGGACAAGGTGTGGGATCGCGGTCAAGCTTCATTGACGCGACATCTTTCATGATGACTTTCAATTTATCAATCATGCCCTTAAAGAGAAATTTTTGCAGCTGCGTGCCGCTGTCGACCTGAGACTTAACAAGTTCGACGGGCAGCTCAATCGCTTTGGTTTCCGTGGTGGCGACCGCGCTGTGCGGATGTTGGGCCATTCCGGCGGCGGCGTGTTCGCCGACGACCATTCCCGAGCCCATCGTGCAAAGATCGCGATTCTGCTTTGAACGCGTGACAAACAAGTTCACTGACCCGGTTTGGATCAGATACAGGGCCTGAGCCTTGTCACCTTCTTTAAAAAGGGTTTCGCCTTTTTTGAAAATTCTTACTGTGCTCATGTTTCACATCCCGTCGACCCTCTATCGTCGGCTCGGGAGCTGAACTTAACCCGCGAAATTCTTGCCTTTAGGTCCAAAAAGGATCATCTTAAGGTCCTGTATAAAACTTCGACTTTTGCTGCTCAATTTGCATGCCGCTGTCGTCACTCTCAGATGCGAATTTGGCATGCGAATTTCGAGTAAATTCGATGCGCTCAATTTGGCTCTCATAATGAAAAATATGAAAATAAATCGCCTCATTTCGATACGTGCCCTGATTTGTCTTCTGACTTGTCTCTTTGCTTTTGGCCTTGCTTTTGGATGGTCATCGCAAAGCCGGGCCGAGGGCGAAATGAAACTTAAGATCGAAGACGAAGGTCATCCTGTCTGGTGGGGGCCCGCAGTATCGGCTCAGAGGTTGAGCTTCAATTATGGCGGAGGTTCGCTCAACGCGGGCCAAGAATATGCCACTGGAACCGAACTCGCCTTCAGACTCTACTCAAGTTCAAACCGCACGCGGACTCTCTTTGTCGGCTTCGATCTCCGGCAAATGTTGGCCGAAGAAGATGGTACATCAAGCATTGATTACCTTGGAACAAAACTAGGTATTCGGCTCGAATACCGACTTCCAATCAAATTTCAGCCGAGTCTGACTGGCGCTTGGTTCTTCGGCGACACCTTCATCAATCGCACTCGCAACGAACAGTTCATTGGAAATTCGGGGGAAGTCTCACTCGGTTTCAATACTTCGACCGACTTCCGCTGGTTTTTGACTTTTGGAATCGGCACTTACAATCAAGGTTCAGGGTTCATCATTCTCAATCGCCAGCCGGGCAGCGATTCTGCAAATACACAGACTTTTGGCGTTGGGCTTGAGTGGTCGATTCGCTCCGTCTGGCCAGAATGGCTGAACATGACTCCACCCAAAGGTCCTGTTAATCCATTTTAAGGAAATTGACCGTGGCGAATTTGGAAATAACTTCTGAAATGGCGATCGAGACCCGCGGTTTGACCCGCACCTATGAATCTTACCGCAAACCCGAAGGCCTCATCAACTCGGTGCGCGGCTTCTGGCACCGTGAGTACGATAGCAAAACCGCTCTCAGTCCCACCTCACTCACCGTCGAAGGCGGCCAAATCGTCGGCCTCGTGGGCGCCAACGGTGCCGGCAAAACGACTCTGCTCAAGCTTCTCTCGGGCCTTATTCACCCGAGTTCTGGAGAAGCCCGCGTTCTCGGTTATCGTCCGTCGGATCGACAGCCGCAGTTGTTGCGGCAGATTAGCATTCTCTTGGGACAGAAAAACCAACTGTGGTGGGATATTCCTGCCGCCGACAGCTATCGGCTGCTGACAGATATCTATGGTCTCGACCCCAAAGAGAGTCGTGACCGTGTCACCGAACTTGCCGAACTTCTCAATTGTCGCAGCCTTCTTCAAGTTCAGTTACGGCGCCTGTCACTCGGCGAGCGAATGAAAATGGAAATCATCGGCAGCCTGCTCCACCGGCCCAAAGTGATTTTTCTCGATGAGCCAACGCTAGGACTCGACATTTTGGCGCAGACCGCGATTCGGGAATTTCTTGTTCGTTACGTTGAACGAGAACGTCCGACCATCCTGCTGACCAGCCATTACATGGATGATATTTCAAAATTGGCCGATCGCCTTTTACTAATCAGTCGCGGCGCCATCGTGTACGACGGAACGGTACAAGATTTCATGAATACCGCTGAGCCGGTACAAACGCTGCAAGTCCGGCTCTCCCAACCGCTGAGTGCCGATCTCGAGCTTGAGGGTGAAATGCGAATTCCGGCGGGCGCAGATCACTTTCGCGCTGAAATGCCGGCAAAGCGCATGGCGTTTGTGATTCAAAAAATTATGACTTCTACGACGGTCGACGAATTGAAAATTGAAGAGACCGATTTTGAAGATGTTATCCGCACCTTTCTCAACAAAGAACATCGCAACCATTTGGCCGAAGCAGGCACCAGCGTTTGGCCGAGCGGAGCCCCTCGATGACCTCGACCGGCAGTCTGAAAAGTACCCTGGCTAGTATTCGGGCGAGTTTAATGGCGGCGATAGTGGCGGCGATAGTGGCGGCTGTTGTGGCGGCTGTTGTTAAGTGGCGGTTGTTTTGCCGACGATTTCTCAGTAGCGCGCAGCTCGCCGTGATCTCCCAGCTCGAATATCGATTTAATTTTTTCACGGACGCGGTCATTCAGCCGACGATCGTAGGTCTCATCGAAGTTACAATCTGGAGTGCGATCTTATCATCGACGGGCCAGAGTACGCTGAATGGTTTTACCCGTGGATCTTATCTTGCTTACGCTCTCTGGGCAGCATTTTTTGCCCGGATCGGAGCCAACTGGATGTATGAGTTTCGGATGGTTGAAGAAATCGAAAGCGGATCGGTCAATAGTATCCTGAGCCGCCCGATTTCATTTTTCGAATTTTATCTCGGACAATTCTTGGGCTATAAAGTGCTTACCAGCCTGACATCGTTCATCGTTCCAATCACCATTACGCTCTCTCTTCCAGGTCTGGCAATTTCTGATTCGACCATTCTTTCGCGCTTACCTCTGGCCTTTGCGCTACAACTGCTCTATCTGGTTTTAGTTCATATTGTCAGTTTTTCAGTCGCGTCCATCGCCTTTTTTCTCAATCGCACTTATGGCTTCACTGTCGCAAAAAATATTATCTTGTCGATGCTAACTGGAGAACTGTTTCCGCTAGATCTCGTACCAGCGCCTTTTAAACAGATTTTTCTTTGGTCGCCGTTTGCTAACTCTGTTTACGTTCCCGTCGGCTACCTCACGGGTCGGCTGGGAATCGACGCGGTCGAGCGCGGACTCTTGTCGCTCGGCATCGGCATTATCATCTCAGGTTTTATCGCTTCCCTTCTATGGTCGGCCGGCTGCCGCCGCTACAGCGGAACGGGCGCGTAATGAATACTATTGCGAAGTATCTTCGGCTGCTCAAGGGCTTCTTCATCGCCAGCGCGATCGCCGACCTCGAGTACCGTTTCAATTTCGTTTTGAAAGTCGGAACAGACATCGCTTGGTATGTCGCGCAGTTTTCGGTTTTCGAAGTCCTTTTTCACCACACCCGCCAGATCTCTGGCTGGACCCTCGATTCAACCCGCGTCTTCATGGCTCTACTCTTTGTCACCGATTCGTTGTGGATGGTTTTAGTCTCCGAAAATCTCGATCGACTATCTGATAAAGTGAGAAAGGGAGAGCTCGATTTTGTTTTGATGAAACCCGTCAACTCGCAGTTCATGATGAGCTTGCAAAAGATGAATCCCAGCTATCTTGGAAATTTTATCCTAACTTCCTTGTGGCTCATTCGTGCCTTGCGCCTCATGCCCGGGGGAGTCGACTGGGCGCGATTTCCGTGGCTGTTGATTCTCATCCCCTGCGGAATTTGTTTGATCTATACGACAAAATTCTTTTTCTCGGCCACGGCCTTGATTTTCACGCGTGCCGAAAACATCAACTATATTTTCTATCAGCTCTACCGCCTCGGCATGCGGCCTGACTCGATTTATCCAACCTGGCTTCGCTGGGTCGTGTTCACAATTCTTCCCGTGGCCTTTGTGGCGAGTGTGCCCGCGAGAGTGATACTTTCGCAATCACCGGTATACCTCGTAGGGATCGCGGTTATCGCCGCCACGATTGGCCTTGCGCTTTCAGCTTATTACTGGAAGTTCGCGCTCAAGTTTTACTCATCGGCTTCGAGCTAAGGGCAAATAGCTCTCCAGCAACTCTCCGGCCCAAATCGATACGATTTGAATAATTAAAACAATCGGCCGAAGAGTGAGCAGTTAACAAGGGTGATGGGAAATAGCCATGGGAATGTTAGATCGTTACCGAAAGCCTGGCGGATTTAAAATGTTGGTTCAGGTGGTTGAAACCTCGGGTTCAGCCAAGCAAGAGAAAATTCTTGAACTGCTCCGCATCGAGGACGCCGCGTGGGCCGATGCATTGAAAAATCGAATTCTCAGCGTCGCGCGAATCTACACTTGGAATGACGAAACCATAACAGACCTAATCGCAGCTCTTCCCGACCTGACGTTAGCTACCGCGATGCAGGGGGCGCCCGACGATTTCCGAGCGCGTGTCGACGGGCTCATGAATTCTGGACGCCGGCGCAAAATCAACGATCTGATGAAGGAGAGGTCTCCCAACTCATCGGAGATTTCTACCAATCACGTGAAAATTCTCAATGTCGTCCGCCAATTGCTCGCAGATGGCCAACTGCGCTTTGAGAAATTTGATCCCAGCTTGCAAATCGAAGACAATATCGAAGAATTACTCAGTCGCACAGCCCACGCCGCATCTGCAAATCCCTTACACCCGACACCAAATACAACGACGACTTCAGCTGAGACTTCAGCAGCAAAATCAACCGTAAACCAATCGGCGGCTGGAAGCGACTTCACCATTCAATTCGAGAGTGTTGCTGAAGAAGAAGAGCCACGGAGCAGTTCACCTGCCAGAACACAGGCAGCAGACTCTCACGCCCAACTAGACATAATCGCCCTCAAACGAAAATTGATTGAACTTCACAAAGAAAACACGGCGCTCAAATCCGAGTTGAGCAGTATCAAAAAGAAACTTTCTCAGATTAAAAAGATCGCATAAGGCGAACGGCGCGAGGCTCTTGGCTGAGCGGAGAGCCAGAAATCCACTCAGTGGATTTGACATCTCGCCAGTCGTAAGAAATTTGCTTCGGCCATCCTAAACTCGAATCCGATAATCCCGAATCAATCGCTGGCTGGCTTGAGAACACCACAAATCGACCGAATCGTGAAGTCGTCGAGACTCGGAAATTCTCGCACTTTGGGCAAACGGAGTCTTCCAGCTTTCGCCCCGAGCCGAGATCCCAAGTTTCAACGTACGCTCCAGACTTTGACTCTCTTTCAAGATAAAGGCGAAACCGGCGCTGATCGACCGCGAAGGAAGCTATTGCACCAGAACTCGAGTCTGAGAGGAGCCGAACGCTTCCCTGAACATATTCACCCAGCGATCTGTCACCGCTGGGAGTTTGACTTAAAAAGTAAAACGCGTCGGCTGTTCTTCCAAATCGAATGAATTTGATCTGAACTGATGCGGGAATTTTAAGCTGAACGGGCGC
>JAYTRM010000183.1:0-3269 GCA_043746165.1 Bdellovibrionales bacterium | reverse complement strand
TGGGCATTGAGTGTCCGGCCAGAAGTGGCGGCAAACACTCTGCAGGACCGGCGCTCAATTCACGTCGAAGACGGAATTAAGCCGGACGGCAGTGGATCCACGAACTGAACAGCTACGGCGTGACTTTGGTTTCTTTGCGCGAGTCGATTGATCTTGGATCTCCGGTTGGTCGGGCCGTTCTGCAAATCCTTGGCTCAATCGCGGAGCTTGAGAAAAATTTGATAAGTGAACGTATCCGCACGGCCCTTGCCGTAAAAAAGATGACCGCCGCTGAAACCGGATGGACCTGCGGGCGAAAGCCGTTGTCACAAGATGTCGTCGATAAGGTCAACGCCCTTCGGGCCAAGGGCCTCAGCATCCGGGCGATCAGCCGCGAACTCGGCATCGGCAAGACGAGCGTAGAGCGCGTTTTAAGAGGCTAACGATGATGTCATCCAAACCCAAGAAAAAATCAGCGTCGCAAGTTCCTGATATTACCCGACTGTATTGGTCGGGAATTACGACACCCAGAACAGTTGGTTTTGAGACAGCGTTTCATCGCAGTCTCGGCGTTTCCGATGGCGGGATCGGATATCGTTTCAGGCGGTGCTGATGCCAACCGAAAAATTTATTATGGAATCTAAAATCTCAACCATTCTTCGAGAACGACTCGAAGGTGAGAACCTAAGCAAGATCGCCCGCGAACTCGGCATCAGCAAATCGCTGCTCGCTGATTGGGTCGCTTCGCGCCGTTTGCCCAGTCTTAAGAATATCGAAGCCGTGTCGCGGCTCGCTGGCTACCTCGGTCTTTCGCTTGAGCAGCTTTTACTTGGTAAAGACGACGGTCGAAAAATAATCAGTGCCGTCACCTTTGAAGAAGACAAACGTACCTACCGGATAAATATCGAGCGACTCAAATGAAAGGACGGACCAAGATGAAAGCAAAACTGAAGATTTGCATTTTCGCGAGCGCATTGACTCTCACTGCTTGCAGTACACCTCAGCCAAAGACTGGCATGAACAACGTCGGCCAAGAAGTGGTTGTGGCGTCGATGAATGACGAGTCGATGCCGTCTTGGGCTCGCAAGGCATCCGAAAGATCACTCTACGAGGCCGATGGCCAAGTCATCAGCGTTTCGATGACGACTTTGTCTGGCGACAGTCGGATTGATGCGGGCTTTAAGATCGGTGAACTCAATGCCAAGGCCGCTCTTGCAAAGACACTTGAATCCAGAATCGAAAGTTTCACCCAGCTTGCGGAAGAAGGAGTTGACTATTCCGGTCAACAATTGAGAAGCGTCACGACGGAAGCTGCGAAGATAACGGCTTCAAACATGCGCCCCGGCCATCGCTATTACCAAAAAGTTGCAGTCACCGACGATTCGGGTACACCGCACACTGAGCTTCGCTTTTGGGCCGAGGTCAGCTTATCCAAAGAGAATTTTCGTAAAGCTATCCTGGATGCCACCCGCCGAGCAACTGGTAAGCCGACTCTGTCGGAAGCCTTTGCCAGACAAGTCGATAAAAACTTCGAGCATCTTCTGAACAGCGATTCCGCTAAAGACGAGCGCACGCCAGCCAAACAAGATGCGGAATAACGGCGATGCCAGTGAAAGCCGCCCTCGCTCTTTTATTTATTTTGTATTCACTGAATGGCCTGGCAGCACCTTCTTGGGCGACCGGCCAAACGGTCAAGCACATCACCAGCAAGGTTGTCGTCGTGACCTGTTCTGGATCTGGCTTGGCGCGAGATTTAAGTTTTCGATCAGCCGTTGAATCCTGCAACGCCATCGCCGCGACCGAGGCCAATTCTGAGTTCACGTCAAAGAGCGTTGTCATCGAGACCGAAGCGCAGGCGGCGAAGCTGTATTCAGAAATTTCATCTCAAAAACATGTGACCGGCCTCACGCCAAAAACCGAACACGAATCGACGGCACCGTCCGACAATGGCTTCGTTGCCTGGATTCAAGCGCGGTATGACCTCAGTGCCGCCACGGTGACTTCAATCAATAAAGTTTCTGACTCCTCTGGCCAGAAGCAAGGACGATTAACTGAGGTTCAACCCCAAGACGACGTTTCACCGGATATCAAATCCAAAGTGTCGGCGGTCAGCACCGAGCGAGCCCTCACGATTACGATGATTCCCGAAAAATGCTCAGACTATCTGATTCGGGGAAAGCTTCCGCGAAGCCATTCATGCCAAACCAATCCAATGCAAATCATGGTTAATGTCGCTGACGATACCGAAATCATTCTGCGCCCAGCATCAAGCGCATTTTTACCGAAGACCATTAAGGTTTACCAAGAGCGTGAGCCCGCGAGTGAATATGAAAGCGAGGTACTCGATGTCGTATTCGACCGCAAGTAAAACTGTTTCGCTTTTGACCGCCGTATCTTTGGCTGGATGCGCGAGCATGAATACCTATCCTCGCGTGGATGCCGAGCCCGTGGCCCGATCAGCCAATTACAAGGGCGAAGTGCCAGCCGGAATCGTCGAGGACGCAATGAGGCTCGACGGCAGTGCTCCGCTTTTTGATGACGCCATCTATAAAAAAATAGAGACCGCTGTAAAGTCAGCCAAGGATTTGCAAACCGTTCAGAGAAATATCCGCGACGTTATTTGCGATGGGTCTACCGCAAGAGTTCAGCCGAAACTGACTGTTCATCTCGTGCTCAGCAAACCGCCCAAGGGCGAACCGCTCGACGCTGTGGCCGAACACAATCGCGTGTTCATTTCTGAGACGAGAACGTACTTAAAAGGTTTTTGGTTGGATTCGGGCAGTCGCACAGATCTTATGGGTAAAGCCTATAACAGCGATTTCGAGCAGTATGAGCGAAACATGGTGACGACCGGAATGGAGCGGCGATCAGCGAGCAGTTTGATTTCGGTCGGTCTCCCATTCCTGCCCGGCGTTTCTGCAAAAGATGCAGAAGTCTATTTCGCGAATTCCCGCGCAATGCCAACGTTGCGACCAATTTCCGAAACTGGCCCCATCGACTGGTCGCCGAGCCGCTCCTACTTGAGTGTGTCGTTCCCGAAAGAGCATTACGTCGTTCTATCAAATAAGGTCTCTGACATGGTTCTCGCTGTTTGGGGTTTTAACGGATACGGCACCGAGATGAAATCAAGTGTTGCTCACAACGTACAGTTCACTCCTGAGACGACGTTTCAATATTTTGGCATCTCAGACGGTTTCATGTTTCGCAATTCCGCTCACTACATGGCGACCGGCAACTCTTAGAAGCTGAAGGACGGCGTTATTGATGACTTGCAAATTTTGGTTCCTCAA
>JAYTRM010000182.1:0-9571 GCA_043746165.1 Bdellovibrionales bacterium | reverse complement strand
GACGAAGCGCTTGCCAGCGGCGCAAACGAGAGGACGACCAACGAAGAGCTGACCCAAAAGACCGAGCGAGGAATGAGTAGTTATTTTTTGACGGCCCCTAGGTAGTTTTAAGAGCTCGGCGAAGAATTTTTCCGACGTTAGTCTTGGGAAGATCTTTTCTAAATTCAATTTGTTTTGGAACTTTGTAACTCGTCAAACCTTTGCGGGCGTGCTCGATGAGCATCTCGGCCGTGAGATTTGGATCTTTTTTTACCACAAAAATTTTAACTATTTCACCCGAATGCTGATCCGGCACACCTATTGCTGCGACCTCGAGAACTCCGGGGTGGTGAGCAATCACCTCTTCGATCTCGTTTGGGTAGACGTTAAATCCCGAAACCAGGATCATGTCTTTTTTACGATCGACGATCTTGCAAAATCCGTCGGCGTCCATGACGGCAACGTCACCGGATTTAAACCATCCGTCTGGGGTCATCACGTCGGCGGTTTCTTTTGGTCTTTGCCAGTAGCCCTTCATAACCTGCGGGCCCTTCACGCAAAGCTCTCCAGGCTGCCCGATGGTGACATCTTTTCCGTCGTCGTCGATCATTTTTACGAAGGTCGATGGAGCTGGCAGACCGATCGTGCCAACCCGGTCACTTCCGTCGACAGGATTAACGCAGACGAGGGGCGACGTTTCGGTAAGGCCGTAGCCCTCGACGATGAGTGTCTTCGTCACTTCGCGCCATTTCAGTGCCACAGATGGCTGCAGGGCCATGCCGCCGGCGACACTTAATTTTATTTTGGAAAAATCGAGCTTACGGAACTCTTCGTTATTAAGTAGGGCATTGAAAAGCGTATTAACGCCGGTGGTGATCGAGAACGGGTTCTTTTTCATCGCTTTGACCAAGGCAGGAATATCGCGTGGGTTTGTAATCAAGACGTTGTGCGCTCCAAATTTAACGAGAGTTAAACTGTGCACGGTCATTGCGAAGACATGATACATTGGCAGAGCACAAATTGCCACTTCCTCACCTTTTACAAGCAACGACTGAATCCAGGTCAGTATCTGCTCCATGTTCGAGATTATATTGCGATGGGTGAGCATCGCGCCTTTTGAGACGCCCGTTGTTCCGCCGGTGTATTGTAGAAACACGATCTCGTCGAGATTGGTCTGAGGTCTAACGTAAGTCATCGCGGCGCCGCCAGCGAGAACATCACGAAAGTGAATCATCTCGGGAAGCGAAAATGCAGGTACCATTTTTTTCACATACCGAATGACTGAGTTTACGATGAGACGCTTAGGTAGATCCAGCATGTCGCCGATTTCGGTGACGATCACGTGCCGAATCTTTGTTTCGCTTAAGATCTTTTCTAAGTTGTGAGCGAAATTAGCCAAAATGACGACGGCGGTAGCGCCAGAGTCGTTGAACTGGTGTTTCATCTCGCGGTCGGTGTAAAGCGGATTGGTGTTGACGATCACAAGACCAGCTTTGAGTGAACCATAAAGTGCGACGGGATACTGCAGAAGATTGGGCAATTGCAGGGCGATTCGATCTCCGGGTTTCATCTTAAGCTGGCTCTGGAGATAAGCCGCAAAGCATTCGCATTTTCGATTCAACTCGCTGTAGGTCAACGTTTTGTCGAGATTACTGAAGGCGGGATTATTGGGAAAATTCGCGCAGGCTTCTTCAAAAACCTCGAGCACGGAATGATAGCGGAGCACATTTTGCTCAATCTGAGTTGGAATTCCCTTAGGGTAGCTCTTTGTCCAAAATGCCGCACTCTCGCTCATGTTGTCTCCTTGATTCAAGCAGGCCGACGTCGAAGGTTGGAGTGAGCCCGAGGCTCAGCAAAAACTCATGGAAGCTGACCGGAGTTAAATTTAGCACGAGGTCGGTCGAAGGCAACCGTAACTTCATCGACTTTAAAAAGCGTAACCGATTCCGAAAGAGCCGTAGGCCATGTTCAAGCTAATTGGGGCCTGTTTTCCGAGATTCACTGGAGACGGTTGTGAAAATGAGTATTCGCGAATACCGAAGCCCGCTTCGCCGTAAAATTGCTTCGTCCAAAAGATCCGACCGTGAAAGGTCAAATTGAAGCTTGTTCCCGGAGTCGTGACAGAGTCAGCCGCCAGTGGGAAATAAGTCAATTGCATATCGACGTATTTTGGATACTCGAAAACTGGTACGACGTTAAAGATATCGTTGAAAATTTTCGGCATAGTGCGCGCCCAATAGAGGCCGACACCACCGAGATTGGCCGTTAGGCCCGCGATGGTGACGCGTTCAAAGCTTGTGTTGAGTCCAACTATCTCGTCGCGGTGCCACACTCCGGGGATGAGATTATATTTTAAATCGAGTGCAGCCACGCTGAAGTCGTTAACGTTGCTTCCGCCCGAAGTTTGGATTGGCGTTAAGCCCTTAAAGTATTGTCCGGCGATTCCCCAGCGCTGTTTAGAAATAACCGAGTTGTTGATAGAGGCCAGAGTGTCAAACCAGGCTGCGGCTGAGATTTCTGCCAGGATTATAACCGTGAAAGAGGAGTCAATGATTCCGGTCATTCGGGCGCTGATTTCGTAAGGATAGCTGCGGTAAAGACGATAGTGGGCCATCCAAGGCTTATCTTGATTGGGCGAGAGAACGAGCAGTTTCGCGCGGTTGTCTTCACCTTTTTTAGGTGCGGCAAAAGTCCACTTAAAGTGATAAGAATCCGTTTGGGTCGCGGAGATTTCGTTACTCGATATTTTAGCGCTTCCAGGATTGTATCCCTCGACGAGCGGACTTGAACCGTAGGTACCTGTTGAATGACTGTCTTTGACATAGACGCGATCTGACTCTTGCGGGATTCGATCGGCGTTAAAAAATAAAGTGAAGGGAATATTGAATGTGCCGAGGATTCTCACCGTCGGATTTTGTCGATTCATCTTTATACGCCAGATCCGATCCTGACTATAACCCGTCGGTGACCAGAAAAAATTCTTTGGGCGTTGGATGACTTTAACGCGTCCGAGCGGCTGCGCACCCATTCCAGTGATGATGATGTCACTCGCCTTCTGGCCTTGAACGACGTCGAGAAGTTTTGGATCTGCCGGCTGAGTCGACAGATCGATTGAAGAGGAATCAGAGTAAACCATTTTAATGTGAAACGGCGTGCCGAACGTGAAGTTGAGCACGCCTGTCTTCGGCATCGGCCGCTTATTGAGCGAAAAGCCTTGAGCGATTTTAGCTGAAACTTTTGCCGAGTAAAGGGTGATCTGATCTTTCGATACCCTTGTAACGTAGGGCCGGCTGCAAATTTGCAATCTTTCTAAGTCTGAGTTTTTCTTGGTGAGACAGATTCTAAATGGCATTTGACTACAAAGAAATCGAAATTCAGAAAGTGGCACGTCGAACTGTCCCCAAGAGTGATCTTTATGTCCGTTCATCATCTCGGCGTTGGCAAATGCAGACTCGGACTTCCAGCTCGCGAGGTCTTCATCCGTAATTTCTTTTGCCCAGAGCAATTTGCCATTGGTGTTTTCGACCGTCAAATCTCCAGTCTTTGTGAGCGCTTCGGGCCAGCGAAATGAAACCGTCGTCAAGTAGCGGTTGAGCGCGGCGCCTTTCTTGGCATTCGGAATATCAAATCGCGCGGGTACTTTATCGCGAAGCACTTGGTTCAGAGTAAATCCGATCATTGAGGCCCGAATCGTCATTCCACCCAAATCAAGTTTGTCGTCTTCGGTCACCAGCCATTTGAGCTGCGGGTTATCGATACTCAAACCATTATCTTCGGGGTCGAAACGAAGCGGAATCGGAAACTCTTTTCGGTCTTTCTTGTTTCGATCGAGAATCGGGTTGTTGACCGCCATCGCTTCACCCGGCTCTGGCAGGGCATCTGCCGAACTATCACTGCCTGCAATCGGCAATTGCTCGGGCGGTGGCTCGGCGGCCGAGCCATCGTGTGCTTGGGTCGGCGGAGTTGGAGTCGCTGCAGGCACAGGCGTTGGTGATTGTAACTGACCCATCACTTGAGCTTGCGAGGATAAACTTGCAAGGTTGATCAGCGCCAACAAATAGATTGCGGTGACCAACGGGCGCCGTCTTTTCAAAGTGATATCAACAAGGTGTCGCGACGTCATTGAAGATATGATAGTCGAGTCACAGTTTGGTTGCGATGCCTAAACGGCAAAGCAGACTTGAGCCTAGGGCCCGCACCGGCCTACGCCGACCTAGTCGGTTGTGACCTAAATCATGACAACGCGGTTTCGACTGACGCAGACCTCAGAGGGAAGTCTGTGCTGATTGTAGCGACTCGCCATCGAAAATCCGTAAGCGCCAGTGTCGGCAATTCCGATGAGATCACCCTCCTGCAACCGAGGCAATGCAATATTCTTGGCAAAAAAGTCTGAAGATTCGCAGATCGGTCCGACTACGTCGACCGTTTCTGCTGCTGAAGTGAGTTGCCTCAACGGAAGTATTCGATGAGTCGCTCCATAAAGGGCGGGGCGAAGAAGGTGATTCATTCCGCTGTCGACGATGACGAAAGTCTTATCGGGCGTACGCTTGACATATTGCACTTCGGTAACAAGAAGCCCCGACCTCGCAACCAGGATTCGCCCGGGTTCGATCAGGAGCTCAAAGCGGGGCTCACGCTTGAGATCCTTAAAGGCGTCTTGGACCATAAGGCCGTATTCCGAAATCAGTGCAAAGTCTTTACTGTCATCGGCTGTTTCGTAGTGGATCCCAAGACCACCGCCAATATCAAAACGGTCCAGATCAAAGTTCATTGACTGAAGATTGCGGTACACCTTTAAAGTTTTGTCGATCGCCTCGCGCATCACCCCGGTGTCAAAGAGGAGCGAGCCGATGTGGATACTGAGTCCACAAAGTTTGAGTTCCTGGGGACTGGCCCGAAAAATTTCGATGAGCTCGGGCAAAAATGATTCTCCCAAGCCAAACTTATTTTCACGGAATCCGGTTGTGATGTAGGGATGCGTTTTTGGACTGACATCGGGATTCATTCGCAAAACAATGTTTGCTGTTACCTTGAGGCGGGCGGCTATCGCGGCGATCCTTTTAAGCTCCTGAGGACTTTCAACGTTAATTTGTTTGATTCTTGACCGGAGTGCGAGCTCGATTTCACTCACTGTCTTGCCGACGCCCGACAAGATAATTTTTTCGGGATGAATGCCGGCTTCGATAGCGAGTTGAATTTCTCCACCTGAAACGGTGTCGACCCCGGCGCCGAGCGAGCACAGTCTTCGTAAGATCGTGTCGTTGGCGTTGGCCTTCATCGCGTAGTGAACGCCGTGGTTGATTCCCTCGAGGGCCTGGCCGAGCGCAGTACTCCTGCGCTCGATATCGTCAAGATCGTAAATGTAGCAGGGGCCCGCGACCGACCTAGCAAGGGCTTCGACCTCCAGGGCGTTGAAATTGGGAATACCGAGTTTTAATTCGCCCCGTTCATAGAAATACATGCACGTTGTCGCTTCTGTTTATATTTTCTGGCCTTAGATCGAGTTCAGATATCAGATGGCTTTTTGTCGAGGCCAAATTCAGTATGCAGAGCGGTCGCCGCTTGCTTCAAGTGTTTTTGTTCAATGACCGCGCTGATTTTAATTTCCGAAGTGCTGACAAGTGAAATCGGCACTTGCTGATTTGCCAGAGTTCGAAAAAATCGGGCCGCGACGCCCGGATGATTGCGCATGCCCACGCCCACCACCGAGATTTTTGCCATCGATTCGATCAGCTGGATTTTGACCCGGTCCTGGTAAAGATCGCCAAGCACGAGGCGCACGAGGGGGAGATCTTCTTGGGTGACAGAGAAGGCCAGACGCTGGCCGCCTTCGTTCTCCGATTCGCTCTGCGTGATGATATCGACGACGATACCTTTTTCAGAAAGTGCCGCAAAAAGTTCGGCCAAAAACTGCGCGCCAGTGGGAACTGGAAACAATTTAAAAACGGCGGTATTGGCATCAGCAGTAACCGACGATACAAGCGCCTGTTCCAAGACTTCTCCTTCTGGCACGATCCAAGTGCCTGGACGAGTTTCAAAAGTCGATCGCACGTGCAGGCGAATGCCGAATTTGGCGGCGATTTCGACAGAGCGAATGTGCAAGATCTTCGAGCCGAGCGAGGCCATTTCCATCATTTCTTCAAACGAGACTTTTGTGAGTTCGCGAGCCAATGCGACGATTCGGGGATCTGCAGTGAACACTGCTGGCACATCCGTAAAAATCTCGCACTCCCCGGCGCCAACTGCTGCGGCAAGGGCCACCGCCGTCGTATCGGAGCCCCCTCGGCCCAGAGTAGTGATTTCATCGTTGTCATTGACGCCTTGAAATCCCGCCACAGCGGGAACCACGGAAGCGGCGACCGCGTCGAGTAGCGCCCGGCCGTCAATTTCTTTGATTCGCGCTTTGGAATGAACGGAATCCGTGCGAATCCCAAGCTGGTAGCCGAGAAACGGCTGCGCGCGAATTCCGCGCTTTTGCAGCGCGATCGTCAGCAGCGAGACCGAAACTTGCTCGCCTGATGAAATGAGCATGTCATAAGCCACACCGCGATAATCAGGATCAATTTGCCCAGCGAGTTGAATCAATCGATTGGTCTCGCCCGACATGGCGCTCACCACGACAATCGGCTTTTGCCCAGACCGGATGTCCGACAGAAGTCGATCGGCCAGGGCCTCTATTCTTTCAATCGTCCCGACTGACGTGCCGCCGTATTTCTTGACCATCAAGCCAGCTGGCGTTTGATCCTGCGATTTGTTGCTTTTTGGACTCATCGAACCCGTAGAATGCATAGAGCCGCGGAGCCTACTCCAAAAATCCAGTTTCGGAAACGGTGATTCTTATGCCAGATCCAGTTTTAGTGGAGGCGGCAGCCCTGCAGCGCAATAGGTATTGTGGGCTGAACGCGACATCGATACTCTCAAGGCTTAAGAGCGAGTCGATCAGTTGTCTATTTTGAGGAGGCCCACTTGAAGAGTAGAATCGTAAGTTCATTGCCGAGCCAGTATGCCCGAACTGCCGCGCAGACTGCCATCGTCGCCATCGGTGTTTTGCTGGCAGCTTGCTCGCACAATCCCAACAAAGCCGAAAAAATTGATACGAAAATGAACAACCAGGACAAAGTCTCGGGTGACACGACCGTCGGAGTGAAAGGCGGCGATATGGTTGTCCAGCGCAAGGTGCAAATGAATGAAGAGCTGCGCACGCTACAAAATGAAGTTTACGAGCTCGAAGATCACGTCTACGGAAACCGCAAATACGGAAGCCTTGGTCTCTACGGCGTTTTAAAAGATTGCCGCACTCAACTTGCAGATAAAGAAAATGGCGGCGATGGCCACTTAGCTTGGACCGAGCCGATCGACCGTGTGACAGACAAAGAAGATGACTTCCAAATCGGTCTCGATGAAAAAAATAAACTCATTGGCGTCTCCGAAGAAATGCTCAGAGACCGGCTTGCTCGCTTTCGCGGTTACAAGACAGTCCTGATGAAGCGTCAAGACGAGTACGATGACAAAGTGGCCATTTGCAAAAACGACCTCAAAAACCATCGTGCCGACAAATCCGCCGCAAATCATTAAGCGCGATTGAAGAATTCGTGCTTTTCGGTTTTTGCTGAAGATTTTGAGCCAACAAGCCGGCCTGGCGACCAGACAACCGCCGGTCCCGCGCAGGCTCAACGGTATTTCGGATTGCACGAACCTCTTTACTTCAGACGGACATCGAACGAAGGTTAAACTAATTTTATGTATAAGTTAACTATTCTGCCGATGGGCGGCTATAGTTGACTGACAGCTTTCGAATTTCTGCCCGGTGTTCAGAAGCTCGCAGCTTTTCTCGCCTTTGGTCTTGCTCCAGGTATGTTTTTCTTTGTCCCCCGGTGGTCCTGCCCTAGAATGAAGATATGGGGCAAAGTTCTTCGGGCAAGAATTCCAATTCAAAAACTGAGAGCCGCTCGCTTCCCAAAGCAGACCCATCAATCCAGGTTGCGACCGATCTCGCCCAGCTCAAGAATCAAACGGCCACTTCGGGATCGTCGTCAGCCGAGCTTCTTAAGTCATTCCGACCCACATCTCCGGCAGACCTTACGGAGGCCGCCCTGGCCCATAAGGCCAGCTACTTGGCTACCGCTTTTCAGGGCCGTCTGCCTCTCGCTAGCGAACTTCGAAATGTCACAGAAGAACTCGGGGTTGAGTTGGCGACCGCGCTGTTTTTGCGCACGGTTCACGACTCCACGACTCACGGTCCGTTCGGTAAAAGGGTTCGCGCCTTTGATTTCGCGGGTTGGAACTCAAAGCTCGCGCGGGCCGCACAAATCGAAGTTTGCTTTGTGGCTAGCAATCTTTTTCAGAGCGGAAGAAAATGGGGAGACCATTGCGAAGATTGGCGAGCTTGGGCGCGCGATCTGGGATTTAGCACGGACGTAATAGAAACGGACCCACGGCGATCTATTGCCTCCAATGCGCGGGTCATATTCGATTATCTGGCAGAGACTCCCAGTCGTAAGCGCATCGTGGTCACTTACGGACAGGGGAGCGCTGAATTTCGCTACATGCTTCACCGCCGGGTCGAACGCGATGAGTTGATTCCTGTGCCAGACGAGGTGGCGCAAGTTCGCGGCTGGATCAATGTTTGCGGGGCCTTTGCTGGGGCGGGTTCGAGTCGGTACTTTCAGGAAAATCGGCTGCGCCGCCTTCTCTCCCGCCTCAGAATGAAGGTCGCCGGGCGAAATCCCGTGGTTCTTGCCGAAACTTCGCCCAACTTCCCGCTGTGGCGCAAGCCATTGCCTGACCTACCGAGTTTATTTACCGCCAGTATTGTCGGCGTTCCGTACCGCGCCCAGATTCCTGCTGCAAACCAAAGTCTCTACACGGAGCTCGCGCGCTCGTTTCCCAACGATGGGGCAGTGACTGTGCTCGATGCCATCGCGCATCCCGGAAATCTGCTCACCGTGCCAGGTCTCGCACACCACGCGCCGAACTCAATGCTTGAGCCGATTTTTAAGCGAATGCTCGCGGTCGTCGCACAAGAGGCGGATAAGATGCTCTTGAATGATGTCGACGCCGAAATCGGAAGATAAAAAAGAGTCGGAACTTGCGCTTATCAACATCCGCGGTGCACTTACGCTTGCAGTTTTTGCTGTCGGCAGTAGTCATCCGAGCTCGGGGGCTGAGGGGCTGTGGGCCTGTGGCCTGGGGGCCCGGGGGCCTGTGCTGAGGCTGGGCTTCAGATCGAAATTCGGAGTACCGCCCGGTGAGGTACGCCAACGCTGGGTATTCTCTTTCGATCTGAGAAGGCACTTCGACTTTTGAGGGCTTGTCAGGCACCGAGGCATTAATCTGAACGGGGCGGTGCCGGGTCAGCCGCACTTCAAACAGCACAAGACTGCCCTCGCGCCTTGTGCTTTTGGGAATACCACGCGCAGTTTGGAGTCTTCGGCTAGTACCGCCCCGGGCGGTACCAAATCTCAAAGCACCGATGCATTAAACTGACAGCATTGGGCGGTACCCCAACGACCGCACCAAGCTGCGCCGGCTTTCAAAAGCCCCGTGAGTCGCCTGTCCGCTAAGCACCCGCAAACATCCGAGTCTCGTCCGC
>JAYTRM010000181.1:0-4311 GCA_043746165.1 Bdellovibrionales bacterium | reverse complement strand
TTTGAAACCATGTCCTGAATTCACCATCGGTAGTTGGGTAATGCTTGCCGGCCTGAGGAGTCGCTTTGGATGCCATATATTCGAGAGAATAGCATTAGTAGTCCGGTAAGATGGATACCCCACCGCCACTGATATCGCCACTGATATCGCCACTGGTATCGGACCTAATATCGGCGCTTAGAGCGGTTCTGGGGCCATTTCCGGCGTGGATTCTTGCAATTGGCCTTTTCGTCCCTGGGTCCGGCGCATGGGCGTCAACCGACAATGTCTTGGTCGGTCGCTGTCAGGCACAAGGCATCGACTACTCACTGTACTCCCTCGCAGATGCACACCAGCGTGCGCTGACTGAGGGTGAAACACTCAGCATCATCACTTCGGTCATTTCGCCACTTTCGGGCCTAAATTTGTCTACCGGTGGTGTTTATCGGCCCTCACTGGGCGTTATCGAATTGCCAAAATATTGGAAGCAAAAGTCGGTTCCGCTGACGAATTGCCAGATGCTCAAGCCAGATCAAACGCTCAATGTTCTTGTCCTCCCGGGCCCGACTCAAGAGTTGCAGATGTACGTCCAGGTCTACTTTATCGAAGGCGATCCCAATCCCGATGTCGACATCGACCAGATGATCCAAAATCATCAGGCTTTTCCCTTTAAAGTTCACATCATCTGCACAACCCGCGAGGCGGCGAATCCATCGCCTCTTGGCTGCGTCCGAGTCGCATTTCTCGATCAAATCATTCCAATTGATCCTCCCGATGCGCCCCATCCACACAGTTTATTTTCCACTTCCACCGCTCCGGCTCCGCAGTTGGAATCACGACTTTGTGGTCCCGAAGGTCCGACCTCTTTGATTCGTGCATCGGCAACGATTGTTGCACGCGGCAAGCAAGTCTTCGTCGTGACTTCATCGGGCGCAGTCGCGAGCAAGTTCGGCATTAATTCTTGCTCACAACTTTTATTTAACGGATTAAAAATTCCGCTCAAGCTTATACGCCACGATTTCAGCCGTGACCTCGCTGCCTTAGAAGTCATCGGCTCGCTGCCCGAAGGACTCAAGTCATCAATATTATCGGTCGCGGCTCCCGATCAAGCCTCCGACCAACTCAACGTACGGGCCCCTGAGGGCCCAGCGGCAGTAGAAGTTTTATCAGTCGAGAGCGACAGGCATTTCATTCCGCGTTTAGGCAAAGTCGTCGAGGTGCGCGGCTCTGGTTTTCATAGTTCAGTTCAAGGGGCCGCCGTCAGCAACGAAAACGGCGAGATATCAGGTGTTGTCTCGAGCGAATATCTCAAAATTTTTCCCGGCAGTTACACGCGGCCGATACGCTGGTCAAAAAGTGATGGCGATGTGAGCGACCATCTGATTGTGATCCCGTCTGCCGCTATTGCCGAATTTCTCGATACAGTTATCACGAGCCAAGGCGAGCCACAAATTTGGCTGCTAGATCGAGGCTTGAGTGAAAAGACAGGCACTCGCATTCAGTCCGGAAAGCTAATATTCGATGAAGACTGTCCTCCGATGGACGCCTCTCAACCTGCTGGACAATACCCGATCGGCGGAATTGATCCCGTTGGTGTCGGCGGCGATTCGGCTAACTACCGGGCCTGCAAAATTCAAGTTAAGTTGGCGGCTAGCGCAACAGATCCGCAGTTCTTCCGTAAAGATCTGCAAAGCTGGGCCGACACCATTTCTGCGCACCTGGCCGCCGGAAATCACGTCGAGCTCGAACAACAAATTTGGCGCACGAGTGAAGGACTGCAGCGTGGTTTTTTCTACTCGGCTGAATCGTTCTTCCAAACGGTCGCGACGCTTGATGCGAGCCACCAGATACTTGAGCTCAGCATCCGGCCAGGCCGCACAATCCCAGGTCTCGAGGCGAAGTTCGATGAACTTCGCGGGTTGGCCCAACAAGAACGCGACGCCGATCTTTCCGTTTTTCTGAACAATCAGTTCGGCGATCCAACTACCGAAAATCTGTTGCGGCGAATTTTTCTGCTCTGCTCGATGATCGAGTCTGAGCAACTCCCCACATTGACGGAAGCCGACTTCAAAGTCCTCACCGATTTGCACGGACCATTTGAACACGGCTGGAGTTTATTAAGCCTCGCCTACGAGGGAGGCGGTCTCCACAAGCAACTTGTCGCCATCGAACAAAAATGGTCTGGGCACTGATGCGCCGTTTGTTATTTGTCGCTGGTCTCACGATCATCTCGAGTTTGGCGCTCGCATCAGATCGGCTGTCGAACTCAGTGCCAGCCAGTCTTCCAACCCTCAAGATCATCTCGCAGTTTCGAGATGAATCACTGACGTTGCGAGGGAGCGGACTCGGATTTTGTTTCCTCGGTCAAGCGTATGTCGTCACATCCGATCACGTTCTGCTTCATGGCGACGCCAACGCCGTTCAAATCGTCATGCTTTTGCAGCAGAAATTCACCGCCCACTATCTGGTCTCCGACTATGGCCACGGCCTCGGGCTTCTGGCGCTGACGAGCGCCGATTCGGTATGCGTATCTTGGCCAGCACTAGAAACGATGGCTCTCGCAAAGTTTGAAAAAAATCAGGCGGTCGCGATGCTCGGCTACCCCGCGATGTCTGATAGCCTGATTCGAGATTTATCGGGTCGAGTGAGCGATCCTTCAGTCGATCGGGGCGTTTTTGTAGAGCAAACTCAGCTCATCGAAATTGCCGGTGGCCACGCCGAGTTCGGCATGAGCGGCGGCGTCGTGACCAACACCGAAGGAAAATTTGCGGGCCTACTTTCTCATCAAATCTACAGCGAAACTGGCAGTGCCATCCAAAACACGATCTTGGCCATCCCCGCCGCTGACGTGGTTGCCTGGCTTAAGGGTTACTTCTCTGACCCCGACGGCAGTCGGGGCACGACTCCGGTGACGCTGATTCAGTCGACGCCACAGCTTATCAGCACGATTGGTCCCTCCGCGTCCTCAGGCAACCTGTTTTTTTCTTTTCTCGACGCTTTTTCGAACGGACACTTTGAACTCATCTTAACTACATCCGAAGGCTCCTTATCGCGACTTTACGCCGATCCGCCCGGAGATCTTGCGCTCTACTCTGCGTCCAAAAAGGACTGCGTATTCTATATAGTTCGCTTTCGAAAGCGCGGCATTGTCGGTTCCGGTGGTGCCTCAGTCACAAACTTTAAGGACTCGCTTCGCATGCTCACCCGAACCGATCTTGAGCCTGTGACGCTGCTCTCGTGCAACGACAGCGAAGACGCGATCCGTGAGCTTTCCGCCATCTACAAACAGTTGCGACTTCTGAGCGATCGCGATCAGGGAGTAGGTGCCGAGGGACTGCTCAAAGTTTTACGCGGCTATCTCGATTTTATTTATAATCAAGATCCCGACCAAGGCATGGGAAGCTATTTTGAGGTCAAGCCCCAAGATCTCGAACGGCTTGAGTCAAATCCGATCTACGCTTCGTCCTGGATTGCCCTCAGGGCTAAGGGCGTCGATGGCGAGTGGCGCAAAGCGCTCGATCACTGGATCGAGACGATGCGCCACCTTGCCATTTAAGTTTCAATCGTAAACTTGCAGACTCGTGATCGATGGCGCGCTTGTTCCGGCGTCGATTTACTTATTCTGCGGATCAAGAAATCGCGCCTTGAGTAAATCAACCATCCGGCCCTGGGCCTCGGCCGTCCGATTGCGATTGTGCGGATTTTGACTCAAAACCACTCCTGCAAAACGAAAGAAGTAAAAATCCAACGCGTGCTTGACGTCGGCAGGGTCAAAATGGGTTTGCTGCTCGTAGCTCCTAACGAACGTTTCTAAAAAAGCAGAAACTTCAGCAGGCTTAAAGCCCGCGCGCCCGGCATTCATCGAAAAAGCAGATACGAACTTCCCGAGGTCAGAAATCGGATCGCCAATTGGCAAAATTTTTCCGTTTTCCTTGCGCATTGACCATATCAGGGTCTCTGTATCGATCATGTGTATCGTTTGAGCTTCGCTATCTAACATGATGTTACCCGAGTGGGCATCACCGTGAATGAAGGCACCTGGGATCGAAGTGATCAAGCGGTATTTATCGATTGTTGCCCCCATCACTTTTTGGAGTCGCTCAGACTCATTCGCAGACAACCATCCTTGATCAACGAAATATTCGTAGGCTTTTAGATCAAGGTTCTCAACAATCTTCTTGATCTCGTACTCCTTAAACTTCGGATCGATCGGATTTTTTGCCGCCTGCGGGGCGCACTGCTGTCCGGTTTAAATTCATAAATTGAAGACGGCAAAAGTGCCTTCAGTAGCGGAACTCCAGCGACATCCATCACGAGATTCAGTCCCCGAGA
>JAYTRM010000180.1:0-13899 GCA_043746165.1 Bdellovibrionales bacterium | reverse complement strand
TTGTGACTGGCAAGTCATTTTAAGATCGGGGTTGGTGTCGATGGTCTTCAACATGCGGCGAGTGGTCTCAAGAGTCGAAATTCCGCTCTCGAGAATGTTGCCGTAGTTTTCGCGCATTTTGGCGCCAAAGAGTTCAGCATCGCTACATTTGAGGAGATACGCCAAGCTCGCCACGGTTTCACCTTGGCCGCGGGCCAATTCAGTCGAAACCGACTCATGGTTTCTCTCGATGAAATTAGCTGCCTGAAAGCCCATTTGCGGAATGTCGCAATTGAGGGTTCCGGTTGTGATCGCGAAAGTTTGGTTTCCAGAAGTCGCGTTCAGAGTGACTGACACGATCTGAATGTAACCGGGCGTCGCACCGAAAACTAAAGACCCAAGACCGCATCCAGCGATTCCATAGCCCTGCCCGCCGGCGGCCACTTTTTCGGCATCGTTGATAGCCTTTTTGGTTTTTTTCTTCACGGGATGATCGCTGTCATCATCCTGCGCGTGAGCGAGACCCATGGGCACAATCACGGCCAGTGCTAAAGCCAAATGTAAAAAACGACCAGGTCGAAGCAACATAGTTGAATTCCTCCTCGAAAGTTTGCCTTCGAGTTCAAGTAGAAGAAAGGTTTCGCTCATTGTCCATCAAAAAACGGGATCTTGCGAGAAATGATGACTTCTCACCCAGAATTGACAATGCAAGTCGACGACCTCGACCTTAATTGTTGGGCGAATTATCATCGTCATCCGAATCATCGTCGTTATCTTGATCTTTCGCACGCGCGGCTCGTTCGTCAGCCTGTTGTTTCAGCAAGACCTCGACAGTCACGGGCGTAAACGTTCGCTCATTCTCAGAGTCGCTCGGCCCCTTCACGATCCAACTGGCAAAGTCATTTTGAAATCGGCCATTGTCGCGAAAGAGAAAGTCGGTATGACGGCCGTCTTCGACCCGCCAAAACTCTTTAGGAGCGCGAGCGTCCCGATAGATTTTCTCACCGAGAGTGAAATCGATAGTTTGATCTTTGGTACCGTGAATAACCAGGAGTGGCCTGGGTGAAATCTGTGCCGCGCAGTTTTTAGGCGCGTACGTGTCATTCATCACAAGCCACCCGATCCACTGAAAAGGCCACATGAACCAGACGCGGGACAAAATAGAGCGCGCAACACTTCGATACGACGAGAAGGTCGAATCGAGAATCACCATATCGTACTTAGATGTGTCTGCGGTATCGCAAGCAACCCGTAAAGCGATGGCGCCACCCAGACTCTGCCCATAGATGACAGTTTTAGTTTTGGGGTCCTTATGCTTGTCAATCCAATCGAGAGCCGCAAGTCCGTCCTGAATTGTTCCAGCAGGTGTCGCTTTTCCTTCAGAACTTCCGTAGCCCCGATAATCGAAAATAAAGTAATCAAATCCCTGCTCAATAGCCCAGTAAAGATTAAAGAAGTGCGTGGTCAAATTTTGCGCATTGCCATGAAATAAAAGGATCGTCGCCTTGGCCGGGCGAACGGGAGACTTGAAGTACCAACCGTGCAAAATTGTGTCGTCCGCCGCCATAAAGAAAACATCCTGCGGCTTGTACTTAAACTTATCGGGATTGGTATATGGCAACTTCTGCGCAGGAAGATACGTGAGCGAGCTGCACCGCGCCGTTGCGAGCGCCACAAGAAGAAGCATGGATACGGAGATGATTTTTTTCACGTGATGACGTTATTGGCTTCGCCCCAAAATTTCAATAGCGTAAGGGACCAGTTTACGGGGAGGACCGGGCGCGGCGGAGGATTCTCTCGCTTGAATTTAAGGCAATCGCAGCGGTGAAGCCGATCGTCGCAATGAAAGAGACGATGATCGCGGGCCAGGAGATAACGAACTCGATGTCCAGCAAGTGTCGGGTCGCGAGCCAGGTCAATGCAACTGCACTCAGGCTTCCAACAAGCCAGGCAAGACCCGCCAAAATAGTGTATTCGCTGAGCAGCAAAAAGCGCAGAAGTCCGCTTCCCGCGCCGAAAAGTTTTTCGATCTCAATTTCACGAACCCGTAAATTCAAATTGTGCGAGACGATCGCGAGCAAAATGAGCCCCGTCATCAAGACGGCGATCAGCGAGGATGCGCGAACTGGCGTCACAACGCCTGCGGCGATTTCCAAAACGCGATCCAAGGTGCGACCGATGTCGATAATGGAAATATCCGGAAAATCCCGGGTCAGATCAAATTGCAGCTTACCCTTTATTTCGGGCGAGAGCCCGCCCGAGCGGGAGTAAACATTGCCGACCCAAAGCTTCGGCGCATCGTCGAGAACCCCAGGTTGAAACATGATAAAGAAATTGGGATTAAAGGCCGTCCAATGCACTTGTCTAAAGTTCACGATTCGCGCACTCACCGGTAAACCCTGGACATCGAATTCAATTTCGTCACCGAGGTGAAAACCGGCGCGTTCGGCAAATTTTTCCTCGACAGAGATTTCAGCGGGCTTCCCCAATTGGCTGTCATAAACTCCCGAAAATTCGCGCCCTGCGACTAAACTTTCGGAAGGGATTCGCTCCGAACGGTACGAAAGCCGCATCGGAAATCTTTGAAATTGATCGTTGCTCGTGGCCTGCCCGTTGACTTTTCTGAGGCGGCCGAGAACGAGGGGCGAAAGGTAGCGGAGTTCAAATGGCTGGTTCTCCGCAAATTTTTTGACTTGGTCGATTTTCGATTCGGGAATATTAAATAAAAACAATGCCGGTACATCTCGGGCTTCTATCGGCCGCAACTCAGCCATGAGCGAAGCCAAAAGATGGGGAACCAAATTCAAGACCAGAGCGCTCAAGACAAGAACCAAAAAGCCAAGCTGCACGCCCATGCGACCGCGACTCAGCTGGGTCACCACCAGCCGCACAAAACCGGGCCGATGCTTGAAAACTTGAAAGAGCGTGCCAAACAGCAGCCGCCCAACTAAAAGCCCAATGACACCGGCGACGAACATGCCGCCCGCAACCCGCGCGGCATCCGCGACCGAATTCATCAACCACACCGACAGTAACGCGAAGACCACAACGAGCGGGGTAAAGCTCAGCCACTTCAGTCTTTGCGAGTCTGCAGTTTCTGTGACCTCGTCTTCGCCGAGCAGAGACTGTGGATTGAGAAAATAGATTTGCAAAACAAGCGGCATCGAGAACGCGAGCGCCGATACGATCCCGATTAAAAAAATTTTGAGCCAAGAATCGAACCCGATCCGGAGGCTAAATCCTTCCGGAAATTGCGATTGAAAATGGGCGGCCAAGATAGCGACGACTCCGCAAATCAGCACTCCCGCAGATACCAACGCCATGAGCACCAAAACGAGTACTTGCAAGACGTAAATCCCGGCGACCCGGAAACGACTTGCTCCAAAAACAATGTAAAGTGCCGCATTTTTAATTCGCTGCTTGAGATAGATCTGCAGGCAATAAAACGCCGCGATCCAAGATAAAACAAAAATCACCATCGTCACGACCACCAAATAACCGTTGAGGTAGCGGAAAAATCGTTCAAATCCTTGCACCGAATCGTCAGGCGTGCGGGTAAAAATATCTGGGTCGCCAAGGCTCGCCTTGAGGCGATCACTCGCCTCGTCGGAATTGATTTCAGGGCCCTTTGAGCTCAGCGGAAGTTGCAGGTAGAGGCGCTGAAAAATCTGCGAGCCAAATCGAGTCAATCCGGTTTGGTCAATCGCATCCAGAGGAATAAAAACTCGAGGCGCGAAACCGCCGGCCCGGCTCGCACCCGGCGCATCGTCGATGACCCTATCAATTTTAAATTCTCGGTCCCCCAATTTAAGATAATCTCCCCGCTTGACTCCGAGCTCTGACAAAACTTCGCCGGAAACCCAGGCGCTGAGAAGTGGCGCGTGGATCAAGTCACATGCGCTCGTTGAAGGCGGCTCGCCCGAACTAAAACGAAAGCGACCGTAAATGGGAAATTCTTCATCGACGCCTTCAACTTCGACCAACGTAGCGCGAGGGCTTGCTGCGGTTGCAGGAGCTGCGGCAGGGGCGGCGTCCCGAGTCGTGACACCTGCGGTCGCCATCGTCACAAACTCGGTCTCAGCACTCATGCGCACGGGCTTGAGGGTCTCGTGAACCGTTTTTATTTCCTGCGAAGAAAAAGACCTCAGAGAATTTACGGTCAAGTCAGCTGATAACAATAACTTCGAATTTTCTCGGAGAAAATCAGCTGTTGAACCCGCAATAGTCAGGGCAATGAGTGGGCCAGAAAAGCCAATAAGAAGGACGAAATAGACCAGGCGAAGCCTTGTGAAGGTAAAAGCTAACTCTCGAAAGGCGAGGGTAAAATTGACACTCAAAGCGCGATTCACGTAAGTCCTGCGGGACGCTGGTCTGTCAAGCGGCCGTCATCCATATAAAGTGTGCGGGAGCAGCGCGTGGCCAAACTCCGATCGTGGGTGACCAGCAAAAGAGCGCAGCCCATCTGCTCTGTGAGACGAAAGATCAAATCCATGACTTCACGCCCCGTTCGGACGTCGAGACTTCCGGTCGGCTCATCGGCCAGAACAATTTGCGGCCTTCTCACCAAGACCCGGGCAATCGCGATCCGCTGGCACTCGCCGCGACTCATTTGTCCTGGAAAATGCTCGGCCCGTGCCGAAAGACCAACCGCACCGATAAGCGCCGCCGCCCGTTGATCGGCGTCGGGTTCGCTGTTGAGATCAAGCGGGAGGCGAATATTTTCGAGTGCCGTGAGGTGATCGAGAAGATGAAACTGTTGAAATATAATCCCGACCGACTGCGCGCGAAATTGATTGAGCTGGCGACCCGACAGATTGCCCAGTTTTCTGCCCGCGATTTCGACGTCGCCCGAAGTCGCGACGTCGAGCCCGGCGAGGAGAGAAATCAATGTCGACTTGCCGCAACCCGAACGACCCATGATTGCCACTGTCTCAGACTTGGCTATCTCGATCGAGACCCCCTTGAGAATTTCGAGAGAAGCCGAGCCTTGCCGATAGATCTTCGAAATATTTTCTGCCCGAAGTATCAAGGTGACACCTGATTTAATAAAGGGACTAGTTCCTTTGTGACGTTTTCGGCGATGATGGCATGGCCCTTAGCATTGGGATGTTTTCCATCACTTTGCATCAACTCTTTATGTAGGGCGACTCCTGCGAGCAAAAACGGCATCAGTCGTACTTTCTTTTCCTTGGCAAGTGACGTGTAGACTTCGACAAACGACTTGCTGTAACCCGCGCCGAAATTCGAAAAAATTTGCATTCCGCACAGTAAAACGGAAATTCCCTTTTGGTTGGCGAGGTCAATGACGGCGGCGAGATTCTTTTTTATCGTGTCGGCCGCGGTGCCTCTAAGTCCGTCGTTGGCGCCCAATGCCAAAACCACGATCTTGGGATTCGAGCGGAGGTACCACTTAAGTCGACGGTCCGCATCGGCGGTCGTGCTGCCGCTTATACCCCCGTTGATGATCGTCACTCGATAACCGCGGGCCAGAAGTTTTTGCCCGACGAGATTTGGATAGGCTTCCTCTTCCTGGACTCCGTAACCCTGCGTCAGTGAATCACCGATAAAGACGATCGTTTTCTGTGCGGTTTGCGGCGCCGCTTTTTTAGCTTCGCTGTTCACCGGCGGGGCGGTACCCGTCGTAGACGCCAAGCTGGGCGGGGTATTAGCGAGTAGGACCGAGATTAGGAGCGCGGGGATCGTCATTCCAGTTGTCATTCCAGTTGTTATTTGGCTGACATTATGGCGCAATCCCCAAACGAGTCAAAAGGCGAGTTTGTTTTTTGCGAATCTTAGCATACTTTGAGATAATCTTAGACGCGGCTGAGATCGGTAGGTTGTCGGATTTTGGATCATTCAGTTTGATCCGCACTGATGGTCTTTGACGGGCTTTAAGGAGAACGCTATGTCTGCTGGTAACAAAACTGAGTTCCCGCGAAAAATTCTTTGGCACAATGTCTTGTTTATGACGATTCTGCCTGTAGTTTGCGCGATCACGACGCCGCTCTACATCTACAATAATGGCTTTCAATGGCAGATGTGGGTGTTCTTCGCGATTTGTTTTGTCGTTAACAACATGAGTATCACCAGCGGCTACCACCGCTATTTTTCTCACCGCAGTTACGAAGTTCATCCGGCGATCGAGTGGCTGTACATCTTCTTCGCGTCGGGAACCTTTCAGGGATCGCTCCTTCAGTGGTGTACGGATCATCGCCGTCATCACCGTGGGGTCGACACCGATGACGATCCGTACAACATCCACCGCGGTTTTTTGTATGCTCACTTGACGTGGATGTTCCACGACGATCCGACTCCGCAGGAATATCCTAAAGATTTGACGCGCAATAAATGGATCATGCTGCAGTTCAAATATTACGTGTGGATCGCTTCGTTTGTCGGTTTTGTTTTACCCGGTATCGCGACTTGGGCAATCGGACTTGGTTTCTGGAATGGCGTAGTGGTGTGCGGAGCTTTAAGAATTTTGCTCACCCAGCACACGACATTCTTGATCAACTCGCTCGCCCACACGCTCGGCAAAAGAACCTATACCGACAAACACACGGCCCGCGACAGCATCATTTGCGCGCTTCTCACCTTTGGCGAAGGCTACCACAACTATCACCATTCCTTTCAGGCCGACTACCGCAATGGCATCCGTTGGTATCACTGGGATCCTACCAAATGGTGGATTGCCGGCCTTGCCCGGACAGGCCTAGCCCGGCGACTTAAAAAAGTCCAAAAAGAGGAAATCCTCAAAGCTCGCCTGACGATGGAAGAACGCATGCTGATCGCTAAAGGTGCGAGTGCCGAAAGAACGCGGCAATTGAAAGCGCGAATTGAGGAAGCCCAGAAGAGACTCAAGACCCTCCGCGAAAGCTACCGATCGAAAAAAGCCGAGTTCGCGGCTCGCGGCAGCGAGTGGAGACAGATGATGCGCTCTGAAATTCGTTCTGCTAAGCACGAGTTTCGTCTTGCAAGAAATGAATGGCGAAGATTCAGGCGTTCGATGATGCGCTCATCGGCTGTCGCTTGAATCACGTTCTTCATTTATGAGTCCAAAGCTCGTAGTTCTTCGATCAATTATTTATATTCTTGCAGCTGCACTTTCCATCTCGGTGCTCGTCATTGGCTTAGTTGAAGTCATTTACGTTTTTCAAATTCAACCGCTTCTCAAAGTAAATTTGGCTCTGCAAGAAAAGTATTTGGCGCGATTTAGCGAAGACCTCACATTCATTCACCGAAATGAGGTTTTCTCAACCTTGCCGGCGACCGGCTCTGACGCCGGAGCGTTTCTCAACGGCAAGGTTTTCTGGGCGCCCGTTAAGGCGTCGCTTTCGAGGACCAACAACCAGCCGCTCGTGAGTCTTACTGTACGGGAGGCTCTGTTACGCTTTCGCGGCGATTGGATTCGAAAATTCGATCAAAGTAAGAAGCTCGATGGTAATCTTTCGATCTTCACTGGTCTCAGTCGATTTGACCATTGGGACATCGAAACTGAAAGTCCAATCGACGAGATCAAAAGCCGACATGAATTTGTACCGCCGCCGCAGCTTCCGCTGCCCGATAGTTCCGATCTTCTCGCCGCAGCGAAACTTCGCCTCATGAAGGGTGCGCTGAGCGGCGAGCTGATTCCCGCGCTCAATGACGTTCGGCAGCTTGCGCGACTTCTGCTCACCACAGAAAACAGCCAGCTGATTCTCACTGGGCTCGTTCTTTACGATTACGAACGTCACGCTTACGAGTTTTTTGTCGAGGAGCGCAACCTTGATCCCAAAGCTTGGATACCGGTTGACCGCAGTATCACCCGTCGCACCCACCGCGTGATCAGCGCAACTCGCAACTACCTTCATGTATGGACCCCAGCCAAGCTCATCGATTCGGTCTTTCTGAATCCTGATTACACAGACTCGGCCGTTGAAATATGTTCAGCGGTTAATGAGTCTTTTCCCCTGGAACTCTCAATGCGTGCGCGTCTTGAGCCGCAGTGGCCATTCGAACTTTCCTTCCGGGCCCAGTATCAGCAGTTTGATAGAATTTTAAAATTGGCACGCAGCCATTGTCGTCTGCGCTATATTGGCGATCTGATCGATCATCACCAATTGTACCACGCGTTGCCAGGTCCTCTGATACTTTCGCGCCTGCCCTATGCTCGAAAGATCTTTGGTCTCAATACAAGCGTTCGGAAATTCAATGGGTTCGCTTCTTACGAGATGGGCGACAACTGAACGCGGAGCTGTTGTTCGCGGCTGCTCGCCGACCGTTGGTGCGGCAAGCTTCTGCATCAGCTCTTTCAAAAACTTGTCAAAACGTGTAAGTGACTACACCGTCGAGTCCAAATTGAGTTGTGTTGCTACTCGGCTCGAGGATGCCGGTGTTGGCTTGCGGCGACAGCGTGCTGTTGGTAACCAAGTTCGATTGACCGATGGAGCTCACTTCGTACCAAGGGGTCAGCAAGAGTGACCATGAACCATAGCGGAACCGGGTCGGAACCATGACTTTGTATCCGGTCGTCTGGCCGAGGTTCATCTGCGAGTCTTGACCATTCGGCTGGGTTGCCGATGTGATGACTTGAATCGTACCATTCGAAGTCGGACGGATCGAGGCATCCAGTCCGAATTCAAAGCCTGGGTCTTTGACAAACCAGAACTGTGCGCCGACAGGCGTGTAGTACCAATTGTAAATCTCGCGGTAGCCAAGTCCGCCGCTGAGAAAGCGATTCCAGTGACGGTAGCCGTAGCCAACGTAAAGATAAAATCTTTCAGTCAAGGAGATGTAGGCGTCAGCTTCGTAGTTTTGAAAGGCCAGCGGATCGATCGTTTCAACATCGGCGTTTGAAGTGAGGGCCGTACCTGAGTATTGAGACTGAATGTTGGTCGCGTACTCGGCCCGCAGTTGTAAATAGCTGTCGTTGACAACGTAAATTCGCGCAAGGCCAACGAGCGAAGGAAAAACTGCGGTTTCCGTACTTTTTGCGGGAGATGCCAACTGCTCTTGGTAGCTAAAATATTCGTAATTAACGCCAAGACCGAGTTCCACTGAGGCGGCCCGCCCCGTCTCGCCAGCTAGTAAAAATACGATCGCAAATGCGATGGCGAAAACAAGACGTGCTGACATTGAACTCTAATCCTCTTCCAAGGCACTTTGCGTGAATTCGCGATCGGGAATTCCCTTGTTGAGCTTAAGTCCCGCCATATGCAACACCGTCGATCGTTGCGTCTGCATATTGCGAACCTCGATAGTTTGCGCTCTCCACGTGGCACCGTATTTTTTGTAATCGCGAAACACCATCGTCTTGAGCAACTTCCCGGTATGATCGTAGTATTCGCTCTTTTGCACTTGATAAGAATTGAGATCAACCCAAGTCATGATGCGCGAATAGCTCGACTCCTTATCTCGCGCCTTACTTTCGATCACGGCGACCGCAGAGCTCGGCTGGCGGTCTTCCTTGATGGTTTTATTGTCAAAGCGCGCGTAGGTGCCGGCACTAAAATCTTCGAGATTGAACTCGGTATCGAGAAACCGCTGGCTCTTATTTCCGGCGACAACACGACGAGCTTTCTTCTGTGATGGCATATAAAGCCACTGCGCTTCGCTGCCATTTTGCGAGACACTCAGGAGCGCAATTCCGCTCACGTCACTCGGCGCTTTTAAACGCACAAGCACCTCATTTTTCGAGCCGGATTTGCGCAAAATTTCGACATCGCGCTCTTTACTGGTGCCATCGCTCTCGACAACATTCATTTTGATGGTGGCGCGTTCATCTTTTGAATCGAGACTTTTCTCGACGGCTTTCAAAATTTGGTTGGCGTCTGCAGCGCCCGCTCGGGCGAGGCCGCAGAACAAGAGAGCAATTAAAGCCAGGGCTGACGCCAGCAGACGAGCGTTCGAAGAATTCATGGAGCCTCCAATGTTCGATTGCAACCGATTCATACAGGCCGAGCCTAGCCGATTGCACCTGAGATGTTTTCAGGTTCGCTTCTTGTGGCATCGCTGTCCAGACCAGAAAAGCCGGTCGGGCTGTCAGCAATTGTGATCCTCCGAACCAGACGTTGCTTCTCCACCCTTTGGCCAGGACTAGCAGGCTGTTGAAAAAGGCCCATCTGACTTCGTTGGACCTCGCCAGCTCTCCCTACGGCGTAGAGGAACTACGCCTCAGTCAAGCTGGCGAGGCCCGCCTCGCATCTGGACCTTTTTGAACAGCCTACAAATCTATTTTTCAACAGCCTGCTAGTTTTAAAATGAAGCTACAAGTCCAAGCGCCACGCGTTT
Source organism: Bdellovibrionales bacterium (assembly GCA_043746165.1). Lineage (GTDB taxonomy): Bacteria > Bdellovibrionota > Bdellovibrionia > Bdellovibrionales > JAMPXM01 > JAYTRM01. Next base: position 3,651 of record JAYTRM010000180.1, on the reverse strand, counting down.
ATTTTTTCGGTAGGTTCCGAGAGGTGTGCCGGCACTGCCGTCGAGCCAATCGTACTCGAGCGATGAGGTTAATCCGTCGGTCAATTTATGCTCGAACTTCGCCGTTGCGTAGCCATCGTTGTAGCGCACGTCAAAAAGTCCAGCTAACGAATACGTCCAGGTAGGTGATGCCTGATATCTCAAACCCAAAAGATAACTCTGATCGAAAACCCGGTTGATTGAGGTAACTAAATCTCCCGGCGGATCTCCGTGGTTGCAGTCGGTTCCTTGAAGCAGCGCGGTCAACGTTCCTTCTTTACCGATCGAAAAGTTTTTTTCGATGCCAAGAACAATGTCGCTTTCCCAACTAGGCAGGAGAGGATTGGGATCGAGGATGCGGTCCGAGTACGCGGCAGCGAGACGAATGATGACGGTTGATAACGTCACCACGGCACTGGCCCCAACCGTTTGTCGCAGGTAATAGACGGGCTGGAGAAACGCCTGATTCGCGATGACTACTTTCGGCTGGCCCTGCGGAGCAAGATAGGATGCGGTCGCAAGGACATTTGGAATTAGAATCGCCGGCGCTGACGGTGCGCCTTGAAAAAAGATCGCGGTGAGATCCAGCCCACTTCCATGGTGCTCCGCACGAAAGCCAAAGTTATCCTGTAAGCTGTTATTGTCCACGGCTGGCCCGACGAGTTGGTAGGCGAAGGGATTGGAGAAATAAACTTGCGCCAGATTATTTCCACCCGCGTAGGCAATATCTCGTGGAAACCACCGGCTTTTGTCTCCAGGCAAAATCGAAATCTGCTGGACCGGTACAAAAATTCCTTCAAAAAGCCAAGTTCCATCGTCATAAGTCAAAATCACCGAAGGCACGCCACGCTTTTCGATGTTAAGAAAGTCAGTGTAGCGTCGAGCCGATACGACATCGAGAGGATTGAATATGTCAGTCGATCCCCACGAGACGCTATTCATCCCGACTTTGAAGCGAAAATTACTCAGGCGGTAGTCGACGTTGGCCTCGAGCACATCAAACGAAAACTGCTCAGGAACCGAGGGGCTCGAAGGGTCAGAGAAAACGACCGGGGTCAACTTCAGCTTTAAATCGCGCGTCGGCTTGGACGTAACGTCGACCTGCTCGCGAATAAAAGTCGACCACTGGCTCGTACTGTTTTGCAGATCTTCAAAATAATACGTCGGAGTGAAATTAAATTGATCGCTGACGTTCGTCTTCCAAGCGGCGCTAGCCGGCGCACAAAAGAAGCCACAAAGAAGCAACCATCCTATGCGCACCGGCCAGCAGGGCAGCAAGGTCACTTCATACGCCAATCGCTGGGTACATCCCGGCGGTAACCTTCGAATAGAAATCCACCCTGAGGGGCGAGGACCTCGGTGGCGAGCTCGATCGCCCGGCGCGGCTGTCCGCTCGCGAAAAGATCGTCAAAGGCTTCGGCAAAGCGCCGGGCAAACGCCGGGTCTTGCTGCTTGAGCCTTTTTAAGAGTGCTTTACCCGAGCCCGTCCACTTGCCCTGAGTTCGAAAATAGAAGTCGGCGAGATCCGTGTAGAGAATCGTTGCCGAGGCAATCAGTTCGGAGCGGCTGCGGGGCTCCCGAATGTCGTCGATCAGCTCGGTGATCTGGTAACGGCGATCTTGAATTTCTGCCTCGGTTAAGGCTGGTGGCCCTTCACGCAAAACGGCGACCGCAAGTTCTTTTAGCTGCTGGGTAAGTGGGGTGGGGCCCGGGACCTCGTGCCCTTCAGCGATCATTTCAGCCAAGGTCGGCCGCCCGATGAGCCGATCGACACCCTGAAAAAGATAACGAATGGTTTCGGAGTCGTGAATAAAGGCTTCGACCGGCCATTCGCGATGCATGAATGACTCTCGGTAGGCAACCGGAACATGTTTGTAAATCACCACCAAATCGAGATCCGAATAAGTCGAGGCTTCGCCGCGCACCACGGACCCCGCCACGATCACGGCTTCGGCGCCTTGGTAACGACTTTCAAAAAGTTCCTTAGTCACAAAGAGCGGCGAATGAGTAGCTCGGGTCATCTGCGGTTTTTCCCCTTTCCTCGCTTTTATGGCAATTGACAGTTTGTTGCAACAGGGAGTTACGAAGTCTCTAGCAACTGCGACTGCGACTGCGACAGACTGTGGCAGCGGACACTCGAAACAGACTCTGGCAAGGGACATTCGTTGACTAGTCCAGAACGCGGACTTACCCGCCTTCCTCGCGACATTTTTGAAATTAACTTTTGCGCGCAGAGCCGCGCTATGGTTAAACCCTGGCCACAAGTTTGAGTTTGTGACGAAGCTTTTTAAGGAGAGAACTTACATGTCGAAATCGCCTTCGAGCGTTCGCCAGTTCATCGATCATCATTATCGCCACTTTAACGCCGCTGCGCTGAAAGATGCGGCAATCGGTTATGAGACCCACCTTCAGTCTGGTGGAAAGATGTTTCTCACGATGGCCGGCGCCATGAGCACAGCCGAACTTGGACTGAGCTTGGCAGAAATGATTCGCGCCGGGAAAGTCCACGCGATCTGCTGCACGGGCGCCAACCTTGAAGAGGACGTTTTCAACTTGGTCGCACATGACCATTACGAACGAATTCCTAATTATCGCGATTTGACTCCCGCCGATGAGCAAAAGCTCCTGGAGCGTCACCTCAATCGTGTCACCGACACCTGCATACCTGAGCACGAAGCCATTCGCCGCCTGGAAAAGGCCGTGCTCCAGCACTGGCAAGCCGCCGATAAATCGGGAGAGCGCTACTTTCCGCACCAGTTCATGTATAAGATCTTGCTCTCGGGCGACTTAAAGCAGTTCTACCAAATCGACCCCAAAGACTCTTGGCTCCTGGCCGCCGCAGAAAAAAACCTACCGATGTTTGTTCCCGGCTGGGAGGACTCCACTCTCGGCAACATCTTCACCGGCCACGTGATCGAAGGGGATGTGAAAAACGTCCACACCGTTCGTACGGGCATCGAGTACATGCAAGAACTCGCCGCCTGGTACACGGCGACAGCACCAAAAACGTCGATCGGATTCTTCCAAATCGGCGGCGGCATAGCCGGCGATTTCCCAATTTGCGTCGTTCCGATGTTACATCAGGATTTGCACCGCTCGGAAGTGCCGCTCTGGGGCTATTTTTGCCAGATCTCCGATTCGACCACATCGTACGGTTCTTACTCAGGCGCAATCCCCAACGAGAAAATCACTTGGGGAAAACTCGCAATCGATACTCCGCGGTACGTGATCGAGTCCGATGCGACAATCGTGGCGCCCCTAATTTTTGCTTACGTTCTCAACCAGTAACAAGACCGCTGGCCGGTCGGCGCGAGGCTGTCGGGACGAGGTGGTCGGCACGAGGCCTTTTGCCGATGGCAAAAGGCCCTTGGCAAAAGGCCCTTGGCAAAAGGCAAAAATGCCACTGGGCCTGTACCAAGCCCAGTGTTTTTAAAGTCTGAGCCAAATTTCTTTGCCGGGCCCGATTCACACCCACGGCTCATTCATCTTGGATGCAAGTTGAATGATTCTTGAATGAATACAAAATCATCAGAAATTAAATCTATATCGGTGGGCCTTGCCGGCGACCGCGCCTCTTGGCCTTCTCCCGAGGCTTGTAAGCAATCACTCCCAAGGCCTCAAGCTCATTGCGAA
>JAYTRM010000179.1:0-27561 GCA_043746165.1 Bdellovibrionales bacterium | reverse complement strand
TTGCTAAAATTCAAGACACTGCGGCAGCCGCAGATGGCGGAAAAGATCCGTTTGACGGCAACCCCATTAAGGTCTGCTTGAAAAAATAATGGCGCCGACTAATTTCCGATCGGATGCCAGACGGTCTTAAACTCCAGGTATTGAATCAAGTGCTCAAGCGATAAAATGTCGCGCACAGGCCCCACCGTGCGTTTCATATTCGCAGCGGCGAGCTTTCTTATCTGAGTCATCTCGGCGTTGTCGTAACCCTGATAACTCAGTGAATGAATTTCCATGTGAGAAGCAAAGTGCGAAAGAAGCTCTTCGCGAAACCCGCTGAGCAAATTCACGGTGCCTTTTGGAAGGTCTGCGGTTGCAAGGACTTCTCCGAGCAGGCCTGTAAGGGCCGCAAGATTTGTAGGTAGTAGAGCGATCACCGTATTTCCGGAAGCCAGAATCGCCGCTAGCGAAGCCCAGAACCCGGCAAAATCGACGTCTTCGGTCGCGATGAGCCCGACGACTCCAACCGGCTCCGCGGTTGTAAAGCAGTGGTGCGGACCCGAAACCGGGTTCACGCTGCCGATCACCTGTTGATACTTATCGCAAAAGCCGCAGAAATAAACCAAGCTCTCAATCGCCAAATCGACAGCTTGGTTTTGCATCTTTTTAGTGAGGCCACAAGTCTGAGCAAGAAGACTCGCAACCTCAACGCGTTTTGCTTCGAGCATTTCAGCCATGCGGTAGAGAATCTGCGAACGGTTATAGCTCGTTCGTTTTTCCCAAGCTGGCAGTGCTTCTTGGGCAGCCGTCACAGCCGTGCGCAGGTCTTTGCGCGAGGCCTGGCAAAGATTGGCAAAGGTTTTTTTTGTCCCGTGATGCATGACCTGAAAGCTTCGACCTGATTCTGTTCTTGGAAATTCGCCATTGATAAAAAGCTTGATGGTCTTTGGAATCGGCAGCGCCTTTGATTTTTCCATCACGTCACCTCTAGACCGTTGATTTTGCATCGCCCTTGGCGATGCGTCGTTCGTCTTATGGCTCTCTCCACCCTTCGACGTTTGATAGGTTCCATTACGTCACCTCTAGGTAACTTAGAAGCCCGTGGCGTCCACCTTCGCGGCCGAATCCACTTTCAAAATAGCCGCCGAACGGAGCGGCGGGGTCAAACTTGTTATAGGTGTTAGCCCAGATCACACCAGCCTTAAGAAGCGAAGCGGTCTTATGGATTTTGGAGCCTTTTTCTGACCAAATACCAGCGGCAAGACCATACGGAGTGTCGTTGGCTTTAGTGATAGCTTCTTGAACAGTGCGGAAGGTGGAGATGCTGAGGACAGGTCCAAAGACTTCGATACGGTTGAGAGAAAAGCTCGAAGAAACGCCAGCAAAAAAACATGGTTTCTGAAAGTACCCCGTCGAGGGGAGCGTGGTCTTAACCGGCTCAAAAAACTCGACCGGTCCTTCTTGCCTTGCCGATGCAATAAGAGCCTGGATTTTATCGAGTTCAGTTTTCGAATTGATCGCACCAATGTCGGTGTTCTTATCGAGGGGATTTCCAACGCGAAGTTTTTCAATTCGGCGCTTGAGTTTCTCGATAAATATCGAAGCGATCGATTCTTCGAGCAGAAGCCTCGAACCCGCGCAGCACACGTGCCCTTGGTTGGTGTAGATCCCACTCACCACCGCTTCAATGGCCTGGTCGATCGCAGCGTCTTCATAAATAATATTAGCTGATTTCCCACCGAGCTCAAGGGTCAGCTTTTTCGAACTGCCGGCAATTGAAGTGGCAATGAGCTTTCCCACTTCGGTCGAGCCGGTAAATGCGACTTTGGCGATGCCGGGATGAGAGACGAGATTTGCGCCGGTTGCACCGCCGCCGGTCACGATGTTGACGACACCATCTGGGAGTTCAGCCTGCTGAAAAATTTCGGCAAGGAGTAAAATTGAGAGCGAAGTCGTCTCGGCGGGCTTAATGACCACGGTATTACCCGTAGCCAGCGCCGGTGCAATTTTCCAAGCTGCCATCATCAGGGGGAAATTCCACGGAATGACCTGACCGACCACGCCAAGCGAACGCGGGCCCGCCGAACCGCGCACTGCCTGCCGCGATGGCGGCGTTGTCCACGAGGCCTGCCGCCGCGATGGCGGCAGGACATACTCCAATTTATCGGCCCAGCCGGCGTGGTAGAAGAAGTGGGCGGCGGTTAGGGGGACGTCGAGTTCGCGGGATTCGCGGATGGGTTTACCGTTGTCGAGCGTTTCGAGGACGGCGAGTTCACGAGCTCGCTCTTGGATGATGCGGGCGATGCGAAACAGGTAGCGGCCTCGTTCCTGACCCGAGAGCTTCGACCAAGTTCCGTAGGCTCGCCCGGCGGCCTTGACGGCCAGGTCGACATCCGCGGCCGAGCTTTCGGCAATCTCTGCGAGCGGCTCGGCCGTCGCAGGATTGATCGAATCGATGTAGCGGCCACTCTTTGGTGCCGTAAACTTACCGCCGATGAAATTTAAGTTTCGCGCCTTGATTTTGACGACGTCGGTCGATTCAAGCGACGGAGCGTAAGCGAATTCAAATCGCTCTTCGCTTGCTTGATTTTTATCGAGAAGCTGTTTGTCCGAAGAACTCATCCCGGCACCTTCCATTTTTTTTGCATGACTTCATGCATTTTTGCCGCCGTTGCGTTGAGGCAACTTTTGGGCATATTCAATCAGGTCAATCAGGTCAATCAGGTCAATCGAGTGAGAAGGCCTTGTCGTAGTAATAATGTCCAACGGCTTCCTTGTATATTTGACGCAAAAGATCATTCAGCAGTGCGCTCGCGCCAAACCTGAAAAGTTTAGGCGTGAGCCAGTCTGAACCGAGTGTTTCATTGACCATGCAGAGATAGTGAATGGCTTGCTTGGCGGTACGAATTCCACCTGCGGGTTTCATGCCGACTTTTTTGCCCGTGCGCCGATAAAAATCAGCAATCGCCTGTAACATAACAAGTGTGACGGGTAGCGTGGCGGCAGGTTGAACTTTTCCTGTTGAAGTTTTGATAAAATCGGCGCCGGCTTCTAACGCGATTTCCGACGCAAAACGGACGTGATCAAGTGATCCCAGTTCGCCTGTTTCGAGAATGACTTTGAGGTGGGCTTCGCCGCAGGCTTTTTTGATTTCTTGAATCTCGTCAAAAATATTTTGGTAGCGGCCCGAAAGAAAGTCGCCGCGATTGATCACCATATCGATCTCAGTTGCACCATTTTCGACGGCAAAGCGCGTGTCATCAATCTTTGCTGACATGGGCGATTGGCCCGAGGGGAAGGCCGTTGCAACAGACGCGATCTGAACTGAGGTACCGAGGAGCGCGCGAGCGGCATGTGGAACCATCGAAGGGTAAACACAAACGGCGGCGACTGCGGGAATTGCGGGGATCGCTTTGAATCCCGCCGCTTCGCTCGATCGCATGAGTTGAGCAAAAACTGCCGGTGGTATTGGATCGCGTGCCTTGGCGCAAAGCTGAGTCACTTTTCCCTGGGTGTCGGCACCCTCGAGAGTGGTGAGGTCGCACATGCGGATTGCGAGGTAAAGCGCCTTGAGCTTGGCTTCTTTTTTAATACTGCGCTTGGTAAAAAAATCGGCGCGCTCCGCGACGCCAACTTCATCGACAGGCGGCACCATTAGACTGATCGGATGTCCTGCTGAACCTTCTATCACGACTTGTCTCATCTGACCTAGTTACGCCAGCCCCAATGGCTATGGCAACGAGAATTCGCCTGGGTGCTCGATTGCAGAACAACTTACCTAAAATGGTGCTGGTTTTTGCAAAATCGCGCCTTGCTGCGGGTGGTGCCCTTAGGCTCTACGGGTGCGGCAAGACAAGGTGCCTAGCTGTCGGACGTCTTTGCGCGCCTGGCTTCAAATCGAAAACCCTGATCTTGGCTCCGCCCCTTTTTGCCCGGCGCGCGTCCATAATGGTGAGCGCAATTCTTAGAGCACGTCCGAAAGCGCAAGTCTTCATGGCCCGCACAGGTTGGGCAAACAACGGTATTTGAATCGCAGCGCAGGCAAGTCAGTGGCTGGTCTGCCGGCTGACCGCAGTGGGGACACATCTTGTAGATGACCGTCGGCTGCAGTTTTTGGTCGACGGCAACTCTTTGGTCGAAAACAAAACATTCGCCGTCGAACTGATCATTCGGGAACTCGGCCAAGTAACCCAGAATTCCGCCGTCGAGTTGAAAGACATTTTGAAAACCTTTATTTTCCATTTCGACGATGGCTTTTTCGCAGCGAATTCCGCCGGTGCAGTAAATCAAGACTTTTCTGTCTTTCAGAATGTCGCATGAATCCAGATAATCCTCAAATTCTCGGAATTCATCGAGCTTCGGGTCGACAGCAGATTTAAATTTGCCTATTCGTGTCTCATACCAGTTTCGAGTGTCGAGGACGACGACCTCTTCCTCTTGCAGACAGCGATTCCATTCTTGAGGTGCCAAGTGACGGTCCGATTTGGGCGGAAGCGGCTGGACGGGTAACTCACCTTCCGCGAAACCGAGGGTTACAATTTCACGGCGTACACGAACTTTGAACTTTCGAAATGGCCAAGCCGGAGCTTCGCTCCACTTCGGAGTGATCGCAGTAAGACCCAGGAGACTTTCAAGTTCCAGAAAAAATCGGCTGACCTCGTTTTGGGTGCGACCTGAAACGGTGCCGTTAATTCCTTCGTCGGCCAGGATGACGAGCCCGCGAAGGTCCATCGATTGACCGAGCTTTTCAATTTGTTCAGCAAGCATTCCGACGTTCTTTGTCGGCACTTGCGAGAATTGGTAGAACGCCGCAATTTGAAAGTTCACGGGGTTTTGGCAGTCGGGCATGGCGTTGATTTAAAGGAAGTGACGTTCCCGAGTCAATACCTTAGCCGGGATCCTCAACCAAGATACCCTCGCGGGCCATAATTTTGAGCGCGTTAGTGGTCGGACAGGCCCCTTGGTGGAGAAGGTAAGAAAAAAGCATCTCACCCGAGGCTGAGAAGTCCTCACGAAAGTGTAAGTTTAACAAACGTGGCTGCTTGGTCTCAAGGAAGGTAAGTTCAAGATCGTGGGTCGATACAAAGCCGAGTGAGCTCGGAGAACTGGCCAGACGATTGATGACGGCGAGGCTTCCGGCGTGACGTTCGCGGTTATTAGTTCCGCGAAAGATTTCATCAATCAAATAAAGAACAGGTGTATCCACCAGTGAGCGGTCGAGCACGTGCTTTAACCGCCTGACCTCGGCATAAAAATAGGAATAGCCATCGCGCAAAGAATCGCTCACTTCGATGCACGTTTCGACCGCCAGTGGACTCGCACTATAGGATTTGGCAAATACAGGTGCACCCATATTCGAAAGCAGCTGGTTGATACCCACGGTTCGCAGAAACGTTGATTTGCCGGCCATATTGGAGCCGGTAATCAGGCCCAGGCTCTTGCCGCTCGTAAAAGCGAAGTCATTTCCGACGACGCGGCTTCGGTCGATCAAGGGATGGAAGAGTCCCGAAAACGACAGGCTCGGATGCCGACCCTCGAGCAAGGTTGGGTAAGTGGAAGTCTGATAGGAGTCAAATATTACGATCGAGGCATAGGCCTCGAGTTCGTTTAGCTCCTCAATACACTGCGGAAAAGTGTAGGCAATTTTTCTCCGACGACGCTCGAGAAAATGCGTTGCCGTCAGCGACCAGGGCATCATGCAGTTGACGATGATGTTGAGTAATGGATTCGATTGCACGCTCATGAAAGCAAGCACCAAGTTGAGCTTGCGGGCCTGCCTGGATGGCCCCGAGCTGCGCGTGACAACAGCTAACTTTTCAATCTCAGAAGACTGAGCAGCGCGCTTTTCTAACGCTTCAAAAATCGGTCCGAGCAAGTCGAGATGGTGCGAGAGCCCAAGGCCCTTCATGAAAGGCGAGTCAATTCGGCTTAAAAGTCCGTAGTTGCAGGCAGCAAATCCTAACGCGAAAGCGCTCTGCAGTCCCCATCCGAGACGACCACTGAGCACAATAGCGGTCAACGCTAAAAGCCATGCAGTCCAACCCAGAATTAAAAGAATGACAAATCGCTCTGGCACGAAAGACTTTTGCAAAAACTTGAGAATTTGCGATGTGGACAGCCGAAACTGGGCGGCGTCCCCAGCAAGTCCCCAGCGGGTGAAGAACCAGCGTTCTCTCCGCAAAGCTTGAATTTGTTTTTGCCGAGTTAACACCTCAGAGGGCTCGAGTGGGGCTCGTGAAATCCAATCGAGCAGGCGCGCACGGCCGCCATCAGTCAGCGTTTCGTCGATAAGAGTCCAGAGAGAATGCGGACCGACGACGTCCAGATCGCGACAAAGCGGAAGATTTTGCGCCGCTTTGGCTGCTGTTTCCCAGTCTCGACCCGAGGCGATGCCCCGGCAGCGCCGCTCTTGGCGATCGATGAAAAGTTGCAGACGTTTTAAAGATTTCAAATGGCGGTCAATTCGGCGTGTGCGAATGACCAAAACAGAAAACAGAGCAACAAATAGCACCAAAACGGGGAGTTCCAAGCGCAGCTCGCGGCGGATCGCCATTAAAATCAGAGATGCGGCAAACACAGCAGCGGTCGCAATCCTCAAGTTATAGTGGCGGTTCAGGCGCCCAGTGAAGAGTTGAATGCGGTTTTCCAGGCGCGTAGCTCGCATTTTCAGCCGATGGGCCGCTTCCAACGAATTATTCAAGTACCTGGTTCCCTTTTCAGAAGCGCCGCGTAGCTTCGGTTAGGCTGGTTTCCTAGAGCCGTGGCATTTGATGGTCAAGACTGGTCATTTGCTTCTCGATGAGCTTGGCGCAGCCAATTCTAGCTGTCAACTGGCCGGCAACTGAATCAAGACAGCATCCTCGCCTCAGCTAACTCCCGGCAGATTCAGTCGGCCCTTGCAGCAACGTTTGCTGTTTGGTACGTTTGCCGATTATGTCCCAATCAGATGCGCCCGACAATTCAGCCCAGTCAGCACCGCCAGCTCCAGCCGCCGAGGCTTCCAGCTCAAACTTTGAGCGTGAAGTTTTGCGCCGCCGCACGTTTGCAATCATTTCTCACCCCGATGCGGGCAAGACCACCCTCACGGAGAAGTTAATCTATCACGGCGGCGTGATCCACGAGACGGGCGAAGTCAAAGGCAAGTCGGGGAGTAAGGCTGCAACCTCCGACTGGATGGTGATGGAACAACAGCGGGGAATTTCGATTACTTCGTCCGTGATTCAGTTTGATTATCGTGGCCTCCGCGTCAATCTACTCGATACTCCAGGCCATAAAGACTTCTCAGAGGATACCTATCGAACCCTCGTCGCAGCCGATTCAGCGGTGATGTTGATTGACGTTGCCAAGGGCGTTGAGGCTCGAACACGTAAGCTTTACGAAGTTTGTCGCTACCGCAATATTCCGATTTTTACCTTCGTCAACAAATGCGACCGCGAAGGCAAAATGCCTCTTGAGCTCATCGACGAAATAGAGTCGACGCTGAAAATGAACTGCTACCCGATGACCTGGCCGGTTGGTTTGGGCGGATTGTTCCAAGGAATCTATCATCGCGCGCGCAAGGAACTGATACTTTATCATCCCAAGCATGAGGATAAGCCGGTCGAAGTTATTCCGCTATCTGGGCTCTCCGATCCGAAATGGGAGCAACTCATCTCAGCGCGGATTATAGAGCAGGTGAAAGAAGAGATTGAACTCGTCGATGGAACTTTAGGCGAGTTCTCGCAAGAAAAGTTTCTGGCAGGCCAGTTGAGTCCTGTGACTTTTGGCAGTGCCAAGCAAAATTTCGCCGTCGATACTTTCCTTGATATTTTCACTGATCACGCGCCGGGCCCTTCGAACCGCGCCTCCAAAGAAGGCCTCGTTCAGCCTCTAGATAAGACGTTTACTGGTTTTGTTTTTAAAATTCAGGCCAATATGGACCGGAGACATCGCGATAGGGTGGCGTTTGTGCGAATTTGCTCGGGTCAGTTTGATCGCGGCATGAAGGTTAACCACGTGCGCCTCGGTCGCGAGCTGAGGCTTGCTCACTCAGCGCAATTTGTGGCGCAAGAGCGCGAGACCGTCGACACAGCATTTGCCGGCGACATCGTCGGCGTCAACGACAGCGGCAATTTCCAAATCGGCGATGCAATCACGACCGGTAAGACCGTGCACTTTGATGAAATTCCACGTTTTCCTCCAGAGCTCTTTGCTCGTCTCTCAGTTTCAGATGCGATGAAACGCCAAAAGCTGCAAAAAGGCCTGAAACAAATTTCTGAAGAAGGTGCGGTTCAGCTCTTCATTGAGCCGATGGTGGGTGCGCAAGATCCAATAATCGGTGTGGTTGGCGAGCTGCAGTTTGAAGTTTTGATCTTCCGCCTGCAAGACGAGTATGGTCTAGATGTGCGTCTCAATCGCCTTTCGTACACGGTCGCCCGTTGGCCTCGTGATCAAGAGGGTAACCCCACTGCGGTGCTCAACGGAAGTTTCACAGTCTACCGTGATATGTCGCAAAACCCCGTGATTCTGCTCGATAAGGAATGGGATTTAAACTGGGCAATCAAAGAAAATCCTAACGTCGATTTTGCATCGAGCATGACCGCGCCCAGAGTTGGCAAAGTTGCCTATGACCTCTGAGATCACCATGACCTCTGAGCCCGCCGGACGCCCAAAGCAGTCTGAGCGTGCACCGCTAGCTACAATGGCTGAGTGTGCCCCGCTCGAAGTCACCGAATTGGTGAAGAGTTATGGCTCAAACTTAGCTGTCGACCGGGTGAGTTTCGCGATGAAGCCCGGTGAGATTCTTGGCCTACTCGGCCCGAACGGTGCGGGTAAAACCACGCTGATTTCGACGACTGTGACCTTGGAAAAACCGACTTCTGGGCGCATCGAAATTTTTGGTATGGACGTGCAGACCGAGCCAGAGCGATGCAAAATGCTGACCGGCTTCGTGCCGCAAGAGCTCATCAATCATGGCTATTTTAATGTCGAAGAAATCTTGCAATTTCACTCCGGATACTTTGGCCGAAGACGCAATAAAGACCGCATCGACTGGCTCTTAAAAGAGCTCTCGCTCTGGGATCACCGCAAGAAAAAAGTAAAGCAACTCTCTGGCGGCATGAAGCGTCGGCTTTTGATCGCCAAGGCCCTCGTGCATGAGCCCAAACTTCTTTTGCTCGACGAGCCGACGGCAGGGGTCGATATCGAACTTCGCGAGTCGTTGTGGCGATTTGTCGGTGAGCTCAAGGCATCGGGTTTATCCATTTTGCTCACCACCCATTACATTCATGAAGCGGAGCAACTCTGCGACCGGATTGGAATTTTGCAAAAAGGTCAGCTCCGCCATTTGGGGCCGACGCGTGATCTCATCAAAGACCTTACCAAACGTGAAATTGTAGTTCGGCTTAAACAAAAAAACGACACGCAAAATCTTCCTTACTTAATTCGCCGCACAGATCGCGAGCTTGTGTTTCAGGTTCCGTCAAGCATGGGCGCCGGCGATCTGTTGCTCGAACTGGGCCTCGAACTCGAAAGCATTGACGACCTCGCCATTCGTGAAGGAAGCCTTGAAGATGCATTGAAACGAGTGCTCGGTGACAAGGGTGAACGCGTATGACACCTCTCACATCTCGGCGACCACTCGGAGTCATTTTGAATCCTTTTGCAACCTTTCTGACGCTTTACCAGCGCGAGATGATGCGCTTCATGAAGGTGGTTTTTCAGACTGTCTTTGCCCCGATGGTCAATTCGGCCCTCTACCTCCTTATATTTGGCGTGAGCCTTGGCAAGACCATTCATCTCGAAAACGGAATTTCTTATTTGGCATTTTTGATTCCAGGTCTGGTGATGATGGGGGTTCTCAATAACGCCTTTCAAAACACCTCGAGCTCGATCGTTTCCGGAAAGTTTTCAGGCGACCTCGAAGATTTAAAAGTCGTGCCGCTGACGCCGCAAATGATCATCTGGGCGATGTCGGCAGCTGCGCTGACGCGAGGATTAGTCGTCGGCCTTGTCACCTGGGGCGTCGGCGAGGTTTTTGGTTTCGTGGTCGAGGGACGCGTGATTCCCGTGGTTCATCCCTTATGGCTCATTGTGTTTCTGACGATCGGCGGGCTGACCTTTGCGATGCTCGGAATTTCGGTGGCTTTCTGGGCGAAAACTTTTGATCAAGTGAGCGCCATCGGTTCGTTTCTTTTGCTGCCGCTGATTTACCTGGGGGGAGTATTTTTCTCCTTGCACGGACTGCATCCATTTTGGCAAGCGGTGGCGAGCATCAATCCGGTTTTGTATCTCATTAACGGTGTTCGCTACGGTTTGACGGGCGTGACCGACGTCGATGTCACCTTGGCGTTCGCTGTGGCAGTGGTTTCGCTCATGGTATTCTTGTTTATGGGTCTGCGCGCTCTAAAAAAGGGCAGCTACACGCGTTGGTAATCGGCTCGAGCAGCCTGGCTACCACAACGGAGGTTTGCGATGGCAATATTCGATTCGCTTTCAGATAAATTACTTGGAAGTCTAAAAAAGCTTCGCGGTGGTGCAAAAATCACCGAAAGCAACATTGAAGACGCGATCCGCGAAATTCGCATGAGTTTGCTCGAGGCCGATGTCAATTTTAAGGTGGTGAAAGCCTTCGTTGACCGGGTCAAAGAAAAAGCACTCGGGCAGCAGGTGCTCACTTCGGTGTCGCCGGGTCAGCAGTTTGTGAAAATAGTCCATGATGAGTTGGTCTTTGTTCTCGGCGGTGAGACCACGGAGCTCATCACCCGTGGCAAACCGGGTGTAATCTTTCTGGTGGGTTTGCAAGGAGCGGGTAAAACGACAACGGCCGCAAAGCTCGCCCGCCATATTCGAGCCAAATACGGAAAAAAACCTGGCCTAATCCCAGCCGACGTCTACCGACCAGCGGCGATTGAGCAGCTCAAAACCTTGGCTCGACAAAACGATATCCCAGTATTCAATTCGCAGGCGACGCAAAAGCCCGAAGAGATCCTTGAGGCAGCGAAGGTCTGGGCCGAGCAGAACCTGATCGAAGTCGTGCTCGTCGATACCGCAGGCCGCATGCAGGTTGACGAAGAACTGATGTCTGAGCTCAGTCGACTCAAGAATATTTGGGAACCCAAAGAAATACTTCTAGTCGCCGACGCCATGCTCGGTCAGCAGTCAGTCAATGTCGCTGAGGGATTTCATCAGCGGCTGGGTCTGACGGGTTTAATTCTAACAAAAGTTGACGGCGATGCGCGCGGAGGAGCGGCATTGAGTATTCGCCAAGCGACGGGCGTGCCGATTAAATTCCTAGGTATCGGCGAAAAATCCGACGCGCTCGAAGTTTTCCACCCGGATCGCCTCGCGTCTCGGATTCTCGATATGGGCGATGTGCTTTCGCTGGTCGAGAAAGCGCAAGAAGTGATCGATGAAAAATCGGCGCGTGAAACTGCAAAGAAGATCGGCAAAAACCAATTCACTGTCGAAGACTTTCTAAAACAGCTGCAAATGATGAAAAAAATGGGTGGAATGGAATCCCTGCTCGGCATGTTGCCCGGCATGGGTCAGGCCATGAAGCAACTCAAAGACATGGCGCCGCCTGATAAGGAACTCAAAAAAATCGAGGCGATTATTCAGTCGATGACGAAAAAAGAGCGCCAAGATCACAAACTCCTCAACGGCTCACGCCGCTTGCGAATTGCCACAGGCTCGGGAACACAGGTCTCTGACGTGAATAAATTCGTAAAACAGTTTGAGCAGAGTCAGAAAATGATGTCGCAAATGATGAAGATGGGGCTCGGCCGTGGTGGCGGCATTCCGGGCATGAAACTTCCATTTTGACCCCAGTTAGCCACCTCAAGGTGGTATTGCCTTTGCATGTTGCTTTTTCACCGACAGTCGCTGTCTTAAGAAAAAGATTGCAGAAGCCGTTTAAACAGCTTGCTGATCGTGAGCTGGGGCCGCCGGTTGGTGCCAATAGTAATTGGGGGAATAGCACAATGAAACGATTACACATCAAAACTCGCGGCCTTGTCGTGGCCGCCATCTTTTTGTCCGTCGCCTGTTCGAAGGGTGGCGGAGGATCTGATCAGACTCCCCCTTCACCTTCGGTAGACCCCACACCACTTGCGGCAGTCACCACTTGTCCCGCGAGCGTGGTCGGAGATCATGACGCCATGATGGCGAGTTGCCACGTGACGAAGACAAATGATCAGATCAATGTTTGCATCAGCAACGAAAAGGGTTTTCTGGCTAAGTATCCCAATGTGAATTGTCAGATCAATGTGCCCAATGCGACGACGCCGCTGACGATCTCGGTTGCTAATATCCAAGCTCAGATCGAGCGAGACACTGCGCAGCTCGCCGCGCAGCTCGCAGCACAGCTCGCGGCCCAGTCGGGTCCGCAGGCTTCTGGTGGAACCGGCAGCCAGGGTGGCGGCGGTGGGTCGACGGGTGGCGGTGGCGGTTTGACGACACTTCCAGGCGCACAGGGATGTAACTCGGCGATAACAGTGGAATACTCTAAGCTAACTCAAGTGAGCCGTGCCGATGGCGCCGCCGCCGGACCCTGTGCAGACCAAGAGTCTCTGGCGGGAATCAAGACTTGCCAGGCTGCCTACATCAGTTTTCAAGCTCGCTATCCGAAGATTGATTGCCTCTACACAGATCCCGTCTCGAGAAGGATAACTGAGATCAGCGACGACCAGCTCGAAGGCATTGTCCTCAATCTCAAGTTGCAAATTGATACGCAGCAGCATCCGGCGCCCAGCAGTGGGGTTGTGCTGAGGTTTTGCGACTCTAAATCAGCAGCTGATTACGTGAAGATGACTGCGAGTTGCTACGAGCCAAAGGCTCAAGCAAGCGGCGCGGCCGATGTTCTGCGGCTTAAATCTTGTGTCGCGGGCTATGAGCAGTTCTTGCAAAAGTATCCAAATGAAAACTGTAAGCTTCCGTCTTCGGCGGGCAAGCTCTTCAATCTGATCGTGACGGCAGAGTCTCTCAGTGAGTTGATCTCGATCTTCAAAGAAGATCTCGCTAAATTGGGTAACTGACAGCGCTCGATTCCGGTCGTTGACATTAAGTTTCGACTCAAGCTAAATGTGGCCACTATTTGTGGCCTCGATCTCAAGTTTCCCGGGTGTCACGAATGTTTCGTCGATCTGCCTCGAACTGGCGTCAAAACGTCGCTAGCTCGGTAGCTTTTCGTTAATTTAATCGCTTGAAATGAGGCCAGGAGAGAGAGGCTCATGATATTTCAAGCCCCAAAGGAGTCCCTCTGTGGTCGTGATCCGTCTCAATCGTCTTGGTTCAAAGAAGCGTCCTAAATATCGCATCATGGTTGCTGATTCACGCGCTTGGCGCGGCGGTCGCTTCCTCGAAATTCTCGGAAGTTTCAATCCTCACCCCCGTGGTCAGGAAAAGAAAGTCATCATGGATCTCGCAAAGGCTAATGAATGGATTCTGAAGGGCGCTCAGCCGACTCCTCGCGTGAAGTCGCTGATGAGATTGGCGCAGACTCTGGCGACGGGCACACCTGCCGCAACAACTCCCTCGGCAACTTAATTTCCAAGTCTTGAAGTTTGCGGTGTATTGATGAGGTCGTAGGGGCTGAAAAATGACCGCAAATCAGGCGTTTGATTCAGTCAATTAAAGCGAAACGTCAGGAAGGAATTCGGAATATGAACCAGGATGATATGAGCCTCAAGGACTTGGTGGAGTTTATGGCGAAATCTCTCGTCGATAACCCCGACCAGGTTGAAGTCAACGAAATCGTCGGCGAACAAACAACAGTCGTTGAGCTGAAGGTCGCCAAAGAAGATCTTGGTAAAGTGATTGGCAAGCAGGGGCGTACCGCTCGTTCAATGCGGACTATTCTCAACGCCGCCAGCACCAAATTGCAAAAGCGTTCGGTTCTCGAAATCGTTGAGTGACAAGTCAGATGGTCGGTCGGGCGGTCGTAAGAATTGGCCGGGTCAAAGACGGTCACGGTATCAAGGGTGAGCTTTTTATCTCGCTCTTTGCTGGCGAAGCGGCTTGGCTCCACCAGCTCGAAACTCTAACGCTGTGCGATCCCGCGACCGAACCGGGGTCTCCGGAGTCTGCTCGTACTGCTAAAAAATTTAAACTCAAGTCCGCTCGAGTTCACAAAAAAGGTTTGATTGTAAAAACCGAAGAGCTGCGCGACCGAAATGAGGCCGAGGCGCTGATTGGCTGGCTCATGGAGCTCCCCGAAGATCTCTTGGTGTCGAAGCCTGGCGAAGCTATTTACCTTCGCGAAATTCAGGGTTTTCAAGTTTTTACTAAAACTGACGGTGAAGTCGGATTGATCGAGTCTTTTGCCACTAACGGTGCCCAAGATCTGCTGGTGGTCCGAACCGCTCGTGGCGTCGTCGAGATTCCTTTCGTGGACGCATTTGTAGAGCGAATTGACTACCAGGCTAAAGTCATTCACATGTCCTTACCTGAGGGCCTACTCGATCACGAACTCTTGGATAACGAGTGAATGAAGTTTCACGTCGTCACTCTCTTTCCTGAAATGATTCTTAAGGCTGCTGAAATTGGTGTGGTCGGGAGCGCCCGCAAGGCGGGTCTGATCGATATCGAGGTCGTGAATCCGCGCGAGTTCACCAAAGACGTTCATCACAGTGTCGACGACCGGCCCTTCGGCGGGAGTGACGGAATGCTGATGACTCCAGAGCCCGTGGCAAACGCCATTGAAAAAATGCAGAATTTGATTTCCTCAGGTTCCATGCGAACAATTCACCTTTCGCCGCGCGGTCAGCTGCTCACGGACGCCAAACTGCGCGAGCTGGCAAAGTTTGACCGGCTCATTTTGGTTGCAAGCCGTTACGCGGGTCTCGACCAGAGAGTCATCAACACCTGCATCGACGAAGAGATTTCGATCGGCGACTACGTGCTGAGTGGGGGTGAGATCGCCGCACTGACATTGATCGATGGTGTGTCGCGACTTTTACCTGGCGTTCTGGGCAATCAAGTCTCTGAAGTCAACGAGAGTTTTGCGCCGGGTTCTGAGCTTCTTGAGCAACCGCAGTTTACCCGACCGCGTGAGTGGCGGGGCCAAGCGGTTCCCCAGGCCTTGCTCTCTGGCCATCATATTGAAATTGCCAAGTGGAATTTAGCCCTGCGCATTTTGGTTACGGCTGCGCGAAGGCCCGAGCTTCTCGGGCGCGTGAAGAAAGAAGATCTGCTTTCCGCTCGCAAATTCTTCGAAAAGCTGACCGAAATGGAACGTCAGACTTGCGGACTTGAGACTTCCGGCCTTATGGAAGAGCGACTGGCAAAAGCACTCGAGAGAGGATCTTAGGTGAAAGTCGCGCTCGGCTTACTTCATTACCCGATTTACGATAGCCAACGTAAGGTCGTAGCGACCAATATTACCAATCTCGATATTCACGATATCGCCCGCGCAAGTCGCGTATACGGCGTCGAGAAAT
Source organism: Bdellovibrionales bacterium (assembly GCA_043746165.1). Classification (GTDB taxonomy): domain Bacteria; phylum Bdellovibrionota; class Bdellovibrionia; order Bdellovibrionales; family JAMPXM01; genus JAYTRM01. Next base: position 12,166 of record JAYTRM010000179.1, on the reverse strand, counting down.
ACTACATTATTCATCCGATGGAAGAGCAGCTGATGTTTGTGTCGCGTATTTTGGAGCATTGGCGGATCGGTGACGGCGCCAAATTCAATCCGATGCGGAGAACTGCTTTGACGATGGTGCATACCGCAAACAGCTTGGAGTCGGCAGTCAAGGATTGGGCGGGAGACGAAACCACCGATATTGTTGCCACCCACGCCCGGAGCTTAGACGGTGTACCTGCGATTACCTTCCGGGAGCTTCGCGATAAGGCGGCAGCTAACAGTGAGGGCCGACTGTTTTTGCTGTTCGGTACTGGCTTTGGACTCACCGAAGACGTGATGAGGAGCTGCACGGCGCTGCTTGAACCCATCCGAGGCGGCTCTAAAGATGATTATCGCCATCTTTCTGTTCGATCGGCCGTCAGTATCTGTCTTGACCGACTGTTTGGCCCGTGGTAGCCATTACATCTTCTTTTCTCAGGAGCTTTTAGATGTCGGACATCGTTCGCGAAGTAACGCTTAAGACCATGCAAAAAAACAAAAACATCGGCGACTTTCGGTCGGGCGACACCGTAGGTGTCTACGTTCGCATCCGTGAAGGCGATAAGGATCGCGTTCAGCTCTACAAGGGCGTCGTGATGAAAATTCAGGGGTCGGGCATCACTCGCTCGTTCACCGTGCGAAAGATTTCGGCCGGTGTTGGTGTCGAGCGAACTTTCCCGTTTGCGAGTCCCATGCTCGACAAAGTGGAAGTGATTTCGCACGGTAAAATCCGTCGTAGCCGCCTCTACTTCTTGCGCAATCTGCGAGGCAAAGCAGCCCGTTTGACTTCTGAGCTGGTCGGCTTAAAAGACGATCTTTCAGCTGCAATCCAGGCTGCGCCGGCAGAGACGTCGGCTGGTGTTTCTGCAGCTGATGCTGGCACTGGTGAGAAAGCTGCCGGTGTGAAGTCTGCGCCGAAGGCTGAGAAAAAGGCTAAATCTGCTAAAGCAGATAAGCCGAAAAAAGCTTAAGTCGCGCGATGGCGGGTCGTTCTGATTCTGGCTCGTCTTCTGGTTTCTCCTCTGGTCCACCTGGTCGTCCTCCGGCCGGTTCTCCGGGCGCAAAAAAATCACAGTTTAAAAAACTAAAAGGCTCATTTGAGCCTTTCGCTTGGGAACATTTGTTTCCGGCGCCGATCATCGGTGTTGATGAGGTTGGCCGCGGCTGTCTCGCCGGGCCGGTTTTTGCGGCCGCTGTGATCTTGCCTGCAGGATTTTCGGTTCAAGGCATTACCGACTCAAAGCTTCTATCCGAAACCCGGCGCGAAGTTCTCTCGGCTCTCATTTTAGATCAAGCCCAAGTCGGCATCGGGATTGCCAGTGTTGGTGAGATCGACCGGCTCAATATTTTGGGCGCAACGTTTGTGGCCATGCGCCGAGCGATTGAAAACCTCAGATGCGGCTCGGGTCATGTGATTGTCGACGGCAATCAAAAGATTCGGGGCCTCGAGGGTTTTAATCAGACGACGATCATTAAGGGTGACCTTCGCGCTGTACCGATTGCTGCGGCATCGATTGCCGCCAAGGTCGCCCGCGATCAGTTAATGAAGAAACTTGCGGAGAAGTATCCAGGCTATGGCTTTGAAAAGCACAAAGGTTATGGATCCCCGGAGCACCTTGCGGCGATTCAAGCGCGTGGACCTTGCGCTATCCATCGCAGCACGTTTGCAGGAGTTCGGGAGCACTGGAATAGCCGCCTTGACCAAGAGCGAGATCTGGACCCTTTCTGAATGGACAGTCGCCCAGGACCGAGTCGTCCATCACGGCGAATCCTTAGTTCGACATCGCTTCGAGACCCCCTTTGCTGAAGTGGACCTTCTCACGCGTTGCCGAGAGACGAAAACTCTCAAAATGATCGAGGTGAAGTCGTCCCTTGCTGCAATCGACCGAGCACAGGCCGACAACTATTTAGACGACTATTTAGACGACTATCTGTTGGTGGCGATTTCTCCGCCTCAGCTCAACAGACTACGAAAAGCCGTTGCATGGCTTGCCTCGATTGTGAGCGAGCCGATTGAGCTCACTCTCGCTGTTGTGAGTCAGCCGCAAGGCTTATTTGACCCGCTCGAAATTCAATACTTTGACCTTGAAGATGACCACTATTGACATGACGGGTTGATGGTTCAACACTGAGATCATGAACTCTCGCGAGCGCAAAAGATCGGAAGCAAATCCATCGCAGTTAGGGTGTAGACTTCTCCGCTCGGCGAGCCGCGGTCTCATTGCCCTCACGTTGAGTTTAAGTTTCAGTCACGCGGAGGCCGATGCCGCTCATGACTTTATCGTCAGCTGCAGTTACGGCGTCCTTGCTGGGACTCTGGTCGGAGCTGCCTCGCTCGCGTTTGCAAGTGACCCTGGCAACAATCTCAATCAGGTGGCGCGCGGCGCGAGTCTCGGGCTCTACGCCGGTATTTTGCTTGGGGCTTACGTTGTTTACGGAGTTCCCTCTGAAGACGACGATGCCGCCAGAGAGCTCGGTCGCACGGCTGCCGTTGAGAAGCGGTTCGATCCGCCTCTCAAAGTTTTTCCAGTCATGAGCCAACGTGGCGCTCTCACTGGAGCTACGGCTGAACTCAGGCTTTTTTCTTTTTAACGGCAAATCGTCTGGGCAATCCGTTGGCTACCGGCGATCGATACTGAATTAAGGTTGCCGGTTTCAAGTCGGGACTCGGCTAAGCTCCGCCAAAATTGTACTCCAACTCAAATTGGGTCACGACCGGGCCGGCGAAAGCTTGGGTATATTGAATTTTAAAAACCCAGCAATTGCCGGGAGGACGGATGCGAAGGTCGGTCGACCAATTGGTCAAATTCAGCGACACCGGCAAAAGTGAGTTCGGCGTAAAGCCGAGCCCGGCGATCATGTCGACGTACTTCGTTTTAAATCCGCTCGACAGGCCCAGATAATCGTCATTGCGTGTCGTTTGCTCCACATAGCGCGTGATGTTCCAGATTTGCTGGTAGTCGAGTTGAATGTAGTTGGTACCAGCTTCGGTCGTTTTGTAGCGGATCGATGAGATGGTGTTCGCCACATGGTGGTAGGGGTAATACTGCACCGTCGACGACATGGCAAATCGATCGAGAGTGAGATCGAGAACCGAGGTGACATCAGACCAAGGAAGTTTAGGATCGTCGACCCGTGACTGTTCGGTGAAGTCATAAGCCTCGCCAAGCTTCCAACTTGCGATTTGTATGTACGTCGGCTGACCGTCTTTCCAGCGCTTGCGAACAAGGCGATTGGTGATAAGACCCGTGAGTGCGGTACGGGCGGCAATCCGGTCGTTGTAATCAAATTGAATATTCGATGCCGTCGCCGCTACCCCGGTGGCTGGAGTGGTGGGAATTTGGTTCGCCGGCACATGCTGTATTTCGTAGAAATCATCATTAGATAGCGGCACGCTTTGCAAAAAGAGTGGCTGCTGCGTTCCGGAGTTAAAAAATGGATTGTTGGACGGAATCGCAACATAGGGAATGTAGCTTGCAACGAGTTCAGGAATAACCTCGTGCCTGTAAAGATCGGGGTAGTCTGCGGGCTTAAGCACCTGAGTAAGATCCGCCGGGCTGCTCTCGGAATCGACCCAGTTGGTCGCGGGCGCCGGAGGGTCGGAGCGTTTGGGCGACTCATTTTGATTGCCGAAAATGCGGTAAAAGCGAGTTCGCAGGGAGGTTTGGGCGTAGACATATTCTTGATAGGGCGTTGAGGCATACTGCACGGCCGGACTTCCGTCGGGCAAAGTTGTCGGTGGTGAAACGTTAAACGCGTACTGCGTGCGTCGGTACTGAAGCGAAGGCAAAATATCGACATACTTTCCCGCCGCGATTGGATAACTGAGCTGCGGCGAGAGATCGAGACGCTGCCCGGTTCGCATAATGTCGTTAGCAGGATTGAAAGTTCCTCCGAAATTTCCGCCGGCGTAGCCCGTGTTGTAGGGTGTGGTTGGTCCCGCAGTTTGTGGTGTGCCCGGAGCCGCCGGGGCTGTTGCTGGGGCCTGCGCAGTCCCATTTCTCGACGTGTCGATCTGCTTAGGATATCCATAGGGCGCGCTTTGATTATTACCGTTGGTGACCGCGCCCGCTTGCGCTTGAATCACGTTATCGTACGCATAATCATCTCGAGCAAAATTGACGTAATCGAGGTCAAAACTAAAGAGCAGGTGGCTATCAAAAATCGGATGGTCGACGGCTGAGAAACGAATTTCCGGCCAGCGGTTAACTGCATCGGAGTTGGAGTCAATGGGATTTGATTTCAGCATATTGATGTAGTAGTCAGCTTCGATGCTAGTGTGAGTTCCGAAAGTGTTCTTGGTTAAACTCACCTTGTTTTCTAGCGCCGGGTCTGCTTGCCCCGCCATCTCCGTCCAGAAGTCGCGGGGGTAGAACAGGTCGCTTGCCATATTCAAGTTGGTCCGCTCCGAAATGTTCATCGGCAGCTCGTACACGTTCGAAAAATTAAGAAACCAGCGCGTGCTTCGGTTTCCAACGGGGTTGTCGGTTTCTGACGGAAAAATCTGATCATGAATGAGGCCGGTGTTGAGTTCGCCGCCGCTACTTTCATCGAGAACGTAGCGGTAGTTGACGAGACCCTTTTCACCGCGCTGAGAGTAGGATTTCAAAGTAATGGTAGCGTCTTGGCTGCGGTCAATGGCCCAAAAATACACGAGGCCCAAAGTAAAACCCTGGTAAAATTCGAATGTCGGAATAAGAAATCCCGACTGTCTCTCGCTTTTAAGCGGAATCAAAAGATACGGCAGCCAAAACACCGGAAAGCCGGCGATTTTCATAATCGGATACTTAATCAGAGCGTAACCGCCGATTTCGGCTTTCATGCGCGTGCCTTCAAACGTCCACGCTGCGGGGCATGTCGTGCAGGCTGTGTAATAAGATTTTTCTGCTTCGTAAGTTAGAGGGCCGGTTTTTTTGACGACGCTGCCCTCGAAAATGACCTGACCCGATTTAACAAAGCCGTCTTGAATGATGCCGGTGTTGTCTGAGTAGCTGAGAACAGCGCTTGAACCTTCGACGTAGGCCTGGGTTGAGCTCATAATGACATTGCCGACCGCTTCAATCATGTGGGATTTTTCGTTAATGAGGGCCTGGTCGCAGCTCAGATAGTTGTGATTGTAGATGATTTTCACGTCGCCGCGCAGTTCGAGCGTCCCTTGATCATAATCGCGAGAGGCGAACTTGGCGTCGACTAAGACTTGGCCACCGCCAGGCATTTTCAGCGAGCTCGAAGCGGCGAGGGCGCGGCCGGAGGCCAGCAAAAATGCAAAGCCAATCAGCGCAGCTAAGCCCTGCACAAAAAACAAATAGCAGCCTTGAGATCGCGCGCGGCGTGCTGCGAATGCTTGGTGGTGCGGTACGGTCATGTAGGCCAAAGCCTAGCCATGAAAGCGCTTCAAGTCACGCCTGACATCGCGCGCCAGATTGAATTATTTAAAATCCAATCTTACTTTGTTTTCATATTCGCGACGCCGTCCCAATTTTCGGGCGGGGGTTCTCCGAGGTATTCGCGGCAGTGTTCGATGTACAGTTCGCAGGCAACAGTGTCATTCGGGTTAAGTGCCAGTGCTCGCTTAAACTCCTCGATCGCCTCTTGGAAGCAACGCTCATGGTAGAGCTTAAAGCCGCGGGCGAAGGCTTCGAGAAAACTTTGCTGCTCCGGGGTTGGTTTTCCCTCAGCTATGAGTTCGAAAATCCGCACTGGCTTTTCTTTGCCTTTGACACGCACCCAATCGATTTCTCGAGTCACGAACTTATCTTTTACTGCAGCGAGGGTAAATTCGCTGATAATGATTCGCGTACCGTAATTTTTGTTGAGGCCCTCGAGGCGTGAGCCGAGGTTCACCGAGTCGCCCATCACGGTGTAGCTGCGCACCGTTTCGGAACCCATGTTGCCAACACTCATATCGCCGGTATTGAGACCGATTCCAATATCGAGCGGCGGAAGGCCCTGAGCGCGGTAGCGCGCCTGAAGCTCTTTGAGCTTTTCGAGCATTTGCAGAGCGCAGCGGGCCGCGTGGATCGGGTGATCTTTAAAATGGATCGGCGCACCCCAGAAAGCCATGATCGCATCGCCCATGTATTTATCGAGCGTGCCTTTATTTTTAAAAACCAGAGCTGTCATAGGAGTGAGGTAGCTGTTGAGGAAATCCGAGAGTTCGCGCGGATCAAGTTTTTCCGAAATGTTGGTGAAACCGCGAATGTCGGAAAACATCACGGTGAGTTCCATTTTCTTTCCGCCGAGTTCGATGTTTTCGGGATTAGAAAGAATTTCATTCACGATCGCGGGCGAGACGTATTTTTCGAATGTTCCTTTGAGCTCGCGCTTTTTTCTTTCTTCGGTAAAGTATTTGTAGAAGGTGAGAGTCACGTAGGTCCCGACGACCTCGGTCATCGGAAAAATCATGGCGGTGACGATGCCGTTACGAAACAGCCAGAACCGATCGATGGCGAAAATTCCGCCCACAAAAATCGCGGTAATTCCAAGGCCCGAAACCGATCCGAAGTAGCTTAAGAGGGCCGAAAGCGTAATGCCCAACATGATGAGGAGGGGCCACATCAAATGTTCTTCGCGGGGTGACGTTCGTAGAAACCCAGGCGCACTCGCAGGAAGTCTCGAGTCGCCGACCGCGCGTGCATGTTCGATGAGGAGATTGGAGAGTACGTTGGCGTGAGTTTCAACTCCCGGGTAGTTCTCATCAAACGGAGTGACCCTGAGATCATAGACGCCAATTGCGGTAGCTCCGAAGATCAAGAGTTTGTCTTTCAAGAATTCTTTTTTGGAAATTTTGCGACCGCGCGACGACCACTTGCCGGTCGACTCATCGCGAATTTGTTGCTCCACGATCAGATCGGGTGCATCCGAAAGCACGTCGGCGGCGCTGATGTGCGGGAACATATGGGCACCGCCTGCGTAGTTGATCATAAGGTGACCCTCCTGATCAACCGGCACGCGCATGACGGCATCGCCTTCCTGGTCTACGATATCGAGACTTTTTAAGACCTTGGAGCCCGTCGTGTCATGAGCGGAGTCTTCGACATCAATATGGGCTGCAGCTCTGAGGCCTTTGTCGACTAAGAAAGTCTTAAGTGCCAATGACGGCATGTAGCTATTGCCAATTCGCACGACAAGTGAGCTTCTGCGAATGGTGCCATCGGTGTCGAGCTGGGCGTTGAAAAAACCGGTGTGTTTGGTCGGATCTCCGAGCAGTGGAGTGTTCACCCACCATCTTTCGACACTAGGAATGACGTTGATCAGTGACATCGCTTTGATCCGAGCGATCGCGGCCACTAGCGTTTCGGGAGTGTGGCTCGCCGGCGTGCGTGTGTCAGCGCTCTCTGCGGCGTGGCTCTCCGGACTGCTCTGGATCTTGGGCCAAAGGCTTGCCCAAGACTGCGTCTGGAACTGCTCAATCGAATCTTTGCTATCACCGTATTTAACTTTGTACTTGTCAAGCGAGAGCAGCTCGTCGTGGTCGGTGAAGAACCTTTCGCAGTAGCGACTGCCGGCGCCGCGAACTTCAGCGGCGAGCGAAGCCTGCTGCTTTTTGGTAAAAGCTGCGCCGAAGCGGCTAAACAAGACGCGTACGCCTTGATTGTTGGCGATTTGCGGAAGCACTGGCTGCACGACAGCCTTGGCGTTTTCGATATCGTTATTGAGCCACAGAGTCGCAAGACCCGGATAGGTCTCTGGCGGCAACGCTGCTGCGAAATCCTCGAGGTTTTCGGTGATCGATGGAGTGAGATCTTTGTTGGCCTCAAACCACTCCTGTGAGCTCAAAACCTCAAGTTGCGTAAAATAGTCCGTCAACTGATCTTTGAATGCCTTGGGAAAGGCAATTTTCGAAAGCGGAACGTCCGTCACGGTCAGCGGCAGCTGCTCTTTTTTCCAGTAACGAGCCTCGCTTGATCGCTCAAAGAGGGCGTCATGGCAGAACTCTTGGTAGGCCGCATGCTTTTCTGATGGGTCAAAATAAGATCCCAAAATCAGCTGATCGGACTTACGACCAATGGCGCGCGAGAATTCGGAGTCACCATCAGTCTGGCGGATTTCGCCTTCAATCATCGTACTGAGATCGTCATTGAGCTCGGATTTTGAGGCCAGGCCGCGGCGCAAGCGTCGTAGCGAGGCCATTGAAGAATTTTGATCTTCCTCTGAGTACACGATATCAAATGATACCGATTTAGCCCCGAGCTCGATTGCCTTTTCGACAAGGTGGGCTTGTTTATCGCGTGGCCACGGCCAGCGGCCTTCTTGCTCAATCGCTTTTTCGTCGATGGCTAGAATCGCCACTCGGTCTGAGCCAGGCTGCTGGCCACGGTAAGTGAGGCGCCAGTCGATTGTTTTTTCATGGATCTGTTGCAAAAGGCTGATCCAAGTGTGGTCATTGCGCGAGATGGAACGTTGGTTGGAGTAGTAAACAACTGAAAGGTAGGTCATTGACAGCGTCACAGCCAGCCCTAGGGTAAACGGCGAGATGAGGTAGGATAGAAGTTTTCGAAAGAGAATTGAAACTTTTTTCATTTGCTTCGCCCGCTCCTCAATGTCACTGCGTGATCACCTAGGAGCTATCGGTTGAATAAGTCTGCGAATTAACTGGAGGGAACTCAGTTTTCCCTGTTTATACCGCCGACGGTCGAGGCGGCTTCCGTGTGGAGTCAGGTGTCGAGCATGAAGCTGGGCTAAATCTGGTCCACGGAGTGTCTCAGTCGGAGATCGGTCGATGCTATAATTGACATAAGTCGAGGCGTCTGAGGGCGGCGGTGCAGCTGGCGGCCTCAGGTCACGATTCGTGGCCTGGCCGCAAAGCGCTCCGGGTCCACATGTCATGCGGTGGGGTTGAACAACGGCAAGGCTCGAAACAGGAGTTGAAGATGCAGGCTCGGATCGCTCGTCACGAAGATGTTACCGTAGTTTCACTTTCAGGTCGGGTTGATGTTGAAACGGCAGAACCATTTCGTGAAGCTTGTCTCAATCACTTAGCCAATAAAAAAGTGGTCTTCGATTTCAAGTCACTTAGCTTCGTGGGTAGCTCCGGAATCTTGCCATTTCTGGAGACCATGCAGAATTACGCCACTGGCAATGCCGGACTCTTTAACTTTAGCGGAGTTGGAGTCGAATTTCGGCGAGTGTTCTCGGCGACACCTCTTCACAGTGTGGCGATTTACGACACCCACCTTCAGGCTGTGGAGGAGCTGCTAAGGCCTAAGACAATTGCTTCTGCAGCGCAGATGGCTCCGCTGGTTGATAGCGTGACGAATCGGGCCGACGTCGCTCCGCTAGTACCGGTCGAAGCACCGCAAAGCCCGGCAAGCATTCCTGCTTCCGCAGACACTAGCCAGACAATCGCGGTAAAGCGGTTTTAGACAACCGCGAATTTCTCAATTTACGGTTTCAAGTCGAAGAGGAGAGCGAAGACTGATTGAGCTTATCTTCTTCGGGGTGAGTCGTTTTATCAGACAACTTTTCATTGAGCCGAGCAATCTCGGTTTTCAAACGCGTCATCTCAGCCTGATCAGATTTGATCATGTTTTGAGCCGCCTTTAATTCTTTTCGGGCCTGGTCAGCTTGATTGATCATTTCTTGTTCATTTCTCTCGAGCGATATGAGGCGGTTTTGCGCGAGTGCTTCGTTCCTCGCGGCCTGATCTACCAGAGCAGCTTTACCGCGTAGAAGTTTTTGCTCCGCTAAGAGTTTTTGGATGTCGCTCCCGAGTACCTTCTGCGCCGCTTCGTACTGCTCGACCAGCTTGGCTTGATCCCGAACAAAATCGCGTTGCAGAGCGGTGAGCTCTTCATCACGTTCGGAGACTTTGGCACGCAGATCCGAAATTCTGGCCTCGTGCGCGAGCCCTGCCTGGTGGCTCTTATTCAGCTCATTTTTAAGTCTTTCAATCTGTCCCCGAACCCATTTTTCAACCCGGCGCCTGTAACGGTGAAGCGGCGGAAGCTCGAGATTCTCAGCTTTAAGTCGAACTGTCTCGGCCCTTAGCTTTTCGAGCTGAGCATTTAATTGCGAAGTCATCGTCTCTGCACGAAGCGTTTTTTCTTTGAGAAGAGACTCTTTTTCTCCGCGCGTCTGCATCTGTGTTTCGAGAGCCGCATTGACACGAATGAGCTCTTCATTTTGTCTCTCCAGCTCAAGCATTTGGCCCTCAAGGAGGCTGCTTCTGCGAAGCGTGACCTTAAGGCGGGCATAAAGATCATCACTTTGTCCGATGAGCGTCTCGACCGTCGCCGTATGTAGCACCCGGTGAGGAAGACTTGAAAGATCGGGTAGGGGAGGAAGCTCATCGGGTAAAACCGCTTTTACCGCCGGTCGATGAAATATGAAATCGTCGGTTTCAGAAGACTTATTAGCAGAGGCCCCATGAGTATCCAGCATGATGTTTTCCTAGCTTCGGAAATCGATTCATGGCCATCGTCTCAGAAACAGACAGAAAAGCCTAAACTTTCATGGTCTAGTTCTGAACGCCGTCTTGAGCTGGACCCTGACTCTTCCGATAATCATGTCATGGGTGCTAAGGCAATCGACACTGTAAAAAAAGCCGCCGTTTCACAGCATCAGGATATCAATACCCGGTTTAACGCCCGCATGCGCGCCAGTGCCGCCGACAGTGGCCGCATGGATACTATGAAGCACACCATCTTGTCGATGGTCACGGGCGAGCTCTATGAGCGAGCGATTTCGGCGCTACAAACTCACCTCAATAGCAAAGATGAATATCCACAGTTTAAAGAGCGTGCGAGTCGCTACGTTGATTACTCAGCTGATCTCATTAACGCAATAAAAGCAAAGCGATCATTTCCAGGTTTGCAAAACTTGGCGATGGCAAAGCAACAAGAGCTGTTTGAACGTTCGATGGAGCATTTTGAAGATCTGAAAATTACCCTAAAAAAAATTGAACAGATCGACGCCGAAGTTCGCATCGAAGATGTGCGCTCGACAGTCTTAGTTGTGAAGGTCACGGCAATTTGCGTTTTTTCGATACTCCTTCTCGCCTTTGCAATTGAAGTTTCACGGGGCCTAGTGCCTTCGCTGACTTTTTTGACTGACAAATACCTAACCGGCGGTATGGAGTGGGTTCTAGATAAAATTGGCATCTAAGTGCTGGCCAGACGCGCCGGCCAGACGCGCCGGGAGGCGGCTGCCTCTCTACTTTACGATTCGTCTTCTGACTTCACTCAGCACTTGTATATTTTGACCGAAAGGGAGCTTTTTGCCGTTGACGTAAACGGAGGGAGTTCCGCTCAGGTTTAAGTTGGAGCCGACGGCGGCTTCTTGTTGTATTTGGTGGATGGCCTCTGCTGAGTCGGCGCAGGTCTTCACTTGAGCTGGATCGGTGCTGGCGGCGCCTGCGATGTCGGCAAGTGCACCGCGAACCGCGTCAGACGAGACAAATTGTTCTTGATGTTCGTAGACGTATTCATGAGCGGCCCAGCCGTGGCCCGAAATCTTCTCAACGCAATTGACCGCGCGGGCCAGGAGGCAAGAAGCTCCGTTCGGGCTGGGAATGCTGGCGTTGCATTCTCCGTCGAGAGGCCAAGCCTCAAATCGCAATTGAACATCGGGATGCCCGGCCACAAAAGCTTTGAAAACCGGTGCCGCGTGTTTGCAGTGAGAGCAGCGGAAGTCGGCGAACTCTGTGATCACCATCTTAGCATTGGCATCGGACGCACCCATGATGAGCGCCGCAACCGGAGTGATTTTAACTTCGGGCTCGTTCGTCCAGGTCTGCAGCGCTTCTTGAATCATCGGGGTCAGGTCTTCTGTCCCGCCGAAAGATTTCGCGATGTAGGATTTTTTCATTGCGTCGTTGGAAATGAAAGCCATCAATGCTGCGGCGGCCGCCGCAACCAAGAGCGGTACGACGATGGCTTTTCGATCCTCAGCGTTCAGCTGAGATCGAGTTTGGGAGCTTTGCCGCGTTGCCAGCCACGTGCATGCAAAAGTTGCAAACGAGAGTAAGTAAGCCAATATACAAAACGGACAAATACGTCCTATGACCAGTGTGGAAATCGTGCCCATTACGAGCGAAGCCGCGGCGATGAAAAAAGACATTGTCTTCAATCGAATCTGCGCTGCTGGGTCGGAGAAACTCCCGGTCAGTTCACCCCAGAGTGCAAACAGAAAAAACACAGCATTTG
>JAYTRM010000178.1:0-3878 GCA_043746165.1 Bdellovibrionales bacterium | reverse complement strand
TCGGGGACTGAATCTCGTGATGGATGTCGCTGGAGTTCCGCTACTGAAGGCACTTTTGCCGTCTTCAATTTATGAATTTAAACCGGACAGCAGTGCTTTGCATTGTCTCAATCTTGAACGTTGCCGCGTTTCAGATTGAGACGACAGAAAAAAGCGTTAGAAATTAGTCGCGCGAGCCTAGACCCCACGAATTGCGGTCGCGTGGTGCTTGACGTGTGATTCAATAAAAGTCGCAATGAAATAATAACTGTGATCGTAGCCCTGACGCAAGTTGAGCTCTACAGGTTGCTTTGCGTGGCGACAGCGGCTTACAAAATGATCGGGCAGCAGTTGCCCGCGATCGAGAAAGTCATCCGCTTGACCTTGATCAATCAGAATAGACCCCGGAAAGCGCGCGCCGTCCTCAACTAATAATGTTGCATCATGAGCGCGCCAACCGGAAACATCATCTCCCAGATACCCTGTAAAAGCCTTAACTCCCCAAGGGCAGGCAACCGGATTTGCGATCGGAGCAAAAGCCGAAATGGACGAGAATTTCTTTGCATGGCGCAGGCCTAGGGTGAGTGCGCCGTGGCCACCCATTGAGTGGCCCATGATGCCGATTTTGTTGACCTTGAACTCTCGCGTGACGAGCGCATGTAGCTCCTCTGCCACGTAAGTCTCCATGCGGTAATGATCGCGATAGCCCGGAGTTAAGGCGTCGAGATAAAAACTTGCGCCCGAGCCGAAGTCGTCGGCCTCGTGTTCATGCGGAAGATTGAGGCCGCGCGGAGAAGTGTCGGGACAAATCACCATCAAGCCAGCCTCAGCGAGATGCTTTTGCGCACCGGCCTTGGCGATGAAGTTTTCGTCGGTGCAAGTTAGGCCCGAAAGCCAGATCAATGCTCCCAAGACGTCACCTTCAGGCACAAAGGTTGAAAATTTCATCACCGTCCTGGTCGAAGTTGATTCGTGGCTCCAAAACTGCGTTTTGCCCGCAAAAGAGCGATGAGCTTTTAAGAGTTTCACATTCATCCCATCTTGATGACGCTGCGGATACTTTTTCCCTCGTGCATGTAATCAAATGCCTTGTTGATGTCATTGAGTGGCATTGTGAAGGTGACCATGTCATCGATATTAATCGCGCCCGACATGTACTGATCGACGTAAGCGGGGAGCTCCGTCCGTCCCTTAACTCCGCCGAACGCAGAGCCCTTCCAGACGCGACCGGTGACGAGCTGGAATGGCCGCGTGGAGATTTCTTGGCCGGCTCCCGCGACGCCGATCACGATTGACTGGCCCCACCCGCGGTGCGCACACTCGAGGGCTGCACGCATCAGGGCGGTGCTGCCCACGCATTCAAACGAATAATCCACGCCCCACTCGGTCATGCCGACGATGACCTGCTGAATGGGTTGGTTATGTTTATTGGGATTGACAAAATCGGTAGCGCCGAATTTCTTCGCCATTTCCCATTTGCTATCGTTGATGTCGATTGCAATGATGCGTGAGGCGCCGGCTAGGCGAGCGCCCTGAATGACCGAGAGGCCGATTCCACCGAGGCCAAAGACCGCGACCGTCGAGCCTTTTTCGACCTTGGCTGTATTGAGCACCGCGCCGATTCCGGTCGTTACACCGCAACCCAAGAGACAAATTTTATCGAGCGGTGCGCGCGGGTCGACTTTCGCCAGCGCAATCTCGGGAACAACGGTGTACTCAGAAAAAGTCGAACAACCCATATAGTGATGAATCATTTTGCCATCTTTTGAAAAGCGCGAAGTGCCATCGGGCATAAGACCTTTGCCCTGCGTCGCGCGGATGCGCACGCAGAGATTGGTTTTTCCTGACAGGCAGAACTTGCATTCGCGACACTCGGGCGTGTACAGCGGAATCACGTGATCGCCCTTTTTCAGCGTGGTGACTCCCTCGCCGACGACTTCGACAATGCCGCCGCCTTCGTGGCCCAAAATCACAGGAAAAAGTCCTTCGGGATCAGCTCCCGACAGCGTGAACGCATCTGTGTGACACACGCCAGAGGCCACCACCTTCACTAAGACTTCGCCTTTCTGCGGACCTTGCAGATCAACTTCTTCAACAGATAGCTGAGCGCCCGCTTTCCATGCAACAGCGGCTTTTACTTTCATCGTGTCTCGGGCGATTTTCACGGCAATTCCTTTGTCACTATGATTCATGATCTTGATCAGCGGGACCAGACGCTCAAGAGGGGACTCATTTGTCTCATCTACTTAGAGCCCTTCGCCTTTTGGCGTGCAGAAAATAAATACTGAGCGACAGCCTTGCGATCGGCCTCGGGAAGCGACGCAAATGAGGCCATACCTGTATCTTTGATGCCATTTGTGACTGTGGTAAAGATCTCACTTTCACTATCGCCCTTCTTAAACGGCTCACTGAGCAGATTGCGGGGAAGTGGTTTCATGTATTTCCCGGCGTCGCCCATTCCATCAAGCTTTTCGCCGTGACAGGTCACACAGTTCTTCTTGTACACGGCTTGCCCAACGACAGATCCGGCTACGTCAGCTGCACAAGTTGGCGCCGCCGGGGCGCTCAAAACTAGAAAACTCAAAATCGCAAGTATCCTCAACATCTTTATCTCCTTAATCGTAAGCTCAAGTTATTTACGCAATCGATTTTACCACCATCAGAGTAAAAACCTTAAAATCAATCCGATATCATCGCTCCATCCAACGGGTAGCGCACCAATCGAGAACGCCGAGGCCGTGTGGTTATAATGAAAATTGAGAATTTTGTTTTCAAACGGCATACTTATTTGCACCGATAAGCCTGAAGCAGAATTAGTCGCATTGAAGTAATGCTGTTCAATGCGCCCACTTACTGTGAGGTGGGGCATCACGTAGTAATTTGCTCCCAGAAATCCCGACTTGGTTTCAAAGGTTCCTGCCGGTGTTGGAACGGTTGTAACGAACTCGTTTTTCATCCAACCGCCTCCCAAAAGAAGATCAAGTCGGCTTGGAATTGCAAAGGCCGTTAAATAGAGTCGCGCTTGGCCGTAATGGTCGAGCCATGCAAAGCTGTTGGATGGATCCATCATCGGAACAGCGCCGTAGTAATATCCGGCAGTTATTTCTCCGAGCTGTCCAATAAACTGATCTAGCTGCAGGCGAAAATCGCGCATTCCGACATCGCCTTGCTTGGCGGTCGCGGCCTGGATCTGGTAATTTGGACTCGTGCCGCCGAGATCGGTAAATCCGTCGTAGAGCCCGAGAGTCAAATGGGATCGCTGGTAGTTCAGCCCGATTTCGAATCCGAGCTCGGGCATTCCCATGGCGCCCCAAGGAGTTACCATTGTATCTTGATTGTAATTGGCCGAGAGCCTATCCATGAGCGGAATGTTGCCATCGTCGAGCCACTGATCCGAAGCTCCAAAGCCCTCCCCGGCAATCATCCCAGCCCGTGCATTTATAAAAGCTTCGGGCGAGCCCACCGCATAGCGAAGGTCAGCCTGGCTAATCGCCACTCCACCTTGGGTGTTGGTCTCTGGAGCGGCGTCGATTTCAGACCAAACGCCCCAGTTGCCGAAAAATCCACCGACAAGCGGCCAAAGCTCGACTTCGGGAACATTGATTCCGTTCATGGTCACGGTTTGTGTGCCTGGTCCATTTGAATTGCCTGCATAAGAATATCCGACATTCACACCGACCGCTAGGTGGCGGGTGACTTCCATCGCCTCTTCATCGGCCTTCTCGTCTCCAAGGCGTCCGGGCCAGTGAAACGCCATCCGCCTATAAAGATAGCCGAACTCGTTTAAATGAGGCGCGCTTCCATTTTCATGGCACATTGTGCATGAGACCTTCTCGCGCCTCGCAAAGGCCGGCAGGGCATTTGCAATTGAATTGAAAAAAATAAAAATATACATAAAT
>JAYTRM010000177.1:0-5623 GCA_043746165.1 Bdellovibrionales bacterium | reverse complement strand
TCATGATTCTCGGGGGCCTGATTAGCTCGCTGCTGCTCACACTGCTGATCATGCCTGCCCTTATGTCGCGGCAAAAACTTGAAAAGCGCTGAGCTTGCCAAGCAATAATTCCGAGATTAGGCTTATGAGCAAATCTTTGGAGGCTCATCATGAAATTATTCATCTTTGTTTTAGCAACTCTGTTTGTTTTCGATGTCCGCGCTTCGGCGCCGCTCGCGCCAGTGGGTAGCAATCCGGGCTTCTACCGGTTTATGGTCGGTGACATTGAAGTCGACACGATTTCTGATGGCACTTTTTCGATGGATGTGACGAGACTTCTTTCAAATATTACCCCGAAGGAAATGGACGCTCTTCTCAAAAAGAGTTTTCTTAGCCCAGAAGTCGAAACCTCCGTCGATACATTTTTGATCAACACCGGCACTAAATTGGTTCTCGTCGACACCGGAATGGGTGGCGGGATGCCCACGACCGGCCATCTCATCGAACATCTCAAAGCGGCCGGCTACACGCCTGACCAGGTCGACGCAGTCGTGATCACCCACATGCATGGTGATCATATTGGCGGGCTCGCCTCCGCTGATAAGGCCGTGTTTTCGAACGCGACCCTGTACATCGACAAAGCCGAGCTGGATTATTGGCTCAACAAAAAAAATGCCGAGCACGCACCCGATATGGCAAAGCGAATGTTTGAACTCGCCCCATTCGCGGTTGGTCCCTATCAGAAAGCCGGCAAACTCATGCCGATTAAGGCTGACATGGAAATCGTTCCCGGTGTTCGCTCCAGGGCGGCTCACGGTCACACGCCTGGCCACGAGACTTACGTTGTCGAGAGCAAAGGTCAGAAGCTGATTCTTGTCGGCGACATCGTTCACGTGGGCTCCATTCAATTTGAAAAGCCAACAGCGCGCATGGCCTTTGATCAAGATCTCGGCGAGGCCGAGAAGTCTCGCATCGACATTTTCAAAGAGGCCGCCAAAAATGGCACTCTGATTGCGGCCGCGCACCTGCCCTTTCCCGGTGTTGGCCATCTTCGCTCGGAGAAAAACGGTTTCACATTTGTTCCGCTCAACTACAATCGGTAGGAGTCAGAAGCGGCCAGTAGCGATCCGTAATTACTGTAGTCGTGTGTCTTCAAGTGTCTTCAATCAAGACGGCGAGTTGGATTTTTTTGTTGAAGGTCCTTCTCGCGTTTAAACTTCCGACAGTTTTCTCACCTCTTGTCCCACCTCAATTGCAGAGATCTTTGCAACGCACCACGTGGCTAAATGTTCGATAGGTTCGAGGAGAGCAGCATTTCGTTCGGCGACGTCGAACTTCTGCACGTTTTTTCCTGACTTTGCGCACCTCCCAAAGGATTTGGCGGGCACAGCGCTTGCTCTCACTCTGATTGAATCTGAGACCCGACACGAGAACTCTATCGCAGTTACGCGACTGTATTGCAAAGGAAGGCAAAGGATGGCAGCCATGATGAAGATGATGTTAGCCTTGACCGCGAGTTCCGCGTTCATTCTCCTCATGACTGGATGTCCCTCGGATAATTCGTCGCCGAGTGCGGCAGCTTCGGCACAGCAGACGTCAGCGCCGGCTACGGCTACTCCGTTGCCGACAACAACGACCACTCCAGATTCAAATCAGGCCAACGCCACTTGCACCGACACCTACGGCACAGTCCATGAGAGCGGCTCGAGCTGGACACAATCATCGTCTTCTGAAAACTTCTACACCTGCCCCTCTGCTGGAAACGCCCCGGAAATCGTTTACGTCGGAACTTTTCTCTGTGATAACGGAAGCGTCGATCTGGTCGGAAACGCGATCGCACCCAACTCCGGCTCTGGCACGACGTGCGCGGCATCGGTGCCAAGTTTAAGTGCCGTGGTCACGCCAAACTTTCCGGTCATCGACACGCCGTCGAATTTGGCAATCGCGAGCACCAACGTCACTTCAGTCAACTACACTTGCACTGAAATCGATAACAGCGCTGTTCTCGCATCGGGGGCGAGCGGCGCAGGAACTCAAAACATCTCGCTCTCTGCCAATGGCGACTTCGTCTGCAAAATCACTTCGCTCGATCCGACGGGCCTGGACCTCAGCGTACAACTGACCGTGCCGGTCAACTGCGGAAATAAAATTAGGGTCGGCAATCACTGTGAAGACTTTACCTGCAAAACCACCATCGCCATCGCGCCCGGGCCTGGCGGTGTGATCAATGTACCGGCCCGAACGGGTGATGGCACCTGCTACGCCATACAGTTGATGTCGAGCATCGCTAACTCACCATCCAGTCTCACCTCGACAATCGACACCCAAGTGACGTCTCGAAATCACGACGTCGATGCCGGCAATCCCAATGATGTTCATAGCCCTTACGAAATGGGCCAGGCGCTGGTAAACTTTAATCTTGGCGGAGCGCGGGTCGTGAAAATCTCGGGCGCTGCCGACCCGACAACACCAATCCTTGTCGACAACTTTGTTCTCAGGGGGCTCTATCCTCAAGGAACGGCCGTCGTTGATTCGACTTATTACACCGCCTATGGCACCTCCGACTCCACAGTTTACGCTACGGGTGGAGTTTTGTTTGAAGGTGGAGTCGTACCGCTCATTCCATTTGCGACCGGTGGAACAAGCACCGTGACACCGCTCGATCTGAGTCCGCTAGTGACGCCCGCGCAGACCTACACTCTGGATTTACGTGCGGAAGACTGCGGCGGAGCGCGCCAGCTCTCGAACATCTTTCTGATTTTTGAGTGAAGTTATTTCGCGATTTGATAAAGGTCGACGCAGATTGAAACGCGCTCTTCTTCTTTTGAAGGGCGAATAACGGCCGCGCATTTCTCGAGCGCCTCAGTCAGAATTTGCCGCAGCTTCGGCATTGTCCCTCGCTGCAACCTTACAGGCGAGTGAATAGTGAAGCTCATTTGGCAACTCTTGATCCAACGAACGGATGGCTTGCATGCGCCAATTGGTGTGATGTTTGGCAATTAACGGAGAGTCTCGCTCAAGATGCACATCGATATTTTTTGGAATCAGTCGGTTCTGCTTTTTTTCAATTAAACCATTCTCCATCAAAAAATCGATGATCTGGCCAAGCTTTTCAGAAGAGATCTGGAGGCGCTCGCGCACACGATCGATTGTTTGGAAAGCCGGACTTGTAACAAGCATGTGGACAGTCGAATAATGCCAGCTCGAGTAGACGCCCTACCCGGCACATTTAACCGTAGTTCGCGCGGTGGACTTTGAAAATCTCACACTTTTGATCATGAAGCTCGAAGGAGTTCGAGATTTTCTTTGCTCTCAAACCAACTCCGATGCGCTGGCTGATGACCGCAAGAGCTTCGCTGCCGATTTTGAGCGGGGCCTCGCGGTTATGAGTAGCGTATCGGCCTATGACTACCAGTGTACCCTTAACAACTGGAGTTGCGACAAAAGTACCTACGAGCTTGCCCAACGACATCGCCTCCGGCCTTTTCTCGGATCAGGCTTTACGAGCAACTCAGGCAACTTTTCAGCCGCGAAGTGGTCTGATCTCGCGCTTTGTCCCTGATTAGAGTTTTTGATGTGGTTGATGCGGCGCTCTGATCACGTTCACTGGTGGATGCGGAGCGCTAACGGAATTAACATCAGATATCATGGCAAGAACGTACACCTTCGAGGAAATTGGCGGGGATTGCCTTTGAGTTAAACAACCCTCACTGTCAACACCCGTTGACGGTGAGGAAGCAAGCGGCCCAATTCCATGGTCGTGGAAATGAGCTTTTTACGCGCGCTAGCATTCATCATTTTTCGTGATTTTAATTTCATCAAAAATCGTGATCTCGCGCTTGAGGATGCGGCGCTTCTGCAAAAGGTACCAGGTACCTATTTTTGGATGCGACGCTTCTGCAATAGGAACCAGGTACCTCCTACAGGTACCTCCCCTAATTTCCACCGCAGGTGTAATTAAACACCGTACCGGCGCCGGGGGCTGCCGAGAAGCTCACAGTAAATGCCGAGGCACTCTGGGCCGAGATGTAGTAACTCGCACTGATGCTGCTCATTGGTGTGATCGTGCAGAAAGCATTGTTTGGGAATGCCGAAGCGAATGTCACCGTACAAGCCTGAGTGCTTGCACCGCTGCCCATAGCAATCTGGCCGCTGTTGTTATTGCTTCCGCTGGTGACCGAAGAGCCCCCACCGCATGCAGTGACTTTCGGTGCGGAGCTGGCGTTGAGGAAAGCTTGATTCGAACGCACGCTTCCGTTGACATCGAGAGCGGAAGTTGGAGAAGCCCCGACGCCGACTTGGCCGTTTGCCAACAAGGTGATCGCGGTAGAACCGCCGGCTACGAGTGACAGAGAATTATCGGAGGAGCCGATCGTGACCGCACCCGAGATCGTCGTCACCGGACCGGAAGCACCCGTCGTACCGGTCGCTCCTGTCGAGCCCTTGGCACCAGCCGAGCCCGTCGTGCCGGTTGAGCCCGTGGCGCCATTAAGGCCCGTAGCTCCGGTCAAACCCGTTGCCCCCGTTAAGCCCGTAGCGCCAGTGAGGCCTGTCGCACCTGTTATGCCCTTAGCACCTGTCGCACCGGCTACGCCGGTCGTACCGGTGGCACCGATTGCGCCCATGGAGCCGACTGATCCGCCGTTTGCGACCGTCATTAAATTATTAAACTGAGAGAGGTTGAGAGGAGTGGTGTTTTGCGAAGACGTGGTTTGGTCAAAGCGCAAGAGGCTGTTTGGCGCAAAGCCACCGACCTGGAGGGCTTGAATCGCAAGAGGTGCATAGTTGATGTTTTGCGCGGGAACAGCTTCCCACCCTGAGGTAGCGGAGGTTTCAAAATACACGACGAACTTGCGGCCGTCAGAGACGCCGGGAACATAGGTCGAACCTGAAGTGCACGCAGAGCTCGATAAATTAAACGTGCCGAGGTTTGAAAAAACTTGGCTCATATTGTAACCACTCGAATCGGTGCGCGTACCGGCGCCGTCATCGATCGTGAGCGAAAAAATTCCTTGCGAGTTTGACATGTCGATGGCCTGCACTTCTTCGTAAAGAAGACAATTTTCAGGACCCGGCGAGCGAATTTGCATTTTGAATTGAGTGCCTGGGGCCTCGAGTGGGCTGCCATCTGGATTCAAGATGCGGCCGTGGTAAGTGATGCCGGAATTACTTGAAGCCGCAGCGACGTTACTTCCACCCGAAAAGTTTTGGAAGACTACGAAGACCGGGACTAAAAGTGCAAAGACCCAGAGAAGACGGAGCTTGTGGCGCATGGTCACCCCTATGAGTACCATTCTCATCCAATTGCCCGAGTTGCACAATGACACTGTCTCAAGTGTCTCAACTGAAGTCGTTTCAACTCGGCGAACGCCCTGAACAGGCCCTATGTCCAATAGATTTCAAACACGCCGTTTTTCGAGACTCGAATGTTGGGTGGCTTAATATGAGTCAAAATCCGAATCGCAACTAAACCTCCGGTACCGAGTAAGACCGCGCCTGCTGCAATTGTCGATGCCACTTTCGAAAAAGGCTCAGGGTCAAGCACTGCCATAACAATCAACCAAACGCCAACTCCTGCAATACCGCAAGAAATGAGGACTCCGGACCATTCCCTGCGGGTAAGATTCGCCTTGCGGCCCATTTG
>JAYTRM010000176.1:0-1396 GCA_043746165.1 Bdellovibrionales bacterium | reverse complement strand
GCTGCGAGATGAATCAAAACTTGGGCGCGAGAGCGAACGAGTTCTTCTGCCATGAACGATTCGCCCGCCTCAAGTCTTGTCATCAAACCCGAGACTGCAACAGGAAGCGCGGCTCCAATACTGCCATTTCGTCCCGTCGCGACCACAGACGCATTGACTGGCGCATTGACTGGCGCGTTGACCGCTGCGGCAGTCGATGGTTGGCGGTTTGGCACGGACGTCACCTGCGCTCCTACTTTCGACCGGCTTCTCGCTCGAGTAGTTTAAGGTCAGAGTCGATCATCAGGCGCACCAGTTCATCAAACGTCGTGCGCGGCTTCCAACCTAATTCTTTTTGCGCCTTCGCAGGATCGCCAATCAGCAGATCCACTTCGGTCGGGCGGAAGAATTTCGCGTCCGTGCGAACATATTTTTTGTAATCGAGCCCAACGTGAGCAAAGGTTTTTTCGCAGAACTCGCGCACGGTGTGGGTTTCACCTGTCGCGACCACGAAGTCATCCGGAGTTTTGTGCTGAAGCATCATCCACATCGCTTCGACATAATCCTTGGCAAATCCCCAGTCACGCTTGGCTTCGAGGTTACCAAGAACGAGTTCTTCTTGAAGGCCAAGCTTAATCGCCGCGACTCCCAAAGTGATCTTGCGCGAGACGAAGTTTTCTCCCCGGCGCGGCGACTCGTGATTGAAAAGGATGCCGTTGGAAACAAACATGTCATAAGCCTCGCGGTAATTGACCGCGATCCAGTGCGAATAAACTTTGGCGACACCGTAAGGTGAACGGGGATAAAACGGCGTTGTCTCCCTCTGCGGAATCTCCATAACTTTGCCGTACATTTCTGACGAGCCGGCCTGATAAATTCTCGGTTTAAGGCCCGAGTCACGAATTGCCTCGAGCAGCCGCAAAGTGCCAAGGCCGGTGACGTCGCCGGTGTACTCAGGAACTTCAAAGCTCACTTTCACGTGGCTTTGCGCGCCCAAGTTGTAAACTTCTGTCGGTTGAATTTTGGTGATCAGCGCGCGCAGCGATGACGAGTCGGTGAGGTCGCCGTAGTGAAGATGCAACTTCTGATTTTCGTCGCTTTCGCTACGATCAAAGAGATGATCGATGCGCGAGCGATTGAACGTCGAAGCGCGGCGAACCAACCCGTGGACTTCGTAGCCCTTCTCGAGCAGGAGCTCCGACAGGTAGCTGCCGTCTTGCCCCGTGATTCCCGTGATGAGAGCGACTTTGGAAGATTTCACTATTCTGACCTCTTAGCTGTGGAGAAAAATCCTAACGCGGCGCACGCGTTACCAGCTTTTCCTCAGACTCGATTCTTTTGTTCCCTGATTTAACAAGGGCTGCGAGGAATCGTCCAGCCTTTTCCCCCGAGCCAGGCCGCATTGCTCTTGCATGTC
>JAYTRM010000175.1:0-12968 GCA_043746165.1 Bdellovibrionales bacterium | reverse complement strand
CAGACTAGCGGCGGTTACTGTGCGCTAGCAAAAATAATCGGTTCGACCGAGCGACCAATCATGGGTGAGCTCGGCGGCGGCAACATGACTTACGCGATCGCGCCGACCGAAGCCCTTCCGCCAGTTGCTCAATAAGGGGCCGTCAAAAAATAAGTGCGCTTTTCTCCGATGGCGTGACCTGCGGGCAAGCCGGTGCCGAGCTCGTCGGCTCGGAAGACACTCTCGGATAGATTGAGCGACTGCCTAAGTTCATTCATTGTCTGCGGCACGAATGGTGCGAGCATGATCATAAGATTTTTGAGAACGTAAAAGCAGGTAAACAAAGCATCACGTCTTTCCTGCTCTGGCGCACGATCGTCATGCGGCTTAAATTGTGTAAAAAGCGAATTGATTTGCCGCGCGTAATTTTCAATCTGGCCAAGAAGTGTCGAGTAGTCTCCCTTTTGCATTGAGCGCAAATACATTTGCACCAGTTTAATCGTATCGGCTTCGGCTTTGCCGATCAGTTTTCCCTCTGGTATTTTGCCAGCGAATTTTGAGTTGCACGCCGAGATCGGCTTTTCAAAAGCCGCATTCAAGGGACCTGAGAGAAACTTATTGCGCTCGCCAAACTGCTCAAAATCAAAACTCGAAGCTTTAACGGGAAGGCTTAATAGAGCTAAAAAATAGCGAATTTGATCGGCTGAGTGGCCCATCTCGAGGAGCTGATCGCCCGTGTAGAAGTTGCCTTTAGATTTGCTCATCTTCTCGCCGTTGACCATGAGGTGATAGCAACTCAAGATTTCCGTCATCTGCAGTTCGCCTTTGATGGGTGCCCGTTGAGTGTCGCTCTGATTTCCGAGCCACATCGAGCCCTGCATGATGACGTAGAAAAAAACGTTATCCTGACCCAAAAATTGCACAACCGTCGCCTCAGGATCGCACCAAAAATCTTTGTAAAGCTCCGGCTTGCGGCCGCTTTGTTCAAGTGCCACCTGCGTAAATATAATCGGCGCAATCAGGGAGTCGGGCCATACATACAGGGTTTTACCCTTCATGTCGGGATCAATTTCGGGCGGAACCGGAATTCCCCAAGAAACGTCGCGCGTGATCGGCCGACGCGACCACCTATCAGTTAACGTGGATTCAATACCCGCGGCCTCAAGAGCTATTTGCGCTTGGCTTAAATCTGCTTTGTTGTCGAATAGGCACTCAACTTTTTTGCCGGCGACGTAGCGTGACTTGTGTTTGGGCAACGTGTCTTTGATCTCTTTGTATTTCGCTTCAAATTGATTTTCAAAGCGGCAGCCGATCAGGACCGTGTTGGTCACTTCTTGCACTACCGCCGAGCGCCAGGCTTTTTGCCGGCTCTCAATCCAGGCCTTGAGAGGATCCGCAACTTTCCACATATCGAGCCACCAGTGGGCCGTGTCGCGAAGCTCGGGTTTGGCGTCACTCAGCTGGCTTCGGGGATTCTGTAGCGAACTGGGATCAAATTGTGTTCCGCAGGCGTCGCATTCATCTGAATATGCTTCGCTATTGCCGCAGTTGGGGCAAGTGCCGCGCACGAACCGATCTTGCAAAAAGCGGCTCATTTTCGGATCGTACCACTGTTTGGTCACGCGTTTTTGAATCATTCCATTTTTATAAAGGTGCCGCAAAAAATCTTGCGTGTATGTTACGTGATGCTGATACGTTTCTGGTCGCGAAGTGCCAGTAAAAACGTCCGTTTGAATCGAGTATTTTTTGAGAGTTTCTTTTTGCTTGTCGTGAATAGTATCAATGAACTCGCGAATCGGTTTTCCGGCCTGCACGGCGGCGACTTCGCTCGTAGAGCCATGGTCATCGTTGCCGTTGACAAAGAGGACATTTTCGGAACCGATTAACATTCGCATCCACCGCGCATAAATGTCGGCCGGAACCTGCGCTCCCGCCAAGTGTCCTAAGTGCAGCGGCCCGTTTGCGTAAGGCATCCCGGCAGTGATCACCGCTTTCTTCGGCCGCTTGAAGGCGGACAAAACAGATTTGACGTCGGATGGGGGAGTGTATTTAGATTCTGCAGGATTTTGTGCCATAGTACTTTCAAACGTGCCTAAGGATCCCGGATTTGACAAGTCGTACGGAGCTTTTGCGGCTCGTGCCGCGGCGCAATCAGGGTTCAGTGACAGGGGCCTTCAAAAATGCTCGGGCATCCCTGCTCGATTATTGATAAGTAATAAAGCGTATTAGAGAAAAGCGGCGTCGAAAGCTTGACGGCCTCTCTTATTTCGCTTCTGGCGTGGCTTTTTTGAATTTCGTAAGACTTGCTCCCGTATCTCGAAAGTAAACTTCAGAGATTTACAAGTGAGATCTTGTTGCAAATTTTCTCCTTAAAAACGGGAGCCAAACGAAAGATCGGCCAGTGCCAGACTTCTACCCTTGGCCAAAATTATAAGCGAAACGAATCGACAAGCGCCTGGGGCAAGAGATTGGCGACCATTTGGCCAGTCGTTCCAACGAGACCTTGTTTTTTGATGGTCGGCTTCATGTCCAGAAAGACCTCGGCCATGACCTTAGCTTCTTGGCTCGTAAACTGAGCGCGAGCCGCTGAAAAAATCTCGGTTTCTTCCTCTGCAATGTGACTTTCAAGCGCGGCTTTCAGTTCGGTCGCTAAGGTTTTCCAGCCGGCATCTATTTTCGTTGCAACCTGCAGAGTCCGAAGAAGTGTCTCGGCAAAGAGATGCTCCTGATAGCCATGCATGGCAATTTTCTTTGAAGCCTTTAGCGCTCGTAAGGAATTGTACAATACAGCTTCTTCAGCCCGAGAGTGAGGGATGAGAGCGTCGCGGATCTCGCTGATCAAATCGCCTCGTTCGTGATTTGCCGTATTCTCGTCCATGGCCACCAACTGGGCCAGGAGCTTTTTTACCTCTTTATGATCTTGCGTTAAGACTTCGTAAATCAACATAGGGCCTCCTCAAAGAGCTGTAAGTGTATCAGCGCAAAATAGTTACGCTATCTGTCTGAGGTCATGTGCGTTTGCAATCGTCGGTCCTGCGCAGCTCGGCCCTGGTGAAGGTGAGAATGCGATTTCGAGGTGGCGAGGCAAATACGAACGACGTCTGTCTTTTAAGCGTTGTGCCGGAAAGTTTTGGGATTTCGAGCTGGACTGATTTGAAATGAAATATTGCGATTCAAACAAAATTCTTTCACAACTGCCCGATAGACAACTGCGCTCACCTGGCTCAGGATGCGCAGTCTCATGGCACGCCTTCTTACATTGCGAATGCGCAAGCAAAGCCGCTTAGTAAAGCGATGATGGAGTGGTTCTTTGCCCATTACCTGCGTTCGATGCGAGATGCGAGTGATCCTAGAATTGATTTGATCCATGCCGATATGAGCCGACTACCGAATTCGACCGTTATCGCGGGAGAACTTGACCCGCTGTTATCGGAAGATGAGATGCTGGTCACTCATTTGCGTGATGAGGGAATCAAGACCTACTACGCCTTTTACGCGGGCGTTACCCACGACTTTTTTGGAATGGGCGACGTGGTAAGCGAAGCCTCAGACGCCCAGGATGTCGTGGCGAGTGCCCTTCGCGAAGCTTTTGCTCTGCCGTTATTTTGAGATTCAATTTCTCTTTAAGCGGCCGCCCGGCAGGCTAGGGCTCACACCGACTGAGGCTGCTTTGCCTGCGTTCTCATCACTGTAGCCATTGGGATGATTGGTGTGCCAGCGCCAAGCATCGGCAACGATTGATTCCATTCCCGGAAAATGGGGCTTCCAGCCCAATTCCTCACGAATTTTCACGCTGCTGGCGACCAAGGAGGCAGGATCTCCAGGTCGCCTGGCAACCTCTTCGACGCGAAGCCGGCGTTTGGTGATTTTTTCGCAGGCCGCGAGGACTTCGCGCACCGAAAAGCCTTTTTCGCTTCCTATGTTATAGAGGCGGGCCTCACCCGCTTGTAATTTCTCGAGCGCCAAGACATGCGCGCGCGCTAAGTCCATCACGTGCACGTAATCACGCACGCAAGTGCCATCGGCGGTAGCGTAATCTGTACCGAAGATGCGAACGGTTTCACCATCACGCGCACTTTGCAAGACGCGCGGAATGAGATGCGACTCAGGATGATGGTCTTCGCCGGTGGTTCCGTCTGGGTGGGCACCGGCAACGTTGAAATAACGAAGGATGACGTAGCCAATGCCGTAGGCAGCGCGGTAATCTTCAAGGGCCAGTTCAACCATCATTTTGCTGCGACCGTAGGGATTGATTGGCGCGCGTGTGTCCGTTTCAACAATGGGCGTGTGCACGGGATTGCCGTAAACCGCAGCGGTAGAAGAAAAAACGAATTTTCGGACGCCCGATTCTGTTACCGTTTCGAGAAGATTGTGAGCGTTCACAAAATTGTTGCGGTAGTATTTTGCTGGATTGGTAACACTTTCGCCGACCTCAATGTCGGCGGCGAAATGCAGAACCGCTTCGATTGGGCGTGACTTAAGAATTTGCTGAATTTTTTCCAGGTCGCCCGTACTGCCCAAAACAAACTCGGCCTCCGGGGCTACGGCCGCCCGGTGACCATGAGACAAATTGTCCAATACCGTGACATGATTTTCGCGAGCAATCAATTCACGTACGACGTGACTGCCGATGTAGCCCGCCCCACCTGTGACCAAAACGTCCATAAGACCTCCGTCATTTATAAGGGTCGTTGGCTAAACTTCGGCCAAGATGCCGGCTCCTGCTGCAAACACTTTTTGGCTAAGTCGAGCGATTCACCGATCACCACGTGCATGTCGAGATAGCGGTAAGTACCTAAGCGACCGATGAAGGTCACTCCGGCTTCGCGGTCTGCGAGGCCGATGTATTTCTGTAGCAACTCTTTGTCCTCAGTTAGGCGGAGCGGGTAGTAAGGGGTATCGCCCTCTTCGCTGAGTTTGCTGTATTCGCGGAAGCAAACGGTTTGCTCGTGAGTCTCCCACGGTGCGAAATGTTTGTGTTCGGTAATGCGAGTATACGGTACCGATTGCATGCAGTAATTGATGACAGCGTTGCCCTGATAATCGCCGCTTTCTTCAAAGCGCTCAAATTTAAGACTGCGGTAGCGGAGCCGACCCAGACTATACTGAAAGTAGCCATCCATCGGCCCACTCCAAAAAATGTGCGCGAATTCCGCCGCTTGCTGTGGCTTGAGACGTTCTCCCAAACGCAAGGTAATCTCGGGATGGTCGAGAATGTTTTCAACGATTTTGGTATAACCCTCGACAGGGATTCCCTGAAATTTCTGGTTGTAATAATTGTCGTCATAATTAAAGCGTACCGGAAGTCTTTGCAGGATCGAGGCGGGAAGCTCAGTGGGCTCAACACCCCATTGCTTTTTTGTGTAACCATAGAAAAAGTTGTCATACAAGTCGCGACCGATAAATTTTAACGCTTGTTCTTCGAAATTCTGAGCTTCCTGAATCGTGCGGTCGCCGAGGCCGCCCAGAAAATCACGTGCCTCATGAGGGCTCATGAACTTGCCAAAAAACTGGTTGATTGTAAGCAAATTCAGCGGCAGCGAAAAGACGCCTTTGGCGGTATGCGCTTTCACCCTGTTCACGTAGGGGCCGAATTCACCCCAACGATTGACGTAGTCCCAAACATCTTGACGGCTGGTATTGAAAATGTGGGGGCCGTAGTTGTGTACCATCACGCCCGTCTTTTCGTCCCGAGTCGTGTGGCAATTTCCGGCGACATGATTCCGTTCGTCAAAGAGAGTGACTTGGTAACCGCCGCTTTCGACAAATTCGCGAGCCAAAACTGCGGCCGCAAAGCCGGCTCCGGCCATTGCAATGGATGTTTTCAAGTTCTTTCCTCCGACAAGTTTGATGGTAAAAGAAAAAGCTCAGAAAGATTCGACTCAAAAAAGTAGCGTTCCATTGAGTTCTCTAGTTTGGGTAGAATGTTGACCCGCTCACTCGTAAGCGCGCTGTAGTGCGGACGTGTCGCCTGCCAGGGCATATGAGTTCTTGGTCGCCCCATTAAGAGTTGTGCCGGTAACTCACCCTTGATCCGCTGCAGGCGACGACCGACCTCGACTGTGAGTTCGGCGAGCTCACTCCAGCTGAGTTCGCCGTCGTTAGTGAGATGTAAAATGCCTTTTTCACCGTCGATCAACAAATCGAGACAGGCGTGCACCAGATCCGGGACATAGGTTGGCGAAATTCGTACGTCTGAGGCGGTGATCACGGGTTGGCCATGGCGAAGCTTGTGTAGCATCTTTGAGACGAAGTTATCGCCGTCCCAGGGACCAAAAAAAGAACTGGTGCGCACGATCAGTGAGTCGGGATGAGCGCTGGCGACACGTTGTTCAGATTGAACTTTCGAGTGTCCGTAAACACTTAAAGGACCGACAGCGCTGCTTTCAACGTAAGGAATGTTCTGCCCACCGCCGAAAACGAGATCTGATGAAAAAGTGATAAAAGCTACTTTTTTTTCCGCGCAGGCCTCTGCGGCGATTGCGGGTCCGTCAACATTATCACGACGGCAGTTTTCGGGTTCCAGTTCTGCCCGATCAACATCGGCAAATCCCGTAGCATTGAGAAAGGCCCACGGTTGATGCTCATCTAAGGCCCTTCGTACTGCACGCATATCTGTAATATCTAAATGCTCACGCCCAAAAATATGAAAGGGAATGCGTCGCTGCTCACAAATGCGCGCAAACGCTTTTCCCAGTGTACCGTTACCAGCGATCATCAGCCGTCTTCGGGCTCTAAGTTTGGGTTTGGCCTGTGTTGGTTGAAGTGCCATTTTTGGAAAGCGATTTCGAAGTGAGGTTCGCCACCAACCGATATCATCTAAAAGGGGATGAGTGAAATTTCCGCGTTTGGCTAACTCCGCAGCCATTTCATTTAGCTTTGTCGGTCTTGGCCCTCGCGCGCGCACGTCAAAAATACCGGATTCGTAAAAGCCATTTTCTTGCGTGCAGAGCGAATTCCAGTCGAAAGAACCGAGCAGACTCCAAACCGTTACGGCGCGAACATCTGCGCCAAACTCAATTGCCCGCATTGATGCCGTCCAGACTTCGTGCAGCCAGCGCATTTGTGATTCACGACCACCACTGAGATGAACTTCAGTGATAGCCAGAGGCATGCGATAGCGTTGCCAAGTTTCTTTTAAAATTGAAAGGACGGAAGGCAGCTCGGCGGCCTCGCAGTCGACGGCGCCGACGTCGGCGTAGCGGTCTATGCCATTACCTCCGTAAAATACTTCCGGGTAATCCTGCAAGCGATGGTCGAGAAAACGATTGCTCAAGAGATAGTGATTTAGGCCAATGATATCTGCAGGGCAGGGTGATTGTTGCAGTAATTCTAGTTCGCCGGGCTCAATTCCGGCGCGGGTGAGATAAGTCCACATTGGGTGTAGTTTGCCCACCCGACCAGCCAAAAGATCGAAGGTGAGCCATCTTCGTTCATTTTCAAAAAGTGCCTGGTATTGTAATCCGGGTGTCGCTGAAGCTCGGCCCAGATCTTCGGTCTGAATTAACCGGGCGTCGGGATTGACCTTGCGAATTTCAAGCATCGCAAGGCGGGTCCCTTCAATCTGGTGGTAAAGGGCCCGTACGAAAGATTTATCGCTCTGTTGCTGTGGATACCAAACACCGTAGAGTCCGCTGAAACGAGCCGTGGTGAGAGGCTCATTGACTGGCGTGTAATCTTGTACCCACGGATAGCGTTCGGCAAACGCCCTGGCGTAGCGGGCAAATTTGACGGGGAACTCGCAATCGAGCAGATTGGTAAAAGGCGGACCGCTCCCGTGGTGTAAGAGTCCTACGACGGGCTTCAAATTCAACTGCCGGAGGGCGCCCAATCGTTCATCAAAAAGCCTCCAGTCATATTGATCAGCCTGATTCGGCTGATCAAGCCGGACTGCCTTTTCCCATAAACAAGGATAACGGAGTCGTTCGATGCCGAGCTCATTGAAGATTCTTAAATCATCTAGTCTTAGGTCATGACCGTTGCGGGCGCACTGGTCATGAAAAGAGTCTCCAACGCGATTGAGAGTGCACTCTAGCCCCGCCCAGAGAGCAGGACTCGAAGTTTTTTTACGAATTGGATTTGGCATAGGCGCAGATTAAAGGCGGGCCGCCGCCGGCTGAGCCATTCCTCCCCATGAAGCGAAATTTGCCTTGGTCTCGGCGCGGTCCAATTTGACTTCGAGGCTGGCCATCCGCGCCCAGGTTTCATCCCAGGACTTACCTTGAAGAAACCGATCGACACGTTTTAACCATTCAGGATCCAGGCGATCTTGCAAGGCGCCCTCAGCCGCTAGCACAAAATCCCGAGGAGTATCCGCGATTCGCACTAACTTCTCGACGGCATAGGGATTAATGACATCACGAATGGAAGTCGAAATTACCGGCCGACCGGCGGCAAGATACTCAGGCGTTTTGGTCGGGCTGATGAAGCGGGTCGATTCATTGCGAGCAAACGGCATCATCGCGACATCCCAGCCAGCGATGTAATCTGGAAGTTCTTTGTACTGCTTGTTGCCCAAGTAATGAATGTTGTCCCGTTTTGGCAAATGCGCGGGGTCGATCTTAACGATGGGGCCAAGCATGATCCATTGCCACTCCGGTCGCAGTCGTGCTGCGCCTTCAAGCAATTGCAAATCCATTCTCTCATCAATCACACCAAAAAAGCCAACGCGAAGACCTTGGATATTTCTTTGATCGATGGGATCCGCGAGTTTTTGCCGTGCTTTGCCGAAGTGCGAGGCATCAATGCTGCTCGGAAATGGATGGATATTGTCGTGAAGATGTTTTTTGGCTTCGTACAATGTGTGCCCGCCGGTGAAAATCAGATCGGCCTTCACCATGAGTTCAGCTTCATTGTCGATGAGCGCACGCGGAGCACCTTTAAACAAAGACAGTTCATCCATGCAGTCATAGATGATGTGCTTTGGTTGGAGATGGCGGGTAAAAGGAAGCGCCATCGGGGTGTAGTACCAGAGTGTGTAATCTTCGATCTCCTCGGCCGTCATAAATTCTTCGAGAGCTTGAGCCTGAAAAATTTCTAGGCTATCGGGTGAGTATTCAAAAGGTAGGTGAGGAACCAAAATTTTAACGCCGGATGGGCAGGAAGTCGTCCGTAACTCCGGTTTGTCAATATGCTCAAAGATTGGTTCCTCGAGGAAAAAAACGCGCCTGCGGTTTGCAAAGCGGCTCATGAGATGCTGGGGTCTTTGAAAAACGAAATTCCATCGTAAATGAGAAACCACGAGCAAATCTGAGGTTCCATAGTTTTTTTTATCGGATTCCGGCTTTTTGTAAAGCATGACGTCCATCCTATGTTTTAAGTTTTACCAGAAAAGGGTCTCAATTGCGGCGCAGATCTGATTTCCGGCGCAGCCTGCATCTTTAATATCTGGACCAACTGGACCAAGGCGTTGCAGTACTGGTGCCAACTTTGCATCTCCACAATTGAGGATTCCTTAAAACCCAAGCCAGAAGCGCCAATGCGGAATGTGAAAGAATGGTAATAAAAAATGGCAATGAAAAATGATGAAACTGGGTCAGAAAGGAACATTGAAGACGACAAATATCCTCGTCGACAAATGGTTCGCAAGCCGTGGCAGTCTCTCAACGGCAACTTGGATTTTACGTTTGATAATGAAATAAAATGGGAAAAGCCTTGGCAAGTACCTTGCTGGAACTTGCAAATCGAGGTTCCCTTTGCGCCGGAGTCTGAGGCCAGTGGTGTGGGCAATACCGATTTTCATTCCCGTTGCTGGTATCGTAAAAGTTTCGAAGTAAAAAAGCTACGTAAGCGAGTCATTTTACATTTTGGTGCAGTTGATTACTTCGCGCGCGTTTGGATCAATGATGATTTCGTCGGTAGCCACGAGGGCGGTTACACTCCATTCGAATTTGATATTACAGATCTCCTTCGTGACTCCGCTTCTCAAGTCGTCACAGTCTGTGCCGATGATGATCCACATGATTTAACTAAGCCGCGCGGAAAACAAGATTGGCAACGGCATCCGCACAGCATTTGGTATCCTCGGACATCGGGAATTTGGCAGACGGTCTGGGTCGAAGAGGTTGGTGAGACCTACATCTCTAACCTTCGATTAACGCCGAAGGTGATGCTTTGGGAAATCGGCTGTGAAGTTTTCGTGGCCGGTTCAATTTGCGATGAGCTCGAAGTTCAGGTGGTTTTAAGCAGCGGCGGAAA
Source organism: Bdellovibrionales bacterium (assembly GCA_043746165.1). GTDB lineage: Bacteria > Bdellovibrionota > Bdellovibrionia > Bdellovibrionales > JAMPXM01 > JAYTRM01. The sequence goes on along the minus strand of JAYTRM010000175.1, from coordinate 2,792 downwards.
GATCTTAGCCAAAGACCGATACGCCGTCATCAATCAAGAGGTGCACCGTCGCATCGCTCTTTCTGATCCCGGCATCGATGATTTTCGTAACGAACTTTTGTGGTCTCCGGAAAAGCCAACTCTCATCTTGGCGCAAATTCGGCTATTTTGTCGCGACGAGGTAGTTGATGAGGTAGAGTCGTACACGGCTCTTCGCAGTGTGAGTATTGATCGCGGAAGGTTTTTACTCAACGGCCGTCCGTACTACATGCGCCTCGTGCTCGATCAGGGCTACTGGCCAGAAACAATGCTAACCCCGCCGTCAAGCACGGCGATTCGCCAAGACATTGAACTAACCAAAGCTGCGGGCTTTAACGGCGTCCGCAAACACCAGAAGATCGAAGATCCCGAATATCTCTATTGGGCCGACCGCCTCGGTCTCCTTGTCTGGGGCGAGATGCCAAGTGCCTATCGCTTCACGCACGAGTCGGTGGAGCGCCTGACCCAGCAGTGGACCGAGGCCATCGATCGAGACATGAATCATCCTTGCATCGTCGTCTGGGTTCCCTTTAACGAGTCCTGGGGAGTTCCGGATCTCGCCGAAAAGGTATCTCATCAAAATTGCGTTCAAGCCTTGTATCATTTGACGAAAACTCTCGATCCCACTCGACCCGTGATCGGCAACGATGGCTGGGAAAGTGTCGCCACCGACATATTAGGTATCCATGATTACGACGATCAATCTGATCGCCTATTTAAGAAATACTCTGGCGGTCCGGTGAGCGCTCAGCTGCTTGATCGCTACCGGCCTGGTGGGCGCGTGCTCACGGTCGCAGGCTACCCGCTTTCAGGACAGCCCCTGATGTTGACCGAGTTTGGCGGAATCAACTGTGTGGAAGCCTCGCTTGTTGAAGACGGCTGGGGATATTCGGTTTGTCAAACACCCGACGAATTTAGGCGGCGTTATGAGGTTTTGCTTGCGACTGTCAACAGAATCGAAAGTTTCATCGGCTTTTGTTACACCCAGTTTGTTGACACGTTTCAAGAATCCAACGGGCTTTTTAATTTTCGACGCGAGCCTAAGTTTTCATTAGCGGCTATGGCACGGGCAACTCGCGGTTCGGGTTACACCCGAGGCGAGCTTCTCTCGGTTCCAGAGCCACCTCAGCTTTTACCTTTTGAGAGTCCTGAAAGTCTGGACCATTTATAGCACTCTAGTCAAAAAGGAGGGGATTTGGACGAAATTAAAACTAAACTAAAAAAGATTATAGCATGGATGCTCGATTCTTTGGTTTCGGCCGTTCGCTTAAAGGGCGTCGATTGGTTTGCCTGGTTGACTGCCGGAGGATCAAGCGCGGTGCTTCTTGCCTCTGAGACCGGCGTCGCCGAAATATTTATTACCATGGAGAAAGCCTGGATTGTGACGACGACGATCGAGTCCGAAAGGCTGCGCGCCGAGGAGGTTAGTGCTGATTTTGAAATGGCGGAGTGTCCGTGGTTCGCCGCTCGGGGAATGGACATTCTCACCCGCAAACTCGAGGGTGGAGGTCGTATTATCTCGGATCGCCCAGGCCTTGGCGAGGAAGGACTACCTGAGAGTTTTTTACGCCTACGCCTACGCTTTCTTCCCGAAGAGATAGCTCGATACAGAATATTAGCACAAGAGGCAGCAAAGGCCATGACCGAGGCTCTTAGCGCCTGTGATCCAAAGTGGAGTGAATGGCGCCTAGCAGGTGAAGGAGCCCGGGCACTTTGGTCGCGTGGACTGGAGCCAGCTCTAATTTTAGTCGGGGGAGAACAGCGTTTGCCCCATTGGAGGCACCCGGTCGCAACCAACGCTTTGATCGGAGGCCGTGCCATGATGGTTTTCTGCGCCCGCAAGCACGGTTTGTACGCTAATCTCACCCGCTTTGTTTCATTTCGAAAATCAACTCCTGCGGAAATTTCGCGCAGCAACGCAGTCATGGAGCTTGAGGCGACGGCGTTTGAACATACTCGCCCCGGTGGCTCACTTCTGTCAGTGTTCGAATCCTTGCGCTCGAAGTACACTTCAATGGGATTTCGCGAGCAAGTGCAGCAGCAACATTTTGGCGGTACGACAGGCTACTTATCTCGCGAAAAATTGGCGAGCCCGACTCAAGTTGGAAGTCCCACCCCAGCTCCTTTCGAAACTGCGCAGGCTTTCGCCTGGAACCCCACCTTACCCGGTGCGAAAATTGAAGATACCGTCCTACTGACGGAGACTGGTTTGGAAGTTCTCACGATTGATCCCGCTTGGCCCACGGTCACCTCAAACGGGCGTAGCCGACCGCAGGTGTGGGAGAAACCATGACTTCTTGGTCTCAGACCTTTGTTGCGAGCTGGTCTATTAGTGGCTCGGCTAATTAGTGGCTCGGCGGATCGCTGGCCGGAAAAGACTCGAGCGAGGTTTCCTCGATAGCCTTATCGGCTTGGCTTTGATTCGATTCTTTGCACACGACTGCAGGTCCGGAAACTACCTCGATCTTTTTTTTGCCGTCGCGCAATTGCCTGAGCACATAAGGTAAAATGCCGCCGTTTAGGTATTAGAGAATCTCTTGTGGCGTATCGATCCGAAGGATCGCCTCGAATTTCTTAGCCTGTTCAGACGGCCCCGTCTGGAAAACCACTGTGACTTCGCGGCTAGTTTTCATTTCGGTTTCGATGAGGTTTTTCAGGCCCTCGATTGCAAAAAATTCTGTAACTGGTCAGCAAAAAATAAACTGATATAGTTTATGCGGTGCATTTTATTTTGGATTTTGAAAATTATTGTTGACATGATTTTCTTGATTTTT
>JAYTRM010000174.1:0-4047 GCA_043746165.1 Bdellovibrionales bacterium | reverse complement strand
GCCCGAATTTTAACCGCTTTGAGCGGTTCACACTTTTCAATCCCCCCACCTCTGGTGGGGGATTGTTAGTGCTTAAGTATGGTTGCTGCATTTTGCTCTCGGCCTGAAGAATGCCCGTCGATCGTAGCTAGCTCGCCTGTTTCGAGATAGCATTTCAGCCGTCGAAGATTGATTAAGGCCAACGATTTCGGATCTTCGCCCGAGAACATTGAGAAGAGTTCTGTGAGCTTTCCGCCCGGAACTTTGTAATCAAGGGCCAGGCTAATGACCGTTCCTAAAAATTCCACCGCTGGCGAAAACCAAATTGTGCCCGAAGTTTCAACCTCAGAGTCCTCAACACTTCTCCAAGAAATCATGGCACCCGGTCGATCCGAAATAATCTCGGCATTCCATTCGGCCTTAAGCCCTTTAACCTCAACCGTCCAGTGTGATTTTTTGTCTGAGATAAGATCGATTGATTTGAGATCTTTCATGAAGCGGGGAAGATTGTCGAAATTTCGAAAGAAAGCGTACGCCGCTTCAGGCGCAACGGCGACGGTGACAGCGAGATGCTTTCTAGCATCATCTTGAAGCTTTTGACTTTGAAATGGAGTCTTGGCAATACCTAGCTGGAGATCGCGGTTATTTTTTTGCTCGGTCAGTGGCATACAAAATCCCTTCGTAATTTATTGTTCGCTCCGTGATGTTGGTTTCGCCTTCGCTGATGAAATTGCTTAAGTTCAGAGTGAGAAGGTGCAAACTTCCAAGCAGGGCCTGCAAAAGGTGGTCCGAATTTCAGTTTATGAAGCATCTTGTATATCTCGAGAGCCAATGCCCAGGTGTTGGCCAGCGATGTGCATTGAAGTGCGTCGGGTCGTGGAATTAATGCAAAGCGCGTCTGGAAGAGAGCGCTAGGAGACACTTTGTCACATCGGAGGAAGATTTATGCCACGAGGAAGTAAAGCGAGCTACACCACTAAGCAAAAAAGGCAAGCCAAACACATCGAAGATAGCGAAAAGAAAACCGGCAAGGGTTCAAAGAGCGCGGCACGCATAGCATGGGCAACGGTCAATAAGGAAATGGGCGGAGCGGGTAAGGGCGCTCGTCATACTGCCGCCCCGGATTGCTAAGCCAATCGATGGACTCGCTCTTGGCCAGCTCATCCGCGGAGTTCTTTCGAAAGACCTACCCGGTACGATTGACTAATAATTATCAAACTGCCCCCTTACCGTGTTGCGAACAGGCGGCGATAGCGGTCGCGGTCGCGGAATGGTTTCGGTTTAAACCGAAGGTTTTGGAGCCGCTTTCTGACCTCGCCTCAAGCTATCGTTTATAAAAGGATGCTGGAGGTAGAAATCGCGTTTGTCACATGGAGGCTACCAGAATCTAGTCGGTTGCAGGCAGTTGACTCTCGAACTTTTCTTGGCTCATCTCTTTCCTCCTGGCGGGAGGCGTTGCAAATAGCTCGCCTTCTTTCCAAGGCGGCAGAGATCGACCAGGAAAAAGCCGCGTTCGAAAATAGCCACGCCTGTGGTCTTTTTTACCCGCTGCGATAGTGATTGCGCTCGACATTTTGGTGGGTTACACGGCTTCACTTGCAGCTCAAGTCCAGCTGGCGATTGTTCGCAATGAGCTGGGTTACGATTCAACGCATGAGAAGTCATTCTAGGTAGCATTAAAGGACAGCAAAAGAGAAAGAAAGGGTCGGGGCAAAATCAAAGCGACTTTCATCGATGTCTTTCTGGTCGAAGACGATACTGACATTCGAGAGTTGGCGAAGGAGTTTCTTTCGCTTGAAGGTTACTCTGTGGACGCTTACGCGAGCGGAATCGATGCATTGGCTGCGCTCACCGCTGGGGTTGTTCCGTCGCTCATTTTGCTGGACTGGCGCATGCCGGAAATGAGTGGCAAGCAATTTCTCGAAGAATTTAAGAAGCTCTCGTTTGTGTCGGGCCCACCGCCCGTTTACCTCTTTTCGGCTGAGAGTGACCACCGCGTTTTTGGAGATCTCGGCTGTGCCGGAGTCATTAAAAAGCCCGTCAATATGCAAACGCTACTCGATCTCGTTGAAAAAAATGTCAAAGCCGTAAAAGATCGAAAACTATAACGAATCGATCTTGAGTCAAATGCCGTGGGTTTATACTGAACAATCGAGTGTTGGCAAACGAGCGGGGTGGTGGCGTGCCGGAAAATTTCCTACGTTTACAAGATCTTCGTCGGCCCGGCATCGTACTGGTTTGATCTCAAGGCGCTCGCCGCTGAGAAAGCCGAGATGATCTCAGCTTACGATCTTCCTCTCCAAGCGCGCGACAAGGCTGCGGCCCTTAGAAAATCGCGCGCGAGCACGGCGGCTCGATTCAGCTCTGCCAGGAGTCAGATCATCCTCTGGTGCAGCGTGTTTTGTCATCGACTTCCCAAGAGCGGCCATTGAGCGAGAAATGCTGGCACAAAACTAAGGGTAGCGTCGCTCCTCCGGCGGGCTTAAAGCCAACGAATCAAGAAACCACGGTACAGTCGACCATACGATACGCTTATCGCGGCGCAGGTACAGGGCTGCAATCAGTAAGATTGCGCGGTGGTTGTGGAGAAATACCTGATACCACTTGTTCACGATAATCGTCGGAATAATGATAGAAATTCGGCGTCCGGGATGCTCTTTTTCCAATTCATCAATGAATCCGAAAAATGAGCCAAAGAGCACGCGGTAAGGACTGGGCAGACGTCTCAACTCAGGCGGCCGCCAACCCGCCGCGGCCGCCGGCTCGGCAATGAATTTCAACCAGTCTTCGTCAGAAATTTCGGTCTTGTTTTCTTCGCGCTCGACGTAGACGCCGTAGGCAATGCTCGACTGTTCGACTGCAAACTTCATCGCTTTCCGGGACGCTAAATTCCAACTCCGGATCGGGACGACGACGACCGGGTCGTGGACGCGCGCGAAGACGAGGGGTTGCGCAGTGGTTGTTTGCCGAGCGACATGCAGGTAATGTCGCCGGATTGCAAAAAATACGGTGACGAATACCGGCACGGCGATTGCCGAAATCCAACCGCCTTCGGTAAATTTTGAAATCAGAACGATGATGAGAGTTACACCTGTAGCAACCGCGCCAAGAGCGTTGATCGCGAGAGGAAAAGCGATTCTCTGATCCTTTTGTTTTCTCCAGTGAAAAACCATCCCGAGCTGCGAGAGCGTGAAGGCGAGAAACGCTCCGATCGCGTAGAGGGGAATGAGGCGATCGGTGACCCCGTCAAAAAGAATGAGTAGCAAGCCTGACAAGGTTGAAAGTGCAAAAACTCCGTTGGAGAAGACGAGTCTTCGTCCACGTTCCGCAAAGCTCTCGGGCAAGAAACCGTCTCTGGCGATGATTTGAAAAAGCCTCGGAAAGTCGGCGAAAGCGGTATTGGCCGAGAGGCAAAGCATAACTGTAACCGTGGCAAGCGTGAAATAATAAAATGCGCCGTGGCCGATCACCGCTCGAACGAGTTGTGAAATAACGCTTTCGTACCCAGGTTGACCCGGATCGGTAGCGCCGATCTGGTAGGCGTGGCAGAGCCAGGCGATGAGGGCCAGCAGCGCAATGAGGATTCCGACGATGAGACTGAGCGTTCTCTTCGCGGTTTGCACCACCGGTTCACGAAACACGCGAACACCGTTACTGACCGCCTCGACGCCGGTCATCGCCGTGCAACCGCTAGCAAATGCTTTGAGGACAATCCAGAGACCCACGGGTTGACTCACCATTGGCGCTAGGTGTGCGATAGATTCAACTGGCACGGGAGGGCCGTGTGACGTCAGAACTTTGTAGGCTCCGATCAGCAGCACCGTTCCAATCGCGCCGAGAAAACCGTAAGTCGGGAGCAAAAAAACCGCACCGGCTTCTTTGATTCCGCGCAAGTTAATGAGCGTGAGAATAAGAAGGATGAGTAGGCATAGCAAAAGCGTGTGCGGCTGGAGTGACGGAGCTGCCGAAATGAGCGCCCCTACTTGTTTTGGTTGATCCCGGAACGCACTTAGGAAGTGGAATCGCTTTACAAAAATAGATGGACAGGACCTCGACAAACATGGGGGT